>JANOER010000063.1:0-5576 GCA_031441285.1 Rhodobacterales bacterium
GACGCGGCATTGTGCGGCTGATCGGCGAACAGCGGCACAACCACCTGCGGCAGGCCAGATGCCAGCGCGCCAAGCAGGGTTCCTGATCCGCCGTGGCAGATCACGGCATCGGCCAGGGGCAGGACCTCGGCTTGCGGCACGAAGGCCTCGACGGTGACATTCGGCGGAATGGTCCCCAGTTCCTCATGCGGCATGACCGGTCCGGTCGTCAGCAGCGCCCGGACCGGCAGCGTCGACAGTGCCTCCAGCACGGCGCGATAGGCCGAGCGGGATTTCTCGGACCGGCCGCTGACCGTGCCAAGGGTGACATAGACAAAGGTCTCGCCTTTGGCGGGTGCCCAGGCTGGCCGGGGCCCGCCGGGCGTAGGCGCCGCACCCGCAGAGGGGCGGACCCGGACGGGTTCGCGGGTTCCCAACCAATCCACGCCCTCGTCCATGAACGCCGGGAAGGCCTAGAAGGTCGCTTCCGATCGCAGGCCCGCGCCGCCATCGGCTGCAAGACCAAAGCCCGATCGCAGCAGGTCAACGTGGGTCACCTGATGGGGAAGGAAGTCCATCTCGAAAGGGCCGCCATGCACGCCGACGCGGGCCGAGGGCAGCCCTGCGGCGGGGCGGCCACAATACCCCCGAATTCGGCCGATTCACGCAGCACCAGGTCCGGGCGCCAGTCCGCCACATGGCGCTGAAGATCAGGCAGAGCCGCGCGGGCCAGCCCGTCGAAGAACGCGGCGCCGGCCGTCCTGACGGCCTGGGCTTCTGTTGCCGCGTCAAGGGGTCGGTACAGGGCTTGAAGATCCTCGTCCGTAGGTTCGCCGACCGGCAGATGCGCAATGCCGGCCTCGGCAAGGCGCGCTGCCGCTACCTGGCGCACGGCCACAGCAACCTCGTGGCCCCCTGCGGTCAGCGCCTTGGCATAGGGCAGCAGGGGGTTGAGATGGCCGGAGCCGCTTGTCGAAGAGATCAGCACACGCATACGGTCACCTTCTGGTGGTGTGAAGCGTAGATCAGTCTGGCCGCGCCTTGCGCCTGCGAGAACCGCAACAGCCGGACGGATCGGTCAACCCTGACAGAGTTGCTCGCACCCGGCAACCGGGCTTCGGGCGGCGCGGCGGGGCCGTCTTGGCCCCGCCGCATGTCGTGGGGCAACACATCCCGCACGCCCTCAGCCTTGGCGTTGGTGCCCGGATCAGGCGGTGGGCGCGAGGTCCGGCTCGCCGCCGACGACATCCCAGAACTCGGCACGGGGGTTTGTGCGGGGAAAGGCAGTCGCGGGGGCCTGGACGCCAAGGAAATCGCACAGCGGGGCCCAGCCCTGCCGGACATCGAACACCAAGAGGCGGCCGGCAGGAATCATGTCCCGGACGCGGGCGTTGTGCGTACGATAGGCGCGGATGGCCGAGGCCTTGTCGGTGTGGTCGCCGAACACCGGCACGACCATGGTCTTGATGATCTGGTGGAACAGCGCGTTCAGGTTCTGGGGCAGGCGCACCTGATCTAGCACGCTGTGAAACTTGCCGATGGTGGTAGAAAAGCTGGCCCACCAGTCGTCCTCGTCACGCTCGGTGTGGATCACTCGTGCATCCGGGAAGGCTATCGACGCTTCGTGCCAGTAATGCGCGCCGGGCCAGTCCACCTGCGAGTGAAAATCGGCGTAGATCTCGCTCCAGTCGATCTCGGCGCCCTGCATTGCCGCCATCCAGAGCGCCTGCTGACGCTCGCTGGCCATGACTTCGTACATGTGATGGCAAGGGCCGAACCCAAGGGTTTCCAGCGCCTGCTTCATTGATTTCGTGCCGGTGCGGCCAAAGCCGGAGCCGATGACTTGAAGGGTCATTTCGGGTATCCTTGTGATTGGGTGAACATGGCAGCGCGCTGTGCCCCCCTTGTGACCGGCAGAAGGTCAGGCGTCGAACGAAGAGATTTCACCCGCGATGAATGAAATTAAGCTCGACCGGATCGACCTCAATCTCCTCGTGACCTTCGATGTCCTGATGACCGAGCGGAACCTGACGCGGGTGGCGGACAAGTTGCACAAGACGCCTTCGGCCATTTCCCATGCGCTGAACCGGCTGCGCGAACAGTTGGGCGATCCGCTTCTGGTCCGGGTCGGCGACCGGATGGAGCCCAGCCCCTTTGCCCTGAAGCTGATCGAGGAGGTCCGGCCGATCTTGGCTGAGATTAAGCGGGTCGTGGCGCCACAGGTGTTGTTCGATCCCGGCAGCACGACGCAAAGCTTCTGCCTGGCCATGCCGGATTTCCCCGGACTGGCCAGCGCGATCATCGCTCGGGCGCAGTCAGAGGCGCCGGCTGTGCGGTTTGACTGGGTGCAGTTGACGAAAGAAACGATGCGCGCGACCAACGCCGGCGAGATCGACCTAGCGATGGTGTTCGGCCCCGAGACATTGCCGGAAGGGCTGGAAGCGGAGGACATGCCCAACGAAACCCGTGCGACGTTTCTGCGCGGCGACCATCCGGCGATCAGGGATTGGGGACCGGAGCAATGGACGCGCTGGCCCCACCTTCAGGTGATTACCGGCAATGCCAGCCGCAGTCCGGCCGAGGCGGCAAACCTGTCCGGCGCAGCCACGCGGGTCATCGGTGCGCGGATTCCCGGCTTTTCCGGGGTGGCGCCGTTGCTGGCGCGCACGAACATGATGACCACACTGAACAAGCTGGCGGTCTACGGCGATGTGGGCACGTTCGGACTGCGGGCAATGCCGCCCCTTGTGCAGCAACCGCCGCTGGTGGTGCGCTTTGTCTGGAGCTTCCGGCAGACCAACGATCCGGCACAGGCCTGGATCCGGAAGCTGGCGGTGGACACCTATCTGACCCTGCAGCGCGAGGCCGAGGCAGCCTATCCCTTTGCCGCGCCTTAGGGGAACGAGGCGCGGGCCGGGAACCGCCTGCGCGCCCGGAAGGCCGTCTGCCGCTGGTGCCATGGGTTTGACCCGACCGACAGTGCTGACCGCCCGGGTCTAGCCCCCGACCCGCGTCCAGATCGCCACCACGTTGGCTCCGTGCATCACATGCTCGCCCTTGGCGGTGACGGCGCGGAACGCGTCCGGCAGGCGGGCGATCTCGTCTGCGGTCGCAATGCCAAGGCGGACGGCTTGCGGGCCGAAGCCTTCGATCGCGCGGGCGGTCATCGGGTCTGGTCCCATGACCTCGAGCCGGGCGTCGATGTCCGTGCCGTGCGGCATCGGCAGGCCGGCGGCGCGCGACCATTCGATCAGGCGCATGCCGGCATTCAGCGGTCGCCCTGCGCCTGCCAGGGTGCCTTTGACGATCTCGATCCCGCGCTCCAGCACCGGGTGATGCGGTGCGATCTGCATCGTGTTCACCACGTAGTCCATCATGACCAGCGTGCCGCCCGGCCGGGTCAGCGCCGCCAGCCGCCGCACCATCGCGACGGGATCATCCATGTGCAACAGCAGGAACCGGTTGAACACCAGATCGAACGGCGCGCCCGGAATCGGATCTCCGGTCAAGAGGTTGGCCGCGTGAAACTGGAAGTCGCCCGGTTCTTCGGCCCGCAGTCGCGCCAGCCCGAAGGCGCCGACCTCGGGGTCGATGTCGACCCCGGTCACGCTGCCAGTGGGGCCGACCCGCCGCCCCATCAGGCGCATCACCTCACAAGGACCGCAGCCGGCATCAAGCGCGCTCATCCCTTCGCCCAACCCCGCCGCCGCCAGCACCCGGTCGGTGAAGGACTCGAACAGCCGGGCCTGGATCACCAGCCGGTCATATTCACCAGCGGTGCGGGAGAGGACATAGCCGTCCGCGTTGGGGGTATCGGCCATGGATCACGCTCCTGTCAGAGATATCGCCCGCCCGGCCGGAAGGGGTCTGCCCCCTGACCTTGCGGTGAGATTAGACCTGGCCGGCACATCCGCAAAGCGGTTTTGCTGGGCGTGGCGTTGCGTGGCGTTCGGGCGGGCGGGCGGTTCCGGGCGGGCGGTTCCGGGCCGGAATGCTTCAATTGACTCGGCAGGGCGGTCGGCGCAGCCTCGGGCGATTGCGAAATGCGACAGTGCCGGAGTGTGTGGATGGACATTCGCCCCCTTGTCTCGCTAGATCCCGACGACTGGGCCGAGGCGCGCGCCGTGGCGCACCGGATGGTCGATGACGCCGTGGCCCATCTGGCCGAGGTGCGCAAGCGCGCGGTCTGGCTGCCGATGCCGGACGCGGCCAGGGACAGCTTCAAGACCGCAGCGCCGCAGCATCCGACGCCCTTGGCTGACATCTACGACGGGCTGCGCGACACCCTGCTGCGCTACCCGATGGGCAACGTCCATCCGCGCTTTTTCGGCTGGTACATGGGCAGCAGCAACTTCACCGGGGCGCTGGCCGACTTTCTGGCCGCCATCGACGGGTCGAACCTTGCCGGCGGCGACACGGCGGCGGCGGCGACCGACATTCAGGTGGTGGACTGGCTGCGCGAGCTGATGGGCTTTCCGGAAAGTGCGGGGGGCTCGCTGACCTCGGGCGGGTCGATGGCGAATCTTGTCGGGCTGACGGTCGCGCGCAACACGATGGCCGGTGTCGATGTGCGGGCCGTGGGGGTGACGAACCTGCCAAAGCCCTTGCGCTACTACGCCTCGGACCAGGTGCATTCGGCGCACCAGAAGTCGATGGAGATGCTGGGGCTGGGCAGCAAGGCGCTGCGGCTGGTGCCGACGGATGACGCCTTTCGCATGGATATGTCCGCCCTTGCCCGGATGATCGCCGAAGATCGCGCGGCGGGCCTGCAACCCGCCTGCGTCATCGCCACTGCAGGCACCACCAACACCGGGTCGATCGATGACCTGGCGGCCATTGGGGCCCTCTGCCGGCGCGAAGGCATCTGGTTCCACGTCGACGGCTGCATCGGGGCCTTCCTGCGCCTTGCCCCGGCCTTGCGCGGGTTGGTCGGTGGGATCGAGCTTGCCGACAGCCTTGCCCTTGATCCGCACAAATGGCTGCAGACCCCGTTCGACTGCGGCTGCGCGCTGGTGCGGGACGGCCAGCGGCAGGTCGACACCTTCGCCCTGCATCCAGAATATCTGCAGTTCACGACGCGTGGCATCTCCGACGGGCCGGCCATGGACGATTACGGGTTTGAACTGTCGCGCGGCTTCCGGGCGCTGAAGCTGTGGATGGCGCTGAAGGAACATGGCGTCGAACGCTTCGGCGCGCTGGTCGATCAGCATGTCGCGATGGGTCACGCGCTTGCCGATATGGTCCGCGCCGACCCAAGGCTGGAGCTGATGGCCCCGGCCCCGATCAACATCGTCTGCTTCCGCTTTCGCGGCACGGGTGGCACAGATGACGAGTTGCGCGACCTGAACACCGAGATCATGCTGCGGATCCAGGAAAGCGGCGTGGCCCTGCCGACCGACACCACGCTGCGGGGACGCCACTCGTTGCGCGCGGCCATCGTCAACCACCGCACCCGCCCCGAGGATCTGGAAGTGTTGCTCGCCGAAGTCCTGCGCTGCGGCTGCGCGCTGCAAGCCGAGGGGTTTGCCAGCGCGCAGCCGGCGGGATAGCGTCATCGGCGAAACCTCCTGACAGAAAGCTTCGCCGATGCACGCCCA
>JANOER010000064.1:0-33197 GCA_031441285.1 Rhodobacterales bacterium
CGTGGCGTGGACATGGCAGGCTCCTTGGTTGCCCCACTTGTCGCAGGCCCCGGCATGTGAGACAAATTCATAATTCTCACGATCATCATGAGGTTCATTCATGTACGTTGAACTGCGCCACCTGCGGACGATCCGCGCCATCCAGCAAGCCGGCGGCCTTGCCCGCGCCGCCGAGGTGCTGAATATGACGCAGTCGGCCCTCAGCCATCAGGTGAAGGGGCTGGAGGATCAGGCGGGGATGGAGCTGTTCGTCCGCCGGTCCAAGCCGATGCGGCTGTCGGCTGCCGGACAGCGGATGTTGCGCGCGGCCGAGCGGATCCTGCCCGAGATCGACCTGATGGAAGAAGAGTTCCGCGCCCTGCGCGCCGGGCGCAGCGGGCGGCTGCACATCGCGATCGAGTGCCACGCCTGCTTTGACTGGCTCTTTCCGGTGCTGGAGATGTTCCGCCACGCCTGGCCCGAGATCGACGTCGACATCCGCGCCGGCCTTGCCTTCGAGGCCCTGCCGGCCCTGAACCGCGAGGATGTGGATCTGGTGATCTCGTCCGACCGCGAGCCGCCGCCGGGGATCGTGTTCAACCCCTTGTTCGACTACCATCCAACCTTTGTCGCCTCGTCCCAGAACCCCTTGGCGGCAAAGGATTTCATCACGGCCGGGGACTTCCGCGATCAGGTGCTGATCACCTATCCGGTCAGCCGCGACAAGCTGGATGTGTTCACGGAAATCCTGACACCGGCAAAAGTGGAACCCCGCGCGCAGCGGACGGCAGAGCTGACGGCGGTGATCCTGATGCTGGTCGGGTCGAACCGGGGCGTGGCGGTGCTGCCGGACTGGGTGATGCGCGAGGTGAAGTCGAACGCGGACTACATCACGCGCCCGCTTGGGCCGGAGCCGGTCACGAAACGGATGTATGCCGCCACGCGCGAGGAAGACGCGGCAAAACCCTTCATCGCGCATTTCCTGCGGCTGGCGCGGTCCGAGCCGGTCAAGCTACAACGCGCCTGAGACGGGCAAGATCGCCCGCCTTACCCCGAATTTTCCATCGCCATCCCGGCATTGCCGACCATGAGGCTGCGGCCTGCGGTGATGTCTCCGGCCAGCTGCAAGGCGAACCGGTCGGCATCGCGCAGGCGCACCTCGGCCATCGTCTCGGCGATGCGCTCGTCGTCATTGCCGAAGTGGCGCAGAAGCGCAGTTCCCATTGCCAGCGCCGATTCGAAGGTTTCCCGGATCGGGGTCTCGACACCCGCCTTGATCAGCTTCAGTGAATGACGCCGGTCATAGCTGCGGGCGAAAACCTGGATCAGCGGGCATTCGTGGTGCAGCATCTCGGCAATGCGGACGGCAGCACCCTGGTTGTCGATCGCAATGACCACGGCGCGGGCATGGGCCGCGCCCGCGGCGCGCAGGATGTCCAGCCGGGTGCCATCTCCGAAATAGACCTTGAAGCCGAAGTCCCGCGCGCCGGTGATCGCCTCGGGATCGGAGTCGATGATCGTCAGCCGGTAGCCAAGCCGCAGCAGCGGCTGGCTGATCACCTGGCCAAAGCGGCCAAAGCCGATCAGAAGAACCGCGTCGCCATCATCCTCGGGCGCGGGCAACCCATCGGTCGAGACCTGCGCCTTGGGCATCAGCCGGTCGTGCAGGATCACGAAAACCGGGGTCATCCCCATCGACAGGATGATGATCGCGGTCAGGACCGCGTTCTCTTCGGCGTCGATCAGGCCAACCGCAAGTGCGGCGGAGTACAGGACAAAGGCGAATTCGCCGCCCTGGGCCATCAGGACCAGCCGCTCCACCGCCTCGCGGTGGCTGGCCTTGAACAGCCGGGCAATCGCGTAGATCGCGATCATCTTCAGCGTGGTCAGGGCGAGAACCGAAATCAGGATCAGCTGCCAGTTCCGGACCACGACCGACAGATCCAGCGCCATGCCGACGGCCAGGAAGAACAGGCCGAGAAGAAGCCCCCGGAACGGTTCCACATCCGCTTCAGGCTGGTGGCGGTAGGAGGATTCGGACAAAAGCACCCCGGCAAGGAAGGCCCCCATCGCCGCGGACAGCCCGCCGACCTCCATCCAGAGCGCGGCGCCAAGGACGACGAGAAGCGCCGCCGCCGTCATCACCTCGCGCGCCTGCGCGGCGGCGAGAAGCGAAAACAGCGGGTTCAGAAGGTAGCGCCCGGCCAGGAACAATGCGGCGATCGCGCCAGGGCCGATCGCGATGTCCCGGCCGCGCTCGGCAAGGGTGACGTCGCCGCCACCCGGGGCAAGGAAGGCGACCATCGCAAGCAGCGGCACGATGGCGAGGTCTTCCAGCAGCAGGATCGACACGATGCGCTGGCCCTTCGGGGCCGAGATGTCGCCGCGTTCCTCAAGCATCTGCATGACGATTGCGGTCGAGGTCAGCACGAAGCCCGTGCCTGCCACCAGCGAGGCCGCGAAAGGATAGCCCAGCGACAGGCCGACCAGGCTGAGCAGCGCCATGGCCAGCAGCACCTGTGCCAGGCCAAGGCCGAAGATGTCGCGCCGCATCGCCCACAGGCGCGAGGGCTGCATCTCCAGCCCGATGATGAACAGGAACATCACCACACCCAGTTCGGCCACATGCAGGATCGCCATCGGATCGGAAAAGAGGCCAAGGCCGAACGGGCCGATCACCAGGCCGGCGGCAAGGTAGCCCAGGACCGACCCAAGGCCCGCGCGCTTGAAAAGCGGCACCGCGACAACGGCCGCCCCCAGAAGGATGACGACAGAGGCAAGATCAACGCCAGTGCTTTCGGTGGCCATCGGGTCTCCTTTTTGCGGCAAAGGGTGGCGGGATGCGGCGTCCTTGGCAAGCGCCAGGCGGGCTATGCGGGACGATGGTTTGCAATTAGGCTTTCCGGCGGGCTGCAATCGCGGGAGGGGACGGATGCTGCGCCTCATGGTGCCGCTTGTCTGCTGGGCGGGGATCGCCGACGCCGAGTGCCGGCTTGCCCTGGCGCTGGCGATGGATGTCTCGCGCTCGATCGATGCCGCCGACTACGTGATCCAGACCGAGGGCCTGGCGCTGGCGCTGGAAGATGCGGCGGTGCAGCGCGCCATCCTGCGCGGAGAAGGGCCGGTGGCGCTGGCCGTCTTCCAGTGGAGCGGGACCACGCATCAAGAGCTTTTGCAGGACTGGACGCTGATCGACGGTCCCGCGGCGCTGGACGGGGTGATCCGGGCGGTTCGCGGTGCACGGCGTCCGGAAGACCGGCAGCTGACCGCGCTGGGCGAAGCGATGCGCTTTGGCCTGGGGCTGATGGACCGCGCCCCACCTTGCGCGCGGCAGGTGCTGGATCTGGCGGGGGACGGCCAAGGCAATGAGGGAATTCCGGTCACCACGATCCGGACCAGGCTGGATTTCGGCCAGCTGACCGTCAACGCGCTGGCCATCGGCGAACATGAACAGGGGCTGGTCACCTATTTCCGCGACTACGTGATCGGCGGCCCCGGAGCCTTTGTCGAAGTGGCCCCCCGGCAGGTCGACTATCCCAGGGCGATCCGCCGCAAGCTGTTGCGCGAACTGCAGGCCCCGCAGATCGGCGGGCTTGCGACGGCTGCGGATCCGCAGGGCTGAGACCGCTCCTCCGTCCCTTTCGGGCGGTCGTCGCTGACGCTACGCAAAGCGTCCGCCACGGCGAAACGGGCGGGTGGGAAATCCTGACCGGTCTGCCCAGAGAATTCCTTTGACTCGCCCCAGTTTGCTGGAATTCTACCGGTATTGAACGCAAAATTCGGAGGTGTGCGATGCGCGGATATTTTGCTGCGTTGGGTCTGGTGGCGGCGCTGTTGGCGCCAGGTGCGGCGGTGGCGGACCGGGTGGTCGCCCGCGTCTCGATTTCGACCCAGACGATGATGGTCTATCACGAAGGGCGGCATCTTTTCACCTGGGCGGTTTCGACCGCCAAGGAGGGCAAGATCACGCCAACCGGCGTCTTCGGGGCCGAGGCCCTGTCGAAGAATCACCGCTCGCGGCTTTACAACAATGCGCCGATGCCCTTCGCGATCTTCTATGACGGGGATTATGCGATTCACGGCACCGATCAGATCAAGCGTTTGGGAAAACCGGCCAGCCACGGCTGCGTGCGGCTGCATCCGGACAATGCCGCGATCCTGTTTCAGATGGTGCGGGCCGAAGGCATGAAAAACATGCGGGTCGAGATCTTCAACTGAGCCCCGGACCGGGCACGGCTTGCATGGCAGGCCCGCGATCCGGCCCGACACAGCCCGGGCCCGGACCGGCGTTGGTCTGGGCGAAGGGTTTGCCTTGGCCCCAGCAGGCCGAAACCCGGGCTTCCCTGCCTGGCCACGGCTGCAGGCATCAGGACCATCTCGTGCTGGATGGTGAGCCTGAAATCGGGACTGATCGCGCACCCTTTCTTTCCGCCGCGCCAGACCCTATAGAGACGCCCTTGAAAACCGGGGAAATCGTCGATGCAAGGCTCTGCCAACCTGAACCTGATGATCAAGGCCGCGCGCAAGGCGGGCCGCAGCCTGGTCAAGGACTTCCGCGAGGTCGAGAACCTGCAGGTCTCGACCAAGGGGCCGGGCGATTTCGTCTCGAAGGCCGACCGCGAGGCGGAGCGGCTGATCAAGGAAGAGCTTATGGGCGGCCGGCCGACCTATGGCTGGCTGGGCGAGGAAACCGGGGGCGCCGACGGGGCCGACCCGACCCGGCGCTGGATCGTCGATCCCCTGGACGGAACCACAAACTTCCTGCACGGGATGCCGCACTGGGCGGTGTCGATCGCACTGGAACACAAGGGCGAGATCGTAAGTGCGGTGGTCTATGACCCGGCCAAGGACGAGATGTTCTGGGCCGAAAAGGGCGCAGGCTGCTGGCTGAACGACAACCGCCGCCTGCGCGTCTCGGGACGCCGCGCGATGCACGAGGCGGTCTTTGCGACCGGCGTGCCGTTCGGGGCCAAGTCGACCCTGCCGGCGATGCTGCAGGACCTGGCGCGCCTGATGCCCGGTTGCGCCGGCGTGCGGCGCTGGGGGGCTGCGGCGCTGGATCTGGCCTATGTCGCGGCGGGCCGCTTCGACGGCTACTGGGAGCGCGAGCTGCAACCCTGGGACGTGGCGGCAGGCATCCTTCTGGTCAAGGAGGCCGGCGGCATGGTCGAAGGCCTGCGCAAGGGCCAGAACCCGCTGGACGGAGCACTTGTTGCCGGCAACGACGGGCTGTTCGATGCCTTCTCTGGCGCGATCCGGGGCTGAGCGGTCAGTCGAAGGACCAAATTTCTTGAGGAAGAAATTTGCCAAAATCCTTACTCAAGGATTTTGTGGGTCAGGCGCGCCGGCGCGGGATCAGCGGGATGTTTGACCGCGACGCGGCGAACTGCGTCTGGGGATGGGGCGGCTGACCCCCGGTTGCCTGCCAGAACGCCCGCCCGCCAAGGCCAAGCCAGACCGGACAGGCCAGCGCCAGCCCGGCCAGGAAACCTCCGGCATGCGCCCAATAGGCGACCCCGCCGCCATCGGCCGGTGTCGAGAGGCCAAACCCAAGCTGCATCGCGAACCAGACGCCCAGCACGATCCAGGCGCGGATGGCGAAGATGCGGAAGAAGATTACGAAGATGAACAGCACATCCACCTTCGCGCGCGGGAACAACAGCAGATACCCCCCCATCACCCCGGCAATCGCGCCCGAGGCCCCGACCATCGGCACGCGCGAGTAGACGTCGGCAAAGGTCTGCAAGGCGGCAGCGGCAAGTCCGGCGCCGATGTAGAAAGCCAGAAAGCCCAGATGGCCCATCCGGTCCTCGAGGTTGTCGCCAAACACCCAGAGAAACAGCATGTTGCCCGCCAGATGCATCCAGCTGCCATGCAGAAACATCGACGTCAGCGCAGTCTCGTAGCCGTCTCCGACCAGAAGCCGCGCCGGGACAAGGCCCCATTCAATAAAGAAGCCGTTCAGCTGGAAATCGGACATCGACAGGAAATAGCTGACGAACACCAGGATGTTGATCACGATCAGGGTGATCGTGACAACCGGGCGCATGCCGGACGGATTGTGGTCGCGGATCGGAAACATGCCGTTCAGCCTTTCCGATCAGGGTCACTGCGTCAAGGCCGCCGAAGCCGCCCGGGTCCGCCGATGCCTTACCCACGGAAGCGGGACAGGGCGGCCCACCCTGCCCGGCATCAGTCCGGTCAGGCCAGGCTGTCAGCCGCCGCCAGAAGCTGGGCGTTGCCGCCCGATGCGGTGGTGTCGATGCACAGGTGCCGCTCGAGGCAGGCATGGCCCGCATCCGGGACGGCGATCAGCGGCAGGATCGGGCCGGCGCGCGCGGCAAGCGCCTGCGCATGGGCCCGCCCTTCGGCCATGCTGCCCCACCACAGCGCGCCGGAGAATCCGGCAAGCGTGGCCAGGGCTGCGGGCGGCAGGCCCGGAGCTTCCACCGCATGGCCGCCAAGGGCGCGGATGGCCAGCGCCTGCGCAAGGGCGGCCTTGCGACCGGGACCAAGACACAAGGTCGGCGCACGCGGTGTCAGCGTCAGCCGGTTTGATTCGCCCGTCGGGCCGGGCAGGTCCAGTGTTCCTGGCTTCAGCTTCGGCAGCGGCCCGGACAACGCGCGCGCAACCGCGGACACGTCCGAGGTCGCCCCCGAAGCTGCGTCGTCCGGCAGGGCCTCCGGGGTCGCGGCACGGGTGAAACGGGTCAGATAGTGCGGCCCCCCCGCCTTCGGCCCGGTGCCGGAAAGGCCTTCGCCACCGAAGGGCTGGCTGCCCACGACCGCGCCGATCTGGTTGCGGTTCACATAGGTGTTGCCGATCGCCAACCCCTCGACGATCCGCTGCACCCGGTCGTCGATGCGGCTGTGCAGCCCGAAGGTCAGCCCGTAGCCGGTGGCGTTGATCGCGGCGATCACCGCGTCAATCTCGCTGGCCCTGAAGGTCGCGACGTGCAGGACCGGGCCGAAGATCTCGCGCGGCATGTCCGCGATCCCGGAGATCCGAAGCACCGTCGGCGCGATGAAGATGCCGCCCGAAGGTGCTGCCAGTTCCTTCAGCACCCGGCCTTCGGCTCGGGCGGCGTCGATGTAAGCGCGGATCCCGGATTGCGCTTCGGCGTCGATCACCGGGCCGACATCGGTGGCAAGCGCCCAGGGGTCGCCCGGTTCCAGATCCTCCATCGCGCCGAAAAGCATGTCGGTAACGGTCTCGGCCACGTCCTCTTGCAGATACAGGCAGCGCAGTGCCGAACAGCGCTGGCCCGCCGACTGGAAACTGGAGGCCAGGATGTCGCGCACCGCCTGTTCCGGCAGGGCGGTGCTGTCCACCAGCATCGCATTCAGGCCACCGGTTTCGGCGATCAGCGGAGCGGTGGGGTCAAGGTGGTCGGCCATGCTGCGGCGGATGGCTTTTGCGGTGTCGGTCGATCCGGTGAAGGCCACACCGTGGACGCGCGGGTCGCGGGTCAGGGCGGCACCGATGCTGCCGTCTCCGGGCAAAAGCTGCAGCGCTGTCGCGGGCACGCCGGCGCCAAGCAGGTGATCGACGGCCAAAGCCGCGATCAGCGGGGTCTGTTCTGCCGGTTTCGCCAGGACCGAGTTCCCGGCGGCAAGGGCGGCCCCGATCTGGCCGCAGAAGATCGCCAGCGGAAAGTTCCACGGGCTGATGCAAGCGAAGACACCCCGGGCGGGGTGGATAAGCGGTGCGGCACCGGCTGCGTAGTAGCGCAGGAAATCCACCGCTTCGCGCAGTTCGGCCACTGCGTCGGGCAGGGTCTTGCCGGCCTCGCGCGCCAGAAGCGCGAAGATGCGGCCGTGATCGGCTTCCAACCGGTCGGCGGCGCGGTTCAGGACCGTGGCGCGGTCCGGGGCAGCGGCGGACCAGGGTTCAGCCAGACGCAGGGCGGTGTCGACATCCGGCTGAGAGGCGGTCAGCACATGGCCGATCTGCGCCCCGGTGGCCGGGTTCAGAACCGGCAGGCGCGGGCCGCCCACGGCGCGGCCGGCAAGCCGGGGACCGGCCTCGAACGGGACGTCGGCGAAGGGCGCGCGGGCGGTCTCGACCGCGGCAAGTTCGGCGGTGTCGGTCAGATCCCACCCGCGCGAGTTCCGGCGGGGTGCGAAAAGCATCGGGCCGGTCGGTAGCGCCGGGCTGGGGACTGCGGCAAGGCCCTCGACAAGGGTCAGCGGGCAGGCGGCAACGGCCTGCGGGGGCACGTCCTCATCGACGATCTGGTTGACGAAGCTGGAGTTCGCGCCGTTTTCCAGCAGACGGCGGACAAGGTAGGCCAGCAGGTCGCGATGCGCGCCAACCGGGGCATAGATCCGGCAGCGCGTCCCGTGGTCGGTCAGCACAAGGTCATGCAGCCGGTCGCCCATGCCATGCAGGCGCTGGAACTCGTAGGCCATCGGCGACACGCCCATGTCCCGCGCCATGTGCAGGGCGGCGGCGACGGTGTGGGCGTTGTGGGTGGCAAATTGCGGGTAGATCCGGTCGGTCATCGACAGCAGCTTGCGGGCGCAGGCGATGTAGCTGACATCGGTTGACTGCTTGCGGGTGAAGACCGGAAAGCTTTCCAGACCAAGGACTTGCGCCCGCTTCACCTCGGCGTCCCAGTAGGCGCCTTTCACCAGACGGACCATGATCTTGCGATCCAGCCTTGTGGCAAGATCATGCAGCCAGTCGATCACCGCCCCCGCGCGGCGGCCGTAAGCCTGCACCACGACGCCAAAGCCGTCCCAGCCCTTCAGCGCCGGATCCGACAGCGTGGCCTCGATCACCTCCAGCGACAGGGCCAGACGGTCGGCCTCTTCGGCGTCGATGTTGAAGCCAAGACCGGCGGCCTTGGCCAGACTGGCAAGGGCGCGGACGCGGGGGACAAGTTCCTCCATCACCCGGGCGCGCTTGGCGACCTCATAGCGCGGGTGCAGCGCCGACAGCTTCACCGAGATGCCGGGATTGGTGCGGATGTCGTTGCCCTTTGCCGCCCGCGCGATGGCGGTGATCGCGCGGGAATAGCTGAGGTGGTAGCGGCGGGCGTCGGCTTCGGTCCGTGCCGCCTCGCCCAGCATGTCGTAGCTGTAGGTATAGCCTTTCGCCTCCAGCTCTTCGGCCCGGACCATCGCGCGGTCGATGGTTTCGCCCAGGACGAAGTTGCGGCCCATTTCCTTCATCGCGCGGGCAACGGCGGTGCGGATCACCGGCTCGCCCAACCGCCGGACCGCGCCGCGCAGCGCACCGGCAATGCCGCCCTCGCGGTCGTCCAGCACCCGGCCGGTCAGCATCAGCGCCCAGGTCGAGGCATTGACCAGGCTGGAGGCGGACTTGCCCAGATGCCGGCCCCAGTCCGACGGGGCGATCTTGTCCTCGATCAGCGCATCCATGGTTTCGGCGTCGGGCACGCGGAGCAGCGCCTCGGCCAGACACATGAGCGCGATGCCCTCATCGGTCGAAAGCCCGTATTCGGCAAGGAAGACCTCCATCAGACCCGGACGAGCGCTGGCGCGGATCCGGGTGACAAGATCGGCCCCCGCAGCGGTGATCGCCGCACGATCCGGGGTGCCAAGGGCTGCCGCGTCCACCAGACGGCGGACCAGCGTGGTCTCATCGGCCAGGGCATCGGTGGTGATCGCGGACCAGGCAGAGTCTCTTGGCATGGGGCACCTCTCGTTCTGGCCAGCATACAGGCAAAGGGGCGGGCTGTTTTCCCGAAACTTTCCTGATATGCAGGCGGAAAGCAACAAGTCCAAGGAATCTGCAATGCCAAGTGACCGACCCGATCTGGACCGTTTCGACCTTGCGATTCTCCGGGCGTTGCAGACCGAAGGGCGCATTTCGGCGGTCGAGCTTGCCCGGCGGATCGGTCTGTCGAAATCCCCGACCCAGGCGCGGATGAAGCGGCTGGAGGACTCGGGCGTGATCACCGGCTACCGCGCGATCCTGGACCCGATCCGCATGGGACAGGCGCATGTGGCCTTTGTCGAGGTGCGGCTGTCGGACACCCGCGAGACCGCGTTGACCGCCTTCAACCGCGCCGTGCTGGGGGTGCCAGAGGTCGAGCAATGCCACATGATGGCCTCAAGCTTCGACTATCTCTTGAAGGTGCGCACCCGGGACATCCAATCCTATCGGCGGGTGCTGGGCGAGACGATCAGCACCCTGCCGCATGTCGCCTCGACCTCGACCTATGTGGCGATGGAGGCGGTGAAAGAGGCGTTCTAGGCCAGGATCAGGCGGCCGCTCATCAAGCCTGCCGGCTTTCTTCGCTGCGTCCTGCCCCGGCGAAGAAAGCCGCAAGGCTTGATGAGCGACGTCTCACTCCTTGGCTTTGCCGGGTGAAATCGTCACCTTGGCGTTGCTTGACGCGACCGATACCGCGGGTTTCGCGGCCTCTTTCTTCGGCTTCTTCACTTCCTTGCGTTTGTTCATGCCCTTGGCCATGGCCTTGCCCCTTCCTTGGCTGTCGGCCCGTGCCGGGCCTTGCCGAACCATAGGGCCGAAGCGCGGGATTTGCACGGCAAAAGCGGTTCCGGCACGCCAAAAGCCCCCCAACCCCCCCCAAAAAAGCCCTCAAAGCCCCGGCATCAACGCGTTTTTCATCTGAAGCCGAAATCTTCGGCCCGGGGCCTTGACCTTCCCATTGTGGGAACCCCCATATCATCTGGGTCCACGGCAGAAGGAACAGCCGGTCATGACCATTGCAACACCAGAGCCAGACCTTGTCCTTCCGGTCGAAGGCATAACCTGCGCCGCTTGTGCCGCCCGGGTCGAGCGGGCGATCAAGGCGGTGCCGGGGGTCATGCAGGCGTCGGTCAACGCCGCGACCGCGACGGCCCGGGTTTCGGGCAGCGCCGGGGTTCAGGCGGTGATCGATGCGGTCGCTGCCGCCGGATACCTCGTGCCTTCCGGGACCACGGAACTGACGGTCGCGGGCATGACCTGCGCCTCTTGCGTCGGACGGATCGAGCGCGCGCTTCTCGCCGTGCCGGGCGTCACCGAAGCCCGCGTCAACCTTGCGACCGAGACGGCGCATGTCACCGGGGTTGCGCGGCCTGCCGGCCTGATCGCGGCGATCCGGTCGGCGGGCTATGAGGCACGGCTTGCAGCCGCAGACCGCTCCAACGCTGACGCGGTGCTGCGCGCTGCCGCCGAAGAAGACAGCCTGCGCCGGGATCTGCTGCTTGCGGCGTTCCTGACGCTGCCGGTCTTTGCTCTTGAGATGGGGGGCCACCTTGTCCCGGCCATCCACCACTGGGTGCAGGCCACGATCGGTCAGGGCTCAAGCTGGTTGCTCCAGTTCCTTCTGACCACGCTGGTTCTGGCCGGCCCCGGGCGGCGCTTCTTTTTGCGCGGCGTCCCGGCCCTCGTGAAGGGCGCGCCCGACATGTTCAGCCTGGTGGCACTCGGGGCCGGAGCCGCCTGGGCCTATTCGACGCTGGCAACCTTCCTGCCCGACCTTTTGCCGCCCGGCACCGTTGCGGTCTACTTCGAGGCGGCCGCGATGATCGTGACTCTCATCCTGCTGGGCCGCCTGCTTGAGACGCGCGCCAAGGGGCGGGCCTCGCAGGCGATCCGGCGGCTGGTCGAATTGCAACCCGCCATCGCCCAATTCCACCGTGACGGCGCCGTGCTGGATCTGCCCGTTGCCGAGGTCCGCCCCGGCGACCGGCTGGACCTGCGACCGGGCGACCGCGTTCCGGTCGATGGCCGCGTGCTTTCGGGCGACAGTTTCGTCGACGAGGCCATGGTCACCGGCGAGCCGATGCCGGTCGCAAAGGCGCAAGGGGACCGAGTGATCGGCGGCACCGTCAACCAGGCCGGCGCCCTGACCATAGAGGCGGTGGCCGTGGGGGCCGACACCGTGCTGTCGCGCATCATCCGCATGGTCGAGGCGGCACAGGGCGGCAAGCTGCCGATCCAGGCGCTGGTTGACCGGGTGACGCTGTGGTTCGTGCCGGTGGTGATCGGCGCGGCGGCGCTGACCTTCGGCCTCTGGCTGGCGCTTGGCCCCGCCCCGGCGCTGCCGATGGCGCTGGTCAATGCCGTGGCGGTCCTGATCATCGCCTGCCCCTGCGCCATGGGCCTCGCCACGCCCGTCTCCATCCTCGTCGGCACCGGGCGCGGGGCGGAACTTGGCATCCTCTTTCGCAAGGGCGAGGCACTGCAGGCCCTGCAGGGGGTCAAGGTCGTGGCCTTCGACAAGACCGGCACGCTGACCGAAGGCAAGCCACGCCTTCTGGCCTTCCATGTGGCGGAGGGCGAGACGCGCGAGAGCCTTCTGCCCGTCATCGCGGCGGTCGAGGCCCCGTCCGAACACCCCATCGCCCGCGCCATCGTCGCGGCCGCGGAGGGCATGGCGCTGCCCGTGGCCGAAGCCTTCCGCGCCAGTCCCGGCCACGGCGTCAGCGCCCGCGTGGCAGGCCATGAGATCACAGTCGGTGCCGCGCGTGAGATGACATCGCGGGGGATCGACATTTCAGGCTTCGCCGGCAGTGCGGCTGAACTTGCCGACCGGGGCGAAAGCCCGGTCTATGCGGCGCGGGATGGGCGGGCGGTGGCGCTGATCTCGGTCGCCGATGCGGTGAAGCCAACAACGCCTGCGGCCATCGCCGCGCTGAAAGCGCGCGGCCTGCGGCTTGCGATGATCACCGGCGACGACGCCCGCACCGCCCGCGCCATCGCCCGCGACCTCGGGATCGACGAGGTGGTGGCCGAGGTCACGCCAGAAGGCAAGGTCGCGGCGCTGCACCGCCTCAAGGCAGAGGGGCGGCTCGCGTTCGTCGGCGACGGGATCAACGACGCCCCCGCGCTGGCCGAGGCGGATGTCGGCGTGGCGATGGGCACCGGCACCGAGGTTGCGATCGAGGCGGCGGATGTGGTGCTGGTCGGCGGGCGGCTGCCCGCGCTCGATCAGGCCATCGGGCTGTCGCGCGCGACGATGCGCAACATCCGGCAGAACCTGTTCTGGGCCTTCGCCTACAATGCCGCGCTGATCCCGGTGGCCGCCGGGGTCCTGTATCCGGCGTTCGGCCTCCTCTTGTCACCCGTCCTTGCAGCCGGGGCGATGGCGCTGTCCTCGGTCTTCGTCCTCACCAACGCCCTGCGGCTGAAACGCTATGGAGTTACCTCATGAACATCGGCGAAGCGGCTAGCACCTCGGGCGTGTCTGCCAAGATGATCCGCTACTACGAGGAGACTGGCCTGATCCCTCCGGCGGGGCGCAGCGGATCCGGCTACCGGACCTATGGCCCGCGCGAGGTGCAGGTCCTGCGCTTTGTCCGCCGCGCGCGCGACCTTGGCTTTCCGATGGAAAAGGTGTCGGATCTTCTGGCGCTGTGGCAGGACCGCAGCCGGGCCAGCGCCGACGTGAAGCGGCTGGCGGAAGCGCAGGTTGCGGCACTTGGAATGCGGATCGCCGAGATGCAGGCGATGCAGGAAACCCTGCGGCACCTTGTCCAGGCCTGCGCCGGCGACGCGCGGCCGGACTGCCCGATCCTGACCGACCTTGGCGGGCGGACATAGCCGCGGACCGCCGCCCCCCTTGCGAACCACGCCGGACGATGCGACACCCAAAAGCGCAACCCGGGGAAATTCAATGGCCTTCGCCACGCAGTTCACGCATGCAATCACCCGCCGTCCCGCGCCCTCGATTGTCTCGGGCTTGCGGGCTGTCGACACAGGGGCCCCCGACCTTGCCCTGATGCAGGCCCACCACGCCGCCTATGTGGCCTGCCTGCAAGCGACCGGCGCAACCGTCATCGAACTGCCGCCACTGGACGCCTACCCCGACAGCGTGTTTGTCGAGGACACCGCACTTTGCCTGCCACAAGGCGCTGTGATCATGCGTCCCGGCGCGCCCTCGCGGCTGGGCGAGGCCGCCGAGATGGCCCGGCATCTGCGCGCGCTTTACCGCCAGGTGGTCGCGATTGACGGCGCGGACAGCTTCATCGAAGGCGGCGACATCCTGGTCACCGGGCGCGAGATTCTGGTCGGCCGTTCAGCCCGCACCAACGCCGCCGGCATCGCCGAGCTGTCCAGCCTCGTCACCCTCTGGGGCTATCAGCTGCGCGAGGTCCACACGCCCCCCGGCGTGCTGCATTTCAAGACCGACTGCTCGCTTCTTGACGCGACGACGATCCTTGCCACTGACCGCCTTGCCGTCTCGGGCTGCTTTGCCGGCTACAGCGTCATTCCGACCGCCCCCGGCGAAGAGGCCGCCGCCAACGCCATCCGCTTCAACGGCCTTGTCCTCATGGCCGAAGGCTTCCCCGGCACCCGCGCCAATGTGGAACGGGCCGGCTTCACCGTTGTCGAGGTCGGCAATTCCGAATGCGCCCGGCTGGACGGCGGGATGTCCTGCCTGTCGCTGCGCTTTTCTCCGGGACCATGAGCTTCAATCTCCTCGTCGTTGCCCAGTCCGGGCGGCTGGAACACCAGGCGATCCTGCTCGCAGCCTCCCTGCGCCACTCCGATCCCGGGTTCACCGGCACGCTGTGCATTTCCGAACCGCAGCCCGGCGGCAAATGGCCGGGTGACCCCCGGATCTCGGACCGCACCCGCGGGATCCTGACCGACCTCGGGGCGCAGATCCTGCCCTTCTCGGCGCGGCACTTCGGCGCGGCCTACCCGCAGGGCAACAAGATCGAGGCCCTGTCCGCCCTCCCGGATGCGCCGTTCCTGTTTCTGGACACCGACACGCTGATCACCGGCCCGCTGTCGCAGATCCCCTTCGATTTCGACCGGCCCTCGGCCTCGATGCGCCGCGAGGGCACCTGGCCAAGGATCGAGCTTTATGGCCCGTCCCATGCCGAAATCTGGCGGTCGCTTTATGACCGTTTCGACCTCGGGATGGACCCGACGCTGGACCTGTCCCAACCCGACGATTACTGGAAGCGCCACCTCTATTTCAACGCCGGCTGGTTCTTCCACCGCAGTCCGGTCGCCTTTGGCACCCGTTTCCTGGCCTGGGCGACCGCGATTCGTGACGCGCCACCAGATGCCCTTGTCGGGCAGGACCTGTACCCATGGCTTGACCAGATCACCCTGCCGCTGGTGATCCATGCGCTGGGCGGCGGTCGTCCCGGCCCGGAACTGGCCCCGCTCGACGGCAGCGCCACCTGCCACTACCGGGCCTTGCCGTTGCTTTACGCCCGCGAAAGCGACCGGACCGTCGACGTGCTTGAGGCGGTGGCGAAGGACCGGAGCATCCGGCCCGCACTGCGCGACTGGCCGGCGATGAAGGCAATGGTCTACCAAAATCAGGGCCGCAAGGCGCGCGCCCTGTTCGACCGGTCCCGCTTGCCGCACCGCGAACAGATGATCCGCAACGCGCTGCGCCGCGAAGGCCTGTGGCTGCGCTGACCGCTTGTCGACCCTGACGGGTCTCTGCGCTGGGTTTTCGACCCTGACGGGTCTGGGGCTGGAGTTATCGACCCGGACGGGTCTGGGGCTGGATCAGCGATGACGCCCGCAAGGGCGGAAGAGCGGCGCCTACAGCGTCATTGTCAGGACCGGCCACAGCGACAGGACCAGAAGGCCCGCCATCGTCCAGTTGAAGGCCCGCAGCCGGCCCGGCCGGTCAAGCCAGCGCCGCATGGCCTGCCCGGCACCGGCCCAGACCGACACCGATGGCAGGTTGACCGCCGCAAAGATCAGCGCCACCGCCGCATAGGCCCGGACCGACGGTTCCGGCACATAGGCCACGACCGCCCCAAGCGCCATGGCCCAGGCCTTGGGGTTCACCCACTGGAACGCCGCCGCCTGCAGGAAGGTCATGGGCCGCGCCAAGGATTTCCCGGCGCCCGGACTGGCGGCATGGGCGATCTTCCAGGCCAGCCACAGCATGTAGCCGACCGAAGCGACCTTCAGCAGCAGCAGCGCCGGGGGCCAGGCCTTGAACATCCCAGCAAGTCCCAGCCCGACCAGAAACACCATGACCGAATGACCGATGCTGATCCCCAGCATGTGCGGGATCGTCGGGCGGAAGCCGAAATTCACTCCGCTTGCCAGAAGCATCATGTTGTTCGGCCCCGGCGTGACCGAGGTGACGAAGGCAAAGCCCAGAAGCGCAAGCAGAAGGTCATATGTCATACGCGCAATCCTGCACCGCCAAACGGGACCAGTGATTGCAAAGACACCGGCCCAGCGGTAAAGCTTGCAACAAATGACCGATCTTGATGAATTCGACCACCGGATATTGCGCGAGCTGTCCCGCGATGCCCGGCAATCCAACCTCGCGCTGGCCGACCGCATCGGTCTGTCGCCGTCGGCCTGCCTGCGCCGCGTCCAGGCGCTGGAGCGGCAGGGCGTGATCCGGGGCTACCGCGCCGTCCTTGACCCCGCGCGGCTTGGCGTCGGGTTCGTGGCCTATGTGACCGTTGGACTTGGCAGCCACACCAAGGCCTCGCAGGAAGCCTTCGAGCGCGCCGTCGCCCGCGCCCCCGAAGTGCGCGAGTGCCACAACATCACCGGCACGGTGGAATACCTTCTGCGGGTCGAGACCGCGGACCTTGCCGCCTTCAAGCACTGGCACACCGATGTGCTGGGGGTTCTGCCGCAGGTCCGCGCGATCACCACATTCGTGGTGATGGGCAGCCCGAAGGATGACCGGGCGTAAGCCCGCCGTGGCGTGCGCTCCGGGCTTTTGCGCGGTGTGCTGGCCGATGTCCGTTCCGGTTGCCTCGTGCGGCGACCTGACTTAGGGTCGCTCCCAACCTTCAGGGAGACCATCATGACCGACCGACCCATGGGCTTTGACACCCTTGCCATCCACGCCGGCACCGCGCCCGACCCCGCGACCGGGGCGCGGCAGGTGCCGATCTACCAGACCACGGCCTATGTCTTCCGCGACGCGGACCACGCGGCCAAGCTCTTCAACCTGCAGGAAGTCGGCTACATCTACTCGCGCCTGACGAACCCGACCGTGTCGGCACTGGCAAACCGGGTCTGCGCCCTTGAAGGCGGGGCCGGGGCGATCGGCTGCTCCTCGGGCCATGCCGCACAGATCATGGCGCTTTTTCCGCTGATGCAGCCGGGCTGCAATGTCGTCGCCTCCACCCGGCTTTACGGCGGGACGATCCAGCAGTTTTCCAACACGATCCGCAAGTTCGGCTGGTCGGCCAAGTTTGTCGATTTCGACGACCCGAAGGCAATCGAGGCGGCCATCGACGGCAACACCCGCGCGCTGTTCTGCGAAACGATCTGCAACCCGGGCGGTGCGCTGTCCGACCTGCCCGCCATCGCCCGCGTGGCGGACCAGGCCGGCATTCCGCTGATCGTCGACAACACCACCGCCTCGCCCTACCTGTGCCGGCCGATCGAGCATGGCGCAACGCTGGTCGTGCATTCGGCCACCAAATACCTGACCGGGAACGGCACCGTCACCGGCGGGATCGTGGTCGATTCGGGCAAGTTCGACTGGTCGGCCTCGGACAAGTTCCCCTCGCTGTCCCAGCCCGAACCGGCCTACCACGGGCTGGTGTTCCACCCGACGCTTGGCAACATGGCCTTCACCTTCCATTCGATCGCCATCGGCTTGCGCGATCTTGGCATGACCATGAACCCGCAAGGTGCGCATTACACCCTGATGGGGATCGAGACCCTGGCCCTGCGGATGCAGCGCCATGTCGAGAATGCGCAGATCGTGGCCGAGTGGCTGGAGCAGGATCCGCGCGTCGGCACGGTGACCTATCCGGGCCTCAAGTCCTCGCCCTATCACCACCTGGCGCAGAAGGTCACGCCGAAGGGGCCCGGAGCGCTGTTCACCTTCACGGTCAAGGGCGGCTATGAGGCCTGCATGAAGCTGATCGACAGCGTCAAGCTGTTCAGCCATGTGGCGAATCTTGGCGACACCCGCAGCCTGATCATCCACTCGGCTTCGACCACGCACCGCCAACTTTCCGAGGACGCCCAGATCAAGGCCGGGGCCGCCCCCGACATGGTGCGGCTGTCGATCGGGATCGAGAATGTCGAGGACATCATCGCCGACCTGAATCAGGCCCTGGCACTGGCCACGGCGTAAGCCCTTCCCGCGCCAACGATTTTTCTGCGAAAAATCGCCACCGCCGCCCCGATCGCGTCAGCCCTTGGGCTGGGGCGCAATCGGGGGGGCGGTGAACATGCCTTCAGGCAGCGGCGCAAGCCAGGCAATCCGGGCCTGGGCCCAGGGCTGGCCTCCCGGGGTCCAGTCCACGGCGATCCCGATGACGCGGCATGTCGGCGCGACCTCTTCGGCGGCGCAGACCGCAAGCGAGGCATCGACCATCCCGGCCAGAACGATCCCGATGCCAGCAGGAACAGGCGTGGCTGCGAAATCCGGACTGACGATTTCAGTTCGCAAGACATGTGCGGCAAGGTCAGGCAGATCCGCGCCATCGACATCCTGACGATAGGCCAGGGTCACCTCGAAGCGTGCCTCGCCGCGCAGCGTGTCCACGCTGCCCGCAATCACCCTCGCCCGGTCTACCAGGCAGCTGCGGGCAAGAGTTTCGGTCAGGATCGGGCAAAGGTCCTGCGCAAGCATTGGCGCCCGGATGTCGGCAAGCACCTCAAGGTAGGGCGCGGCCGGCAACTTTTCGCCCGGCAGCAACAGCTTGTCCAGCGAAGCGGTCGTGTTGATCCGTACAACCCGTTCCGGCACCAGACGATCCTGCATCAGATAGGCCCGGCTGTCGGCTTCAGGCGCGATTGCGCCGGTCGAGGTCACGAGCCGGACCTCGGGCAGCGCTGCGCGGCCGTCCGGGTCCGCAGCGGCGGGCGACCGGATGCCTTCGACGGGGATGCCCTGCCAGTATTGCCAGCCCGCGGCGCCAAAGCCGACCAGCATCAGAAGAGCCCCGGTCCCGATCAGCAGCCGAAGCATCAGTACTTGCCTCCCTGCCGCAGGTTCGCGAGGTCGCCAAAGGCGAAGCTGGTGGCAATGGCCCGCACACGGGCGGCGAAATCCTCGCCGTCGGCAACCTGCCCGGCGATTTCAAAGAAGCTGTCCTGCGTGGTCCGGACCTTTGATTGCGCGATCGGTGCGAACACGGCCAGCGGCTCTTTGGGGTCCGGCACCGGTCCGACAACTGAGATCGTGCCAACGTCGAAGCCGGCACGCGACGGTTCGGCGAGGACGCCGAACGTATCGCGGAACCAAAGTCCATAGGCGTCGACGGCGACCCCATGTTCGGCAAGGCGTGCCGCCGCCCCGACCGTGCCGGAAAGGGCGGCCGCTGTCATCGCATGCGCCGGGTTCAGTGCATGTGCGGGCGCTATGCCGCAGGCCAGCAGTCCGCTGTCCAGGATCACCTCGACCGGCACCACCGGATCCAGGTTTGCCACCCCGACCTGTCCACCGCCCAGCAGCACCACCCGTTCGACCCGCGCCCCCGGTGCTACATGGATGTTCCATATCCGGTTGCCGGAACCGGTCTGCAGGACCAGATAGGCCGGGACAGCGGTTTCGGTGACCACGACGTCATAAGACTGGAAGGCCAGCCCTTCGGGCACCGAAGGCGCGGCCAGATCAGGCGCGTCGGCAATCCGATAGGCATCGACGAAAGCCTGAACCGATGCCGCAAGGTCGCCGTCGTTATAGGTCGACAGCCCGAGTTGGTGGGCATTTTGCCCGGCGACCACATGGCCAAGCAGCGTTCCATCCAGCGGAGGGGTCAGGCGGCACCCCATGATTGGCCGGATCGTGGTGATTTCGGTCGGAATGTCGCGCGGATCCGGAGGCTTATGGCTTGCGATCACCTCTGCAATGAACACCGGAACGTTGCCCTTTGCCGCGGCGATCGGCCCGTTGGCCACCAGGCCTTCGGGAAGGTCGTCAAGATAGTCCGACGGGCTGTCACCGGACCGCGCTTCCGCAGCACCGGACGCGAACGGCAACCCGATGATTTCCAGGCGTTCGATCAGCGCAACCGGAAGCACCCGCTCGAACGAACGGGGCGAAACCACGATGGCTGCCGAGGCCACCAAAGCCACGACCAACAGGCTGACCAGTCCGCGCACCATTTCCCCGAGCCTTTGCCCCGCACCTTTGTCCAGCGCCTTTGTCCAGCGCCTTTGCCCCGCGCCGCTTTGCACCGTCTGCGGCGATCCTGCCGAGTCAGTGAGCCCGGCTTGGCAGAGAACTTGGGCAAAATCTGGCCGAAACCGCAGAAGTGCTGCGAATTTCGCCGCTGCCGGCCAAGTCTATTCGGTCATCTCGTATTGGACGGTGACGTTCGCCGTCAGGCCAAGCTCGCCTCCGGCCACCGGAACCGCGGCGGCGCTGTCGCGGAACATCGGCGCGGGGTCGGTCCACGCGCCATTTTCGCTGATCGTGACGATCCGGCCAAGCTTCAGCCCGGCGGCGGCGACCAGAAGCTCGGCCTTGACGCGGGCGTCGGCCACGGCGGCCTTGCGTGCTTCGTTCAGGGCCGGCTCGGGGGCGGCAAGGCCGAAGGTCAGCCCGTTCAGCGTGTTGGCCCCGTCGGCCACCGACGCATCAAGGACCGCTCCCAGCCCGTCCAGCTTGCGGATCCGCACGGTCAGCAGGTTGGTGGCGACATAGCCGGACACGGTGGGGGACGCGCTGTCAAAGCTGGTCCAGTTCGGGTTGATCGACAGGTTCGAGGTCTGCATGTCCCGCGGCTCGATTCCGCTGGCGGTCAGCCGGGCGATCACGGCCTCGACCGAGGTGCTGTTGGCCGCAAGGGCCTCGGCTGCGGTCTCGGCTTGCGTGGTCACCCCGATCATCAGGGTGGCCAGATCCGGCACGGCCTGAACCGTGCCGGTTCCGGTCACGGTAATCATGGGCTGGGGGACCTCGGCCACGGCAGGCGCGGCAAGAGGCAGAGCCAGAATGGCCGACAGGGTCAGGGCTTTGGCGAGGCGCATGGGACTTCTCCTTGGACTGGCGCGACAATTCAGCGATAAGACGGCTGTCGCAAGCCGATCCTTGGCCGTTTTTCTTTCCTTCGGCGAAAAGCTGCTGTAGTTCTGCGCCAAGCTTGCGGCCCACGTTCCCGCCCCCTGAAAATCCGTGCTAGACCCGCGTCATGAAACCCACATTCGCCCTTGACCTGACGCGCGACACAATCGCGCTCTTGCACCGAAACCCGAAGGGCTGGCTCTCGATCGGAGAGGTTGCCTTCGACGCCCCTGACCTTGACGAGGCGCTGGACTATCTGCGCAAGACCGCGCTTGGGCTGTCGCCGATGGGCATGGCCTGCAAGATCGTCCTGCCCGACGCCCAGGTGCTTTACACCGAGATCGAGGCCCCCGGCCCCAGCCGCAACGACAAGCGCCGCCAGATCGCCGCGGCGCTGGAGGGGCGCACCCCCTATCCGGTCGACGATCTGGTGTTTGACTGGTCGGGCAAGGGCGCAACCGTCAAGGTCGCCGTCGTCGCCCGCGAGACCCTGGCCGAAGCCGAGGCGTTCGCCGTGGCACATCGGCTGAATCCCGTCTCGATCGTAGCGGTTCCGGCGGAAGGCTCCTTTGTCGGCGAAGCCTGGTTCGGCCCGACCGCCGCTGCCGAGACCCTGCTTGCCCCGGGCGAGGTCGTCGACCGCGACCGAGAGCCGGTGGTAATCCTGCGGCGCGACCTGCCCGTGCCCAGACCGTCCGAAACGGCGGCTGGACAAGACACCGTGCGATCGGGACTGTTTGACGATGATGAACATCTTCCCGGTCTTGCTGAAGCCCTGAGTGACGATGTTGCGGACACCGGGGATGCAGCCGCGCCATCGCCCGAGCCAGATCTGCCCGAGCCAGATCTGCCCGACCACGGACCGGCGGCAGCCTATGCACCGGCTTTGGGCCCAGAGCCCGATGGACCGGCCGATGCCGCTCTTTCAGCGGCGTTGGCCAGCTTGCCCGACGATGCTGATCCTGTGCCGCCAGCCGACCGGATCACCCCCGATGTCACCCCCGATCCGGACGTCGAAGAAGCTCCGTTTGCGCATGTGACCGACGCCACCGCCTTTCCTGACGGGGACGACGAGATCGCGCCCCGCCCGCTCGCCGTTTCGCAGGCTGCCCTGACCGACAAGGACGACGGTGGTGCAGACAGCGACATCCCTGCTGCCCCGTCGGCAGCGGCAACCGCCGCCTTTGCCAGCCGCCGGGCCGCCGCAGGTCCGGCCGGCGGTGCAAGTCAGCCTGCCAGGGTGGCCTTGCCGGCCGGCTCCGGAGGGCCGCGGCTCGGCCAGCCGATCCCGCGCCCAAGTGCCGCCAAGGAATTTTCCGGCCTTGTGACCGCGCCTTCGATCCCGGGCACACGCGCCAAGGCCAAGGCCAGGGTCGGCGGAGGCGAGACTTCGGCCGCCGCAGCGACTGGCCTGAATACGGTCAAGTCACCCGCCAGACCCGGCGGAACATTCGGCACCGCCGCCCCGCCACGCAACCGGTCTGGCGTGGTATTCATGGTGCTGGTCGCGCTTCTCTTGCTGTTTCTTGTAGTCATTGCTGCCTGGTCGTCGTTCTGGCTGTCACAGAACGGCGCCGAACAGTCCGAAGCTGATCAGGCCGTGATCGAAGTGGTGCCGGGTGTCGATGACGAGATGCTTGCCGACATGCAGGATCCCGAAGGCATGATGGATCCGCTGCCCGAAGCTGACGGGGCGGCGGTCGAAGATGCAGGGGCCCTTGCGACAGAACCTGCACCGATCAACCTTGCCCTTGAAGACCCGCTTCCCGACTCTGGCGAGGGTGCAGCCCGGCCTGACCCATCCGCCGCAGAGGTCGCGGCTGACCTGCCCGCCGCAGACACCATCACGGCGCTGTCTGCCGACGCGCCAGATGCGGCACTGCCAGGCTCTGCACCGCCAGAGTCTGCCTTGCCAGAGACTGCCTTGCCAGGGTCTGCCTTGCCAGAGACTGCCTTGCCAGAGACTGCCTTGCCAGATGCGGAATCTCCAGATGCCGCACTGATCGTGGAAGTCGCGCCAGAATCGGGGCCAGAATCGGGGCCGGAAGCCGGTGCCGAACCAGTGGCCGAAGCTGCGCTTGCCCCCGAACCCGAACCGACACCCGAACCTGCCCCCGGCACCGCCATCACGACCGAGCTTGCCGCAGCACAGCAACCGCCCGAAGATCAGGACGAGATATTCCTTGCGGCGATGGATGCGCCGCCCCCCGCGCTGGATGCCCTCGCCCTGCCGGCGCCCGCCGCGGTCGCCGATGCGGTGCCGGAACCGGCGATGCCGCCTCCGGCCTTCGGAACCGTCTACCAGTTCGATGCGGCGGGCCTTCTGAAGCCAACGCCCGAAGGCATCCTCAGCCCTGAAGGCGTGATGCTGATCGCCGGGAAGCCGCCCTTGATCCCACCCGCCCGCAGCGAAGCCGCCACTGCAGCGGCGCTGGCGGCCGTGCCGGCGGCCCCGGTGCTGCCGGATGCGTCCGCCGCAGCCGGCCCGGCTGATGCCCCGACCGCCGCCGGCGCGTCGCTGGTGACGGCGACGGATGTGCCGGTTGCCGAACCCGCACCTGCGGATCCGGCGATGGCCGGCTTCCGCCCGCGCCCCCGCCCGGTCGGTCTGGCGCCATTGCCCGAGGATGACGCCGCGGTCACCGCCCCCCCCGCCACCGCGACGGCCGGTCTGCGTCCGCTCGCCCGGCCGGCCAGCGTGCTTGCGTCGGCCTCGGCCGCGCGTCCGGCGGACAAGCCGGCCGATCTTGGTGCGCAGGGCGCATCGCTGACCGCACAGGCCGATGCCGACCTTGCGGCGGCGGCGGCGCTTGAAGCGCAGAACCCCTCGATCGTCGCGATTTCCATGCGCCCGGCGGCCCGCCCGCGCGATCTTAGCCGCGCTGTCGAAGCCGCCGTCGCCGCTGCGGTGCGCGCGCCGGACCCCCAGCCGGAACCCCAGCCGGAACCCGAAGCCGAAGTCGTCGTCGCCGCGGCGGCGGCCCCTGCACCCGACCTGAAGCCCGACGAACTTGACGAGGTGGACGAACCGGACACTTCGGCGGCCGCGCCGAAGATTCCGACCAAGGCAAGTGTCGCCAAGCAGGCCACCTACAAGAACGCGATCAACCTGTCGAACGTCAACCTGATCGGCACCTATGGTACCGAGTCCAAACGCTATGCGCTGGTCCGGCAGGCGAACGGGCGCTACAAGAAGGTCAAGGTCGGTGACAAGATTGACGGCGGCACGGTCAAGGCGATCACCGCAAGCGAAGTGCGCTACCAGAAGGGCGGCAAGCTTCTGACCCTGAAGATGCCGAAGGCCTGAAGCCCGCAGCGGCGGCCTCGGGTCAGGCCCCGGCGGCAACGCCCGCTTCGGCGAAGGTGGCCATGCCGGAATGGCAGGCAACCGCCCCCTTCAGCACCCCGATCGCCAGCGCCGCACCCGAGCCTTCGCCCAGCCGCAGGCCCAGCGACAGCAGCGGTTCCTTGCCCAGTTGCTCCAGAAGGCGGCCATGCGCGCCTTCGGCAGACAGATGGCCCGCAACGCAATGGTCAAGCGCGCCCGGCGTGGCGCGGGCCAGCACCGCTGCCGCCGAACAGGCGATGAAGCCGTCAAGGATCACCGGGATCCGCGCCGCCCGTGCGGCGGCAATGGCGCCGGCCATCGCGGCGATCTCGCGCCCGCCAAGGCAGCGCAGGATCTCAAGCGGGTCGGACAGCGCGGCGGCGTGGCGGGCAAGACCTGCCGCGATCGCCGCCTCCTTGCGCGCAAGGCCCGCGTTGTCCACGCCGGTTCCCCGTCCGGCCCAGCCCGAGCCGCCGTAAAGTGCCGCCGAAATCGCTGCGGCAACGGTGGTGTTGCCGATCCCCATCTCGCCCGCGACGAAGACGTCGGCGCCGGGATCGACCGCCGACCAGCCTTTCAGAAGCGCTGCGACGCAGTCCGCCTCGGACATCGCCGGAGCTTCGGTGAAGTCCGCGGTCGGGCGATCAAGATCCAGCGCGTGGACATCAAGCTTCGCCCCGAACGCCTTGGCCAACTGGTTGATCGCGGCCCCGCCATGGGCGAAGTTCGCCACCATCTGCACCGTGACCTCGGCCGGGAAAGCCGACACACCGCGCGCGGCAACCCCATGATTTCCCGCAAAGATCACGATCTGCGGCCGGTCGGCATGCGGCCGGTCGGTGCCTTGCCAGCCCGCCATCCAGATCGCCAGCCGTTCCAGCCGTCCCAACGCGCCGGGGGGCTTGGTCAGCTGGCCGTTGCGCGCCTCGGCCAATGCGGTTGCCGCCGGATCCGCCGCGGGAAGCGTGGTCAGAAGGCTGCGGAACTGGGCAAGGCTCTTGAACGGCATCGTCGTCTCTCTGGTTGATCCTGTGCCCGCTTGGGGCTACCCCAAGGGCCAAGGGAAAGCCAGCCGGGAACAGCCGCTTTGACCACGCTTCGCGACATCACTCCCCGTCTGGTGGCCGACCTTCTGTCGGGCTTTGCGCTTCTGACCCGCCTGCCGCTGCCCGACCATGCCGGCCGCGGCGCCGCATCGGCCTGGACCTGGCCGCTGGTCGGCGCGGTGCTGGGCGGGGGGGCGGCGGCGGCAAGTTGGCTTGGGCTGTGGCTGGGCCTGACGCCGGGGGTGGTTGCGGCCATGGTGCTGGGTCTGGGCGCGCTTTTGACCGGAGGTCTGCACGAGGACGGGCTGTCGGACACGGCGGACGGCCTTTTCGGCGGCTGGACCTGCGAGCGGCGGCTGGAGATCATGAAGGACAGCCGGGTCGGCAGCTACGGCGTGCTGGCGCTGGTGCTGGTCACGCTGGCGCGCTGGTCGGCGCTGGCGACGGTGCTTTCCGGAGGCAGCCTCTGGGCGCTGGTCGCCGTCGGCGCGGTCAGCCGCGCGCCCATGGCGCTGATCATGGCCGCCCTGCCGAACGCGCGCGGGGCCGGGCTCAGCCATGCCACCGGGCGGCCCGCGCCGGGCGTGGCGCTTGTCGGGGCGGCGCTGGCGACCGCCATCGCCTTCCTCCTCGCTGGGCAAGCCGCCCTGCCCATGCTGGTGCTGGCAGGCGTGGTCAGCGCGCTTCTGGCCCGGTCGGCGCAGGCGCGGATCGGCGGGCAGACCGGGGATATCCTTGGCGCAGCGCAGCAACTGGCCGAGGCGGCCGCACTTGCCGTGCTGGCCGCGCAGGCGGGGTAAGGGGGCCAGACCCCTCCCCTTCGGAACAAGACTGCCGTGACCCGTCACCCTGCGAAACCAGCCTTTGTGCAGGGTGATCGCGCGCGGGCGCTGGGTCCGCGGCTCTGGCCTTTGGCCGCCGGGCGGGTTACATCGGCGACGAAGGCTTGCAGGACGCTGACCCATGACCGATTTCTCGGATGCCATCTCCTCGATCGAGGACATCATCGAAGACGCCCGCAACGGGCGCATGTTCATCCTCGTCGACCACGAGGACCGCGAAAACGAGGGCGACCTCGTGATCCCGGCGCAGATGTGCACGCCCCAGGCGGTCAACTTCATGGCGACGCACGGGCGCGGGCTGATCTGCCTTGCCCTGCCGGGTGCGCGGATCGACGCGCTGGGGCTGCCCTTGATGAGCCCGAAGAACTCCAGCCGGCACGAGACCGCTTTCACCTTGTCGATCGAGGCGCGCGAAGGGGTGACCACCGGCATTTCGGCGGCCGACCGGGCGCTGACCGTGGCGGTCGCGATCGACCCGTCGCGCGGCGCGGCCGACATCGCGACCCCGGGGCATATCTTCCCGCTGAAGGCGCGCGATGGCGGCGTTCTGGTGCGCGCCGGCCATACCGAAGCCGCCGTGGACGTCAGCCGGCTGGCGGGCCTGAACCCCTCGGGCGTGATCTGCGAGATCATGAACGACGACGGCACCATGGCGCGCCTGCCCGACCTGATCGCCTTTGCCCAGCGCCACGCGCTGAAGATCGGCACGATCAGCGATCTCATCGCCTACCGGCGCCGGAACGACAACCTGGTCCGCGTCACCTCCGAACGGCAGATCCAGTCGGAATTCGGCGGCGAATGGACGATGCGGATCTATTCCGACGTGACCGAGGGCGCCGAGCATGTGGTGCTGATCAAGGGCGACATTGCTGGCGGCGGGCCGGTCCTGACCCGGATGCACACGCTGGACCCGATGCTGGATGTGGTCGGCCTTGGCCCCGCCGGCCGGACCGCCGAATTCGGCGCGGCGATGCGCCTGATCGCGGCCGAGGGGCGCGGGGTGCTGGTCCTCTTGCGCGATCTTCACATGAAGCTGACCTCGGACAGCGAGGTGTCGCCACAGACGCTGCGCCAATACGGTCTTGGCGCGCAGATCCTGGTGTCGCTGGGGCTGCACGAGCTGTTGCTGCTGACCAATTCGCCGAAACCCAAGGTCGTGGGCCTGGAAGCCTACGGTCTGTCCATCCTCGGCACGCGCCGGATCACGGAGTAGACCATGGCTGGTTCGGAAACGCATTACACGCTGCAGCTGCCGGTTTTCGACAAGCCGGTGAAGCTGTTGATCGTCGTGGCGCCCTACTACAAGGACATCGCCGACAACCTGATCGCCGGCGCACGGGCCGTCGCGGGCGCCTGCGGCGCCAAGGTCGATCTGGTCGAAGTGCCGGGCGCGCGTGAGGTGCCTTCCGCGATCGCGATGGCCGAACGCCTGGCCTCGTTCGACGGCTATGTCGCGCTTGGCTGCATCATCCGGGGCGAAACGACGCATTACGACACGGTCTGCAACGACAGCAGCCGCGCGCTCAGCCTGATGGGACTGCTGGGCGCCTGCATCGGCAACGGCATCCTTACGGTGGAAAACCGCGCCCAGGCCGAGGTCCGTGCCGACCCCACCGGTCAGAACAAGGGCGGCGGTGCCGCTGCGGCGGCCTTGCACCTGATCGCCCTTTCGCGCAGATGGGCCGGAGCCTCCAAGGGGATCGGTTTCCGTCAATGACTGCCAAAAGCGACCTGAAACGACAGATGAAATCCGCCGCCCGGCTTTATGCCGTGCAGGCGCTGTTCCAGATGGAAAGCTCGGGCCAGACGGTCGAGGCGGTGACGCGTGAGTTCGAGACCCACCGCTTCGGCGCGGTCTACGAGGAAGGCGAGTTTGCCGAAGGCGACGTGGACCATTTCCGCGCGGTCGTGGGTGCTGCGGTGAACTGGCAGGCGAAGATCGACCAGCTGACCGACCGGGCGCTGATGGCCACCTGGCCGATCGACCGGATCGACCCGGTGCTGCGCGCGCTGTTCCGCGCCGCCGGCGCCGAGATCGTGGACATGGCCACCCCGCCCAAGGTGGCGATCAATGAATATGTCGATGTCGCCAAGGCCTTCTTTCCGGAGGGAAAGGAAGCGAAGTTTGTCAATGCGGTCCTTGACCACATGGCCCGCGAGGCCAAGCCCGAAGCGTTCTGATACGGCACAGGGCGGACCCCAACCAAAGGAGTTGCCCATGCGCCGTTTCCTGCCGCTTGCCGCCTTCCTGTCCGCCTTCCCCGCTATGGCCGGGGCGCAGGCCTATACCAACACCTACTGGCAGCTTCTGGCGATTGACGGGGTTGCCACCGAATTCCGCGCCACCTTGCGCATCGACACGGACAATGTGCTGGCCGGAGCGGCGCCCTGCAATCGCTGGATGGCGCATAATGGGCCGGACTTGCCCGCCCTGCTGTTGGGCAAGATCCGGTCGACCCGCATGGCCTGCGACAGGATGGCAGACGAGACCGTGTTCTTCGACGCGCTGGCCCGGATGACCGAAGTTGCTCTGAACGGCGCGCGGAACCTGATTCTGACCGGGCCGGACGGCCACAGGATGGAATTCATTCCCGAAGGGTCGGACCCGGGGGCCGAGGCTTGCCTGACCTGCCCGCCGAAAGACTGACCCCCCTCCTTGCGCTGGCCGGGCGGCGGTCTTCTCACCCCAGACGGCACATGTGCCGGGTCTGCCCTAGCGGTTCGCGTCGAACAGGGCCGCCGCGCGGTCGAAGAACCGGGTCCGGACGGCGGGGCTTTCCATCATGATCTCGTGCTCGGCACCGGGATACAGGTCAAGCTGGCCATTGGCCCAGCCCGCCATGCGCAGATGCACCGGCGGCACGTCCACCACCTTTTCCGCCGTCCCAAGCGCGCAGATCGCCGGAACCTCCGGGGCCGGCAGCACCGCCAGCCGGCCGCATTCCGCCAGTGCGGCGCCCAGCCAGGCCAGCGAGGGGCCGCCCAGCGCGAAATCCGGCACCGCCCGCACCTGATCGCGCATGTAGGCCCACATGTCGCGGTCGCTCGTCAGCACATTGCCCTCGAAGGGCACCTGCAAGAGATAGGTCTCGGGCCCGGTGGTCGGGGCGTAGCGGTGGGCAAAGCCCAGGGGCGACGCCAGCGCCGACATCATCTGCGCCACCGGCCGCAGCCAGGCGGCCATCGAGATCCCCCACATCGGCGCCGAAAAGACCGCCGCGCGGAACGGCAGACCCCGCGCCAGGGCGCGCAGTGCGATGCAGCCGCCCATCGAATGGGCCAGGACGAAGTGCGGCTCGGGCAGGCCGGCGCGGTCGGCCTCGGCCATCAGCGCGTCAAGGTCTTCCTGGTATTCGGCAAAGTCCCCGACATGACCCGACATCCGGTCCGGCAGCGCCCGGTCGGCCAGCCCCTGTCCGCGCCAGTCGATCGTGATCACCGAATAGCCGCGCCGGACCAGATCCCCTGCGGCCCGGCCATATTTCTCGATGCATTCGGTGCGGCCGGGCAGAAGAACCACCGTCCCCTTGTCGCCCGCCTTCCACCAAGCCACGCGGATCCGCATGGCGCCGGGCTTCAGCCAGACCGAGGTGACCCCCGGCGGAGCATCGGCAACCTCGGCGTGGAACGGGGCCGGGGTCACCCCAGGACCGCGCCAAGCTTCATCGCCAGCCCCATGCTGCCATCGACCTTCAGCTTGCCGGTCATGAAGGCCATCGTCGCCCCCATGTCGCCGTCAAGAATCGCCCGGAACACATCGGCATCGGCGGTCATCGTGACCTCGGCCTCTTCGTCGGCTGCGCGCACGCCGGTGGCATCCAGCATGATCGCCCCTTCCCCCGGAATGACGAACTTCGCCACCCCGTCAAACCCGCCCGAAAGCTTGGCGCTCAGGGCCTTTACCGCTGCATCGATCATCTGGCTCATGGCAGTCTCTCCTTCGTGACCCCGCAGGCACTGGCAATCCCGCGCGGATCGGTTACTTTCACCTTATGTGGGTCCGGGCCAGTATTCTCAATCATGTCGTAGCGGCAGTTGTGCTGCTCTTCCTGACTTGCGCGGCCGTCCTCGCCGAAGATTCGGCCAAACTGGACCAGCTTTTTGACAGGCTGAAGACAGCCGAGTTCGCCGAGGCGGGCCGGATCGAGGCGGAAATCTGGATCGAGTGGTCGAAATCCGGCTCACCCGCGCTGGATCTCTTGTTGCAGCGCGGACGCGATGCGATGGCGTTCGGCGATCTGGTTCAGGCGATCGAGCATTTCACCGCGATCATCGACCAGGATCCCGGCTTTGCCGAAGCCTGGAACGCCCGCGCGACAGCCTTCTATCAGGCCGGGGAATTCGGGCCCTCGGTCGCCGACATTGCCCGCGTGCTGGACCTGAACCCGCGCCACTTCGGGGCCCTGTCCGGCCTTGGCATGATTCTGGAAGAATCGGGCAAGCCGCAGCGGGCGCTTGACGTCTACAAGGCCGCGCTCAAGATCCACCCGCATCTGGAAGGCGTGCTGCAGTCGGTCGAACGGCTTGAGACCCAGGAACAGGGTCAGGAGCTTTAAGTCATGGACGCCCCCCGGCGGGTGACGGCGGTCCTTGGGCCGACGAACACCGGCAAGACCCATCACGCGATCGACCGCATGCTGGCGCACCGCACCGGGGTGATCGGCCTGCCGCTGCGTCTGCTTGCGCGTGAGGTCTATGACCGCATCGTCGCCCGCGTCGGCCCGTCGGTCGTGGCTCTGGTGACCGGCGAGGAACGCATCGTCCCCGAACGCACGCAATACTGGGTCTGCACCACCGAAGCGATGCCGCTGGAAATCGGCGCCGATTTTGTTTGCGTCGACGAGATCCAGCTTTGCGCGGACGCCGACCGGGGCCATGTCTTCACCAACCGGCTGCTGCATGCGCGCGGTCTGCTTGAGACGCTGTTTCTGGGGTCCGACACCATGCGCGGGGCAATTGCCGGGCTGGTGCCGCAGGCAAGCTTCGTGCGGCGCGAACGGCTGTCTACCTTGCGCTACTCCGGCGCAAAGAAGATCAGCCGGATGCCCGAACGGTCGGCCATCGTCGGCTTTTCGGTGGAAAGCGTCTATGCCATCGCCGAACTGATCCGCCGGCAGAAGGGCGGCTGCGCCGTCGTCATGGGCGCGCTTTCGCCCCGGACGCGGAACGCGCAGGTGGCGCTTTACCAGAACGGCGACGTGGATTACCTCGTTGCCACCGACGCCATCGGCATGGGGCTGAACCTCGACATCCGGCACGCGGCCTTTTCCGCCACGACAAAATTCGACGGCCGCCGGATGCGTCCGCTGGTGCCGCAGGAACTGGCGCAGATCGCCGGGCGGGCCGGGCGCCACACCGAGGACGGCACCTTCGGCGTGACCGGCGAGGCGCGGCCCTTCGACGAGGATCTGGTCGAAGCCATCGAGACCCACCAGTTCGCGCCGGTGAAAAAGCTGCACTGGCGCAATGTGGCGCTGGATTTCGGCAGCGCAGACCGGCTGATCCGCAGCCTGGAAGCGCCAACCTCGGACGACTGGCTGACCCGTGCGCGCGATGCCGACGACGTGCTGGCGCTGAAGGCGCTGTCCGCCCTGCCCGAGGTGCGCGACCGCCTGACCGATGCAAAGCGCGTGCAACTTTTGTGGGATGTCTGCCGCATCCCCGATTTCCGGTCCTCGACCGGGGCCGAACACACCACGCTTCTGACCCGGATCTACGAATTCCTGGTCGGGCGGGGGATCGGGGGCGGGCGGATCCCGGCGGACTGGCTGGCCAAGTCGATTGCCCGCATCGACAAGACCGACGGCGATATCGACACTTTATCGCGCAGACTGGCCTATATCCGCACCTGGACCTATGTCACACAGCGGAAAAACTGGGTTGAAGACGAAAGCCATTGGCGCGATGAGACGCGCGCTGTAGAAGACCGCCTGTCGGATGCGCTGCACGCAGGCTTGACCCAACGATTTGTTGACCGGCGGACGAGCGTCCTCCTTCGCCGGTTGAAGCAGAAGGAGGCTCTCGTGGCCGAAGTGAATGACAAGGGCGAAGTGACGGTCGAAGGCGAATTCGCCGGCCGACTTGAAGGCTTCCGGTTCAAGCCGGATGCCAGCGCCACACCCGATGCGGCGCGCACGCTGGCGCAGGCCGCGATCCAGGCGCTGAAGCCGGAGTTTCACCTCCGCGCCGACCGCTTCTACAACGCGCCCGACACCGAGCTGGACTTCACCGAACAGGGCGGCCTGATGTGGGGCAGCAATGCCGTCGGCAAGCTGGTCAAGGGCGCCGAGGCGGCAAAGCCCGGCGTCGAGGCCTTCGTCGATGACGAGGCCGGCCCCGAGGTGATCGAAAAGGTCCGCCGCCGCTTGCAGCACTTCATTGACCGCAAGGTCGCCGCCCAGTTCGAGCCCCTCCTCGCCATGGCGCGGGATGAGGCCCTGACCGGCCTGGCCCGCGGCTTTGCCTTCCGGCTGTCCGAAGCGATGGGCGTTCTGCCGCGCGACGCGGTGGCGTCCGAGGTCAAGGAACTGGACCAGGAAGCGCGGGGGGCGCTGCGCAAGCATGGCGTCCGCTTCGGCCAGTTCACCGTCTTTCTGCCCGCCCTCCTGAAACCTGCGCCGACCCGCCTGCGGCTGGTCCTGTGGTCCCTGTGGAACGGGCTGCAAGAGTTCCCCGAATCCCCGCCGCCGGGCCTGGTCACCATCCCGAACGTGGCCGAGGTGCCAAAGCAGCACTACACGCTTGCGGGCTACCACCCCGCCGGCACCCGCGCGATCCGCATCGACATGCTGGAACGGCTGGCCGACATCCTGCGGCAAAAGGACAGCCGCGCGGGTTTTGAGGCCTCGCCCGACATGCTGTCGATCACCGGGATGACGCTGGACCAGTTCTCGGACCTGATGGCCGGCCTTGGCTACAAAGGCGAAAAGGCCGAGCGGGTGAAGGCGAAAGCAGTCGAAGCCCCGAAGGCCCCCGAAATCTCGGCCGAGGCCGCCGCGGCGATTGCCGCAGGCCTGCCGATCCCCGAGGAAGTGTCGATCCACGCCCCCCCACCCGAGCCGGAGGCAGAACCAGCCACGCCCGAGATGGAATCGTTCTA
>JANOER010000065.1:0-5248 GCA_031441285.1 Rhodobacterales bacterium
TCCGCCTTGACGCGCACCTTCACGTTGTAGTCGATCACCCGCTTGACCGGGACAAGCACCTTCATGGCGAACTCCTTCGTATCGCGCCACCGGGGCGCACAAGCTGACGTCCGCCTGTTACCGCAGGGCGGTCAGCCGGAACAGAGCAAATGCGACAGGTTTCCATGTCGCGACGCCGCGTTTTGATCGTTGGGAGCGATCAGTGGCTCAGCGTGTCAGGCCGGGCACCCAGAGGACATCATCCTTGCCGTCATTGTTGGCAATCCGCCCCGCGACAAAGAACCAGTCCGACAGCCGGTTGAGGTAGCGGACCGCCTCGGGGTTCACGTCCTCCATCGTCGCGGTTTCCACCACCAGCCGCTCGGCGCGGCGGCAGACGGTGCGGCAAAGATGCAGTTGCGCCGCCAGCACCGACCCGCCCGGCAGGATGAAGGACCGCAGCGGCATGAGCTTTTCGTTCATCGCGTCGATCTCGCGCTCCAGCCGGGCGACCTGGCTTTCGATGATCCGCAACGGCGTGTAGCTGAGCGTCGGGTCAAGATGGCGGTCCGGCGTGCACAGGTCTGCCCCAAGATCGAACAGATCGTTCGAAATCCGCTTCAACGCGTCGGCGATGTCACCGGTCGCATGCAGGCGGGCAAGGCCCACGGTCGCGTTCGTCTCGTCCACGGTGCCATAGGCGCTGACCCGCACCGAATGCTTGGCCACCCGCGCGCCGTTGCCCAGCGCGGTTTCCCCGGCATCTCCGGTCTTGGTATAGATTTTTGACAGGACGACCATCAGTTGCCCCCCGACCGAAGCCAGGCAAAGGCCGCGATCGCGATCACCGCCACGAACTGAACCCCCAGACGCCAGCGCATGATCTTGTTGGCGTTGCGCTTGTTGAACTCGCCCCCCTTGGCGAAGGTGCCGATCCCGAACAGAAGTATGCCAAGAACGACCAGACAGGCGATGGTCGCAAAAATGAAAAGCGGATCGGAAAACATGCGAAACTCCCTTTCGTCAGTGATCTAGGTGGCCACGGCGGAAAAGCGAAGGACAAATTTCTTCGAAGAAATTTGCAAGGATTTTCGAAAATCCTTGCAGCCCTAACCTTTGGCGATCAGCCAGTCCAGCGTCCGGGTTGGCAGGATCCGTCGGGCAAAGCCCATGAGGTAGGTCGGCGTGGTCACATAATACCGCGCCTTCGGTTGCCGAGCCTCAAGAGCATGGACCAGTTTTGCGGTCACCGCTGCCGGCGGCAGTTCGAATGCGTCCTTCTTCACCTTGACGTCATAAAGCCGCCCGCGCAGGGACTTGTACTGCTCGGCCCGGGCCGAGGCCTGCCAGTCGATCCACTTCTCGAAATGCGGAATCGCGTTTTCGCGGATCTTGGTGGCAATCGGCCCCGGTTCGATCAGGATCACGTCGATGCCGGTGCCCTTCATCTCGATCCGCAGCACGTCGGTCAGGCCCTCCATCGCGAACTTGGTGGCGACATAGGCCCCGCGCCAGGTCCCCGCGACCAGCCCAAGAACCGACGAGCAGTTGATGATCCGGCCGTGACCTTGTGCCCGCATCAGGGGGATCACGCGGCGGGTCAGGTCGTGATAGCCGAAAAGGTTCGTCTCGAAGATCTCGCGCAGGGCGGCGCGCGGCAGGTCCTCGACCGCGCCGGGGCAGGCAAAGGCACCATTGTTGAACAGCGCGTCCAGCGTGCCACCGGTCCGCGCCACGACCTCGGCCACCGCCTCGGCGATACTGGCTTCGTCAGCGTAATCAAGGCGGAAGCTTTCCAGCCCCTCACCCCGAAGCCTGTCGCAATCCGCTTCTTGCCGGCAGGTGGCAAAGACCCGCCAGCCGCGCGCGCGCAGTCCGCGCGCCGCATCAAGGCCGATGCCGGAGGAGCATCCGGTGATCAGGATCGCGCGCCGGGTCATCCGTCAGGGGGCCGAGGGGCTTAGGAAACGCAGCGCGACATAGCCTTCGACGCCGTCGCCCTGAATGACGATCCGCGCCCATTCGTCGCCCACCGCCGTGACCAGAAGGGTCGCTTCGCCCGAGCCAAGCTTGCCCAGGATCTCGGCCTCGGTCGAGGGTTCGGCGCGGACGTTTACCGAGCTTGCGTTGACATACCAGATGGTGCCCGCGCCGCCTGACGCGACTTCAGCCACCGGCTGCAGTTCGGCCACCACGGGCGATCCGTCTTCTCCGGGCACCAGTTCGTTGCCCAGTGCCGAAAGGGTGAACACCGGCTCTGCGACCTCTTTCACGACCTTGCGGCCGGGGGCGACTTCGATCGCCGCCTCGGTGCTGGCGAGGATCGGCAGAACCTTTGCTGCCGGTTCAGGGGCCGGAACGGGCGCAACAGCCGGGACAATGGCCGCAGGCCTGGTGTCCGCTACTGCGACCGCAACGGGCATCGCTGCCTCGGCCGGAACCTCATCCAGCCGCCCTTCCGCCTTTGCCAGCGCCAGTCCGGGGCGCAACTGTCCCCGATCCTCGCCCAGAGTGAACAGGGCGGCAAACATGCCAGCAAACAGCAGGAGGGTCAGGCGCAGCATTGGGAATCCGTCTTGGCAACTGCCCTTGTCTTAACACAGTCCCCACATCAGGGTTGAGTCAAAATCGCATCGGTTATCCACAGCCCGCCGCTGTGGCCGCATTGCCATCTGGACCCGCGACCGGGTTTTGCCTACACAACATCCATGACCACGGACGATGATCAGCCCAATATCGGGGGTGAAGGCCTGACGGTTTCCGAACCCCTCTCCCGCGCGATCGGTGAGAGGTATCTGACCTATGCGCTGTCCACGATCATGCACCGCGCCCTGCCGGACGCGCGCGACGGGCTGAAGCCGGTGCACCGGCGAATCCTCTGGGCGATGCGGCGGCTGCGGCTGACGCCGACCGGGGGCTTCCTGAAATCGGCCAAGATCGCCGGCGATACGATGGGCGATTTTCACCCCCACGGCGACATGGCGATTTATGACGCGATGGCGCGGCTCGCGCAGGATTTCAACATGCGCTACCCGCTGGTGGACGGGCAGGGCAACTTCGGCAACATCGACGGCGACAATCCGGCGGCCAGTCGCTACACCGAGGCCCGCGTCACCGCCGCCTCCGAGGCGCTGATGGAAGGCATCGACGAGACCGCCGTCGACTTCCGCCCGAACTACGATGGCCGCCTTGAAGAACCGGTCGTTCTGCCGGCCGCCTTCCCGAATCTTCTGGCCAACGGGTCGTCCGGCATTGCCGTGGGCATGGCCACAAACATCCCGCCGCACAACCTTGACGAGCTTGTTCAGGGTTGCCACGCCATGCTTGCCGACCCGGATCTGACCGATGAGGCTTTGGTCGCGCTGATCCCCGGCCCGGATTTCCCGACCGGCGGCGTCATTGTCGAACCGCGCGACAGCATCCTTGACGCTTATGTCACCGGCCGTGGTTCCTTTCGCACCCGCGCCAAATGGCAGGTCGAGGATCTGGGCCGCGGCTCCTGGCAGATCGTGGTCACCGAGATTCCGTTTCAGGTGCAGAAATCCAAGCTGATCGAAAAGCTGGCCGAGCTGATCCAGTTGAAAAAGGTACCGCTGCTGGCCGATGTGCGCGACGAATCCGCCGAGGACATCCGCCTGATCCTTGAACCGCGCGCCCGGACCGTGGACCCGGAAGTCCTGATGGGCAGCCTGTTCAGGACCTCGGACCTTGAGCTGCGCTTTTCGCTGAACATGAACGTGCTGATCGACGGCAAGGTGCCGAAGGTCTGTTCCCTGAAAGAGGTGCTGCGCGCCTTTCTTGATCATCGCCGCGACGTGCTTGGGCGGCGCTCGCGCCACCGGATCGAAAAGATCGACACCCGGCTTGAGGTGCTGCAAGGCCTGCTGATCGCCTTTCTGAACCTTGACCGCGTGATTGACATTATCCGCTATGACGACGACCCCAAGCCCGCCCTGATGGCCGAGAACTGGTCGAAATCGCACATTCGCGCCACGTCGGAAAAGGACTACCGCCCGCCTGTCTCGGCTGCCGGCACGCTGACCGACAATCAGGCCGAGGCGATCCTCAACATGCGGCTGCGCAGCCTGCGCCGGCTTGAGGAATTGCAGCTGAATGCCGAACGCGACGCCTTGACGGCGGAACGCGCTGATCTGGCCGACCTTCTGGCCAGCGACAGCCGGCAGTGGGCGCGGATCGGGCAAGAGCTGGACGGGGTTCGCAAGCTTTATGGAAAGTCCACGGCGCTGGGCGCGCGCCGCACCCAGTTCGCCGACGCGACCGAGACCCCGGACGTGCCCTACGAGGCGATGATCGACCGTGAGCCGATCACCGTCATCTGCTCGAAGATGGGCTGGATCCGGGCGATGAAGGGCCATGTCGATCTGGGCGTCGAGCAGAAATACAAGGACGGCGACGGCCCCCGCTTTGCCTTCCACGCCGAGACCACCGACAAGATCCTGCTAGTCGCCGAAAACGGCCGCTTCTTCACGCTTCTGGGGGCGAACCTTCCCGGCGGGCGCGGCATGGGCGAACCTGTCCGCCTGATGGTTGATCTGGCCAACGACACCGGCATCACCGACCTGATGATCTTCCGGCCGGGCGAAAAACTTCTCCTTGCCTCCAGCGCAGGCGACGGCTTCATCGTCCCGGCTGAGGAACTGGTGGCCCAGACCAAGGCCGGCAAGGCGGTGCTGACGGTGCGCGACGGCGTCAAGACCGCGGTGTGCGCCAAGGTGCAGGGCGACACGATCGCCGTGGTCGGCGACAATCGCAAAATGCTGGTTTTTCCGGTGGCAGAGCTGCCGGAAATGGCCAGGGGCAAGGGTGTCCGGTTGCAAAAGTACAAGGACGGCGGCTTGTCCGACGCCATCACCGTCCAACTGGCTGAAGGCCTGTCATGGAAAGACCCTGCAGGTCGCACCCGGACCGAATCCGACCTGACCGAATGGCAGGGCGCGCGGGCGAGTGCGGGCAAGATGGCCCCGCGCGGCTTTCCGCGCGACAACCGGTTCACCTGACGCCACAGTCCAGCCAATCAGTCTTGAATTTTCCGCCCCGGCGGGATAAGCCGCCGCGCGTGTAACTTGGGGGCCCATCCCGGCCCGATCAAAGCAAGGCGGAATGCGCAATGGCGAAGGCAAAGTTTGAACGTAACAAGCCGCACGTGAACATCGGGACCATTGGTCACGTTGACCACGGCAAGACGACGCTGACGGCGGCGATCACGAAGTATTTCGGCGAATTCAAGGCCTATGACCAGATTGACGGC
>JANOER010000066.1:0-13136 GCA_031441285.1 Rhodobacterales bacterium
CCCGAGGATCTGGAAGTGTTGCTCGCCGAAGTCCTGCGCTGCGGCTGCGCGCTGCAAGCCGAGGGGTTTGCCAGCGCGCAGCCGGCGGGATAGCGTCATCGGCGAAACCTCCTGACAGAAAGCTTCGCCGATGCACGCCCATATCGTCCCGCCGATGGACCGCACCCTTGCCGCCCTTTCCGCAATCCTGACCAAGGCCGACGCGCATTGCGAGGCGAAGGGGATAAAGCCCGAGGCGCTGCTGGCCTTCCGGCTTTACCCCGACATGCTCCCCTTCACCCGGCAGGTGCAACTGGCCTGCGACTTCGCCGCCCGCGCGGCAGCAAGGCTGGCAGGGGCCGAGCCGAAAGGCTTTCCCGATACCGAATCCAGCTTTGCCGAGCTTCAGGCCCGGATCGCGGCCGCGCGCGCGTACATGGCCAGCTTCCCCGCTTCGGCCCATGATGGCGCTGCGACCCGTCCGGTGACGATCAAGATGCGCGGGCAGGACGTGACCATGCCGGGGCTGGAGTATCTGACGATCTACTCTTTGCCGCAGATGCATTTCCACGCCGCCACCGCCTACAACATCCTGCGCCACAACGGGGTCGAGATCGGCAAGCGGGATTACATGGCGGCGTCGTGACCACCGCCGTCCTGATCATCGACATGCAGCAGGGCATGGCTGACCGGATCGCCTCGGGCCGTGCCCCGGTCAATCCGGACGCGCTGGACCGGATGGCCGATCTCCTCGCTTTCGCGCGGCGGTCGGGGATGGTGGTGATCCATGTCCACCACGACGATTCCGATCCGGACTCGCCCTTCCGCAAGGGGGCGCCGGGCGGCGCGCCGATGCCTTGCGCGGCTCCGCTGCCGGGTGAGCCGGTGTTCTGGAAATCCGGATCCTCGGCCTTTTCCGGCACCGGGCTTGCCGACCATCTGAAAGCCGTAGGGATCGACCGGCTGATCGTCGCCGGGGCGGTGGCTGCGTTCTGCGTGACCTCGACCGTGCGGGCGGCAAGCGATCTGGGGTTTCACGTGCTCTTGCCCGGCGACGCGCTGCTGGGCTTCGACATTCCCGCACATGACGGCGGGCGGATCGACGCCGCCACCGTGCTGCGGGTGACGCTGTCCCTGCTTGGCGCGGACTTCGCCGACCTGGTGACGGTGGATCAGCTGGCCGGGCTGGTCGCCGCCTGAGGCGCGCCGCGGATGCCGTCGGCGTCCGCGGTGCGGCTGGCCAGCAGCGCCACCACGACCAAGAGCAGGGACAGCGCCGCATAGGTCGGCCGGAAGCCGACATGCTCGGCCACCCAGCCGATCGAGGCCGGGGCGACCAGGATCCCGCAATAGCCGACCATTGTGACGGTCGAAATCGCCACCGCTGAAGGCACGCGCGGATGGTTTCCGGCGGCCGAGAACATGATCGGCACCATGTTGGCCACGCCAAGCCCCGACAGCGCGAAGCTTGCGATCGCCACCGCATCCGTGGGTGCCATCGCCCCGCCCATCAACCCCCGCCGCCCCGATCAAACCCGAGACCCGCAGCGTCCGGACCGCGCCGAAGCGGTTCCTCACATGGTCCCCGGCAAAGCGCATGATCGCCATCGCTCCGGCGAAGAAGGCGAAGGCAAGGCCCGAGCGGAAAGCGTCCGACCCAAGCTCCTTCTGCAGATAGATCGCCGCCCAGTCGAGAACGGCCCCTTCCGGCACCATCGAGAAGAAGGCCATGAAGCCCAGCAGCCAAAGCCGCAGGTCGCGCGGCAGAAGGTGCGGGCGGACTTGCGTATCCGCTGCCTGTGCCGCGACCGGCTCGTCCACAGCGGTCGGCAGCAGGAAGGGCATTGCGGCGAAGACCAGCCCCGCCGTCACCACGGCGGTGATCAGCGACTGCGCCTCGGACCCGGACTGCGCGATGATGAAGCTGCCGGCCCCGCCGCCGACAAAGCCGCCAAGGCTCCAGAACCCGTGGCTGGAGGACATGATCGCGCGGTGCAGGCGGCGCTCGATCTCGACCGCCTGCGCGTTCATCGCCACGTCCATGCAGCCGGCCATGGCTCCGAAGGCCGCCATGAAGATCGCCAGAACCGGGATCGACGGCGAAAACACCACCGCAGGCAGCGCCGGGATCAGCGCCAGCGAGAACACCGACAGCACCCGCCGGCCGCCGAAGCGCGCGATCAGGCGTCCGGCGAACAGCATGGAGCCGACCGCGCCAAGGCCCAGCACCAGAATCAGCAGCCCCAATGTGCCTTCCGTGATCGCATGGCGCGGCAAGAGCAGCGGGATCTGCGGCGCCCATGCCCCCATGACAAAGCCGTTGGCCATGAACATCGCCGCCACCGCCCAGCGAGCGCGTGCTGCCTGCTTGTCCTGCATCCTGCGTCCCTCGAAGTGTCGGCCCCGTCATATGCCTGCGAACGATCGGGCGAAAGGGGGACTTGGTCACGCCGGGTTTCAGGCCTGAAAGGCGGTGCGGGTGACCGCTGGGGCCAAATTCCTTCGAAGGAATTTGCAAGAGTTTTCGAAAACTCTTGGTGCGCGGCAGCCGCCGGGCCAAGGCGGCTGGCGTTCCAGTTTCCGGCTGGATAGCCTTGCCCGGCAGGGGGAACCGCCATGACCACCGCCTTCCTTTCCGACGAACGCTGCTTCTGGCACGGCGGGGGCAACTACGCCTTCACCCTTCCGGTGGGGGGTCTGGTGCAACCGCTGGCCGGTGGTCTGCCCGAAAACCCCGAAACCAAGCGCCGTCTGCGCAACCTGATCGATGTGACCGGCCTTGCCCGCCACCTCGACCTGCGCGGGGCAGAGGCTGCGACCGAAACCGATCTTCTGCGGGTCCATCCCGAAAGCTACCTGTCCGCCTTTCGCGCGCTGTCCGATGCGGGCGGGGGCGAACTTGGGCTGCGGGCGCCGTTTGGCCGCGGCGGGTATGAGATCGCCGCCCTGTCGGCGGGTCTTGCGGCGCAAGCCCTGCGCGCAGTGCTGACGGGCGAGGCACGGAACGCCTATGCCCTCTCGCGCCCGCCCGGCCACCATTGCACCGCCGATTTCCCGAACGGCTTTTGCCTATTGAACAACATCGCCGTGGCCATCCGCGCCGCGCAGGCCGGCGGCCTTGCCCGGCGGGTGGCGGTGGTCGACTGGGATGTCCACCACGGCAACGGTACCGAGGCGATCTTCTGGGACGACGCGGACGTCCTGACCATCAGCCTGCATCAGGAGCGGAACTATCCCCTCGATACCGGTGGGGTCGAAGCGCGCGGCGGCGGCGCGGGCCTCGGCTCCAACCTCAACCTGCCGCTCCCCCCCGGTTGTGGCCATGCGGCCTAACTTCACGCGATGGACCGGGTCGTTCTGCCCGCCCTGCACCGCTTCCGCCCCGAGGTGATCATCGTCGCCTGCGGCTTCGATGCGGCGGCGGTCGATCCTCTGGGGCGAATGCTCTGCACGGCCGACACCTTCCGCCGGATGACCCGGGCCCTGATGCAGGCGGCGGACGCATTTTGCGGCGGGCGGCTGGTCCTTGTGCACGAGGGCGGCTATTCCGAAGTCTACGTCCCGTTCTGCGGCCATGCGGTGCTGGAGAAACTGTCCGGCGCCCCGGTCACCGCCCCGGACCCGCTGGCCCCGGTGCTGGACCAGCGCCAGCCCGACGCCCGGTTCGACGCCTTCGCTGCCGCCTGGATCGACGATGCGGCGCGCGCGCACGGGCTCTGACCCGGAACGTCGCCGCCTCAGGCCAGGCAAATCCCGCCGGAGCCATTCACATTTGCCCAAATATCCCCGCCGGAGGCTCCCCGGCCAACAGCGCGCACCACGTAGCCATGGGGGGGCTCTGGCATCCGACACAGCGGCCAGCTAGTTTGACCGCAACCGACCGGAGACCCCGATGCCCATCCGCAATGACGCCGCCTTTGCCTTCCTGACCGCCCGACGGTCGCGCCCGGCAAAGCTTTTCACCGACCCGGTCCCCGACCGGGCGCAACTTCTGGAAATCCTCGCCGCCGCGACCCGCGTGCCCGACCATGGCAAGCTTGAACCCTGGCGGCTGATCGTGGTGCAGGGTGCCGCGTTCGCAAGGCTGGCCGATCTGGCCGAGGCCCGCGCACTTGAACTGGGCGGCGACGGCGAGAAGGTCGCCAAGGGGCGCGGTCAGTTCGACGCGGGCAAGCTGGCGGTCGTCGTCATCGCCTCGCCCAAGCCCGCGCCAAAGATCCCGCCGGTCGAGCAGCTGATGTCGGCGGCGGCTCTGTGCTTCGGGCTGGTGACCGCAGCCGAGGCGGCAGGCTGGGGTGCCTGCTGGCTGACTGGCTGGGCCGCGCATGACGCAACCTTCGCCGCCCGCGCCTTCGGTTGCGCAGTGGGCGAGACGGTTGCAGGCATCGTCCATATCGCCACGCCGCATGCCGATGGCCCCGACCGTGTCCGCCCCGACCTTGACCGCATCGTCACCTGGATGGACGCATGATCTTCGCAGCCTTCTTCGCGGCTCTGGGCCAGCTTGGCGACCGCCGCTTCCAGCGGGTCGTCCTGCTTGGCGTTTTCCTTGCGCTGGGGCTTCTGGTTGCAGTCTATGCCGGGTTTCTGCAGCTGGTCTGGTGGCTTGCGCCGGACGCGGTCGACATCCCCTTCGTCGGACCGGTGACCGGGGTCGAGACCCTGCTCGGCTGGGCATCGCTGCTTTTGATGATCGGGTTGTCGGTCTTTCTGATGGTGCCGGTCGCCTCGGCCTTCACGGCGATCTTCCTTGAAGACGTCGCGGACGCGGTCGAGGACCGGCACTTCCCGAACCTGCCCCCCGCCACGCCCTTGCCCTGGCCCGAGGCCCTGCGCCAGTCAGTCAATTTCCTGGGCCTGATCATCGCCGTGAACGTCGGCGCGCTGTTTCTTTACCCCTTTGCCGGGCCGGCGATCCCGCTGGTCTTCTGGTCGGTGAACGGCTTTCTTCTGGGCCGCGAGTATTTTTCGCTGGTCGCCCTGCGCCGCCTGCCGCCGGTTGAAGTTGCCGCGATGCGCCGCCGGAATCGCGGCACGCTCTGGCTGGCCGGGACGCTGATGGCAGCGCCGCTGTCGATCCCGTTGGTCAACCTCGCGGTGCCGGTGCTTGGGGTTGCGACCTTCACGCACATTTTCCATCGTCTGCTGGCCGAACGCCGGTAGCGCAGAGGGCCAAATCCTTTCGAAAGGATTTGCAAATTCCTTCGAAGGAATTTGGTCTCTACCTCCCCATCCGCCCGAAGATGTCAAGGTCGGCCACGGTGATCCAGCCCGACAGGATCACCGCGCAGATCGCCAGCCAGATCAGGGTGGCCCAGAGGGTCGCCACGCGCGCCATCCGGCCGACCACCTCTTGCGCCGGAGCGCCTGCGGGCGTGCCCGGCTCGACATAGTCGGCGTCGGACTGCGCAACGGTGCGCAGCTGGATCACCACGAAGAAGGTCAGAAACCAGGTGACCGCATAGACCACAAGGGCGGCGGTGATCGTCATGCTTGTTCCAGTTCGACCAGGCAGCCGTTGAAATCCTTGGGGTGCAGGAACAGCACCGGGCGGCCATGCGCGCCGATCTTCGGCTCGCCCGACCCCAGCACCCGCGCTCCGGTGGCTTTCAGGTGATCCCGCGCGGCAAGGATGTCATCGACCTCATAGCAGATGTGGTGGATGCCGCCTGCCGGGTTTTTCTCCAGAAAGCCGGCGATCGGAGAGCCTTCGCCCAAGGGGTGCAGAAGCTCGATCTTGGTGTTGGCAAGCTCGATGAAGATCACGGTCACGCCGTGGTCGGGCTCGGGCTGCGGATCGCCGACCTTTGCGCCAAGGGCATTTCGGTACAGGTCAGCCGCGGCAGCAAGGTCGGGCACGGCGATGGCGACGTGGTTCAGGCGTCCGATCATGGGCAAGGCTCTCCCGCATGGTCCATTTGCCCGGCTTATGGGCGGCTTGCCGGACCCGTGCAAGAGGCACGCGGTCGCAGCGCCGTTTACCGGACGTTTACCGGGCAGATGCAAAGCTGCCCCCCAGTTCCAAGGAGATGCACCCGATGCCGTTCCCCCCCGATGGCCCTCGCCTGCCCGAGGTTCACTGCCGGACCGCAGCCCTGCCCCTGCGCGGGGTCACGGTGCTTGTGGTCGAAGACAGCCGCGTGACCTGCGACGCGCTGCGCCTGATCTTCCAGCTGACCGGCGCACGGCTTCGGCGGGCGGAAACCCTTGCGGCGGCGCGGGCGCATCTGGCTGGTTACCGGCCGGATCTGGTGATCGTCGATCTGGGCCTGCCCGATGGCCGGGGCGAGGCGCTGATCGCCGAGGCGGCGGCGCGGGGTCTGGCGGTCATGGCAATGAGCGGTGACCCGGAGGGGCGAAGTGCCGCGCTGGAGGCGGGCGCGGTGGCCTTTGTCGACAAGCCGATCCCCTCGGTCGCGGGGTTCCTGCGGCTGGTCCGGCAATTGGTGGCCGGCGTCGGCGCAGAGCCGGCGGGCGACGAGATCGCAGCGCCGCCGGCTGACCCGCTTGCCCTGCGCGACGATCTGGCCCATGCGGCGTCGCTGTTGGCGGGCGGGGGTGGCGATCCGGCCTATGCGGCGGGCTTCGTGCGAAGCCTCGCCCGCTCCTCGGGCGATACGGCGCTTGAACTTGCCGCCCTGCAAGCCGGGACCGTCCAGGGGCGAAAGGCGCTGGCGGAGATCCTCAGCGCCCGCCTGACGGCTTTGAATCCGGTCGCGTGACCGCATCTGGCAGCCGCGCCCGCTATGCCCGCCGGAAAGCGCCATTGCCCGGAAAGTGCGGCGTCCGGCCTTTTTTGCCACACGTCGATCACCGGCGGTCCGATGCTGGTCAGGCTTCGCCATCTGCGGTGCGCGGCAGGTCTGACGCGGCCAGGGCCGGGCCTGCGGACGCGACGCGAAAGCCGATGTGCCCGGTGCTACTGTCGGGCGTGTTCGAGGTGCGCGAGTGGACGAAGTACCGCTCGCAATACGACGCGTGGCAAAGGTGCGACCCGCCGCGCATCACCTTGCGGTCCCCCGTCGATGCGCCGCAGGGATCCGGGACTGGCGGCATGCGGGCGGGCGGCAGCGGACCGAACCAGTCGGACACCCATTCCCAGACATTGCCGGTCATATTGTGCAGGCCAAGTGAATTTGCCGGATAGACAAGCGCGTCGCAGGTTCCGGTCTGGCCAGCCCTGGCCGCCGTCTCGCCCGGAAAACTGCCCTGCCAGACGTGGTGGCGGCGGACCCCGCCCGGCTCCAGCGCGTTTCCCCAGGGAAACCTGGCCCCCTTCAGGCCACCGCGAGCGGCCAGTTCCCATTCCGCCTCGGTCGCAAGCCGTGTGCCGGTGAAACTTGCGAAGGCGGCGGCGTCGTCCCACGAGACATGGACGGCCGGGTGGCCGGGCCGGTCCGCTGCATGGCTGCCCGGTCCCTCGGGATGTGCCCAGTCCGCGCCCTGCACCTGCCGCCACCAGGGCGTGCCCGGTGCATGGCGGGGATAGCGGGCGGGGTCGGGCAGGAACCCGGCAAAGACAAAGGACCAGCCCTCGCGCTCGGCCGTGGTGCGATAGCCGCTTTCGGTCATGAAGGCGGCGAACTGGCGGTTGGTGACGGTCGTGGCCGACAGCGCAAAGCCCGATACCCGCACCCGGCGGCGCGGGCTGTCGAGATCGGACGCGTAGCGCGTCACGGGCGCTCCCATGTCAAGAAATCCACCGGGGATTTCCCGCAGTCCAGCCGACAGGTCTGCCCGCAATGCGGCAGACGCGCCAGACGCGGCGACTGCGGACCCAGCCGGCGCGGAAGCGGTCGCTTTGCCCGGCTGGCAGCCGCAGGGGGCGGGCGCGGCGCCGGTCATCGCCGCTGTTCGCGCAGGGAACCCACGTCAGTCCCCGCCCATGTCTTCAGCGTCCGGGACAGGCTGGGACACCCCGGAGACGAAGTCGAACCCGCAGTCTGCCGAAGTGCTTTCCAGCGCCTCCCGCATGCCGGAAAAGGCCGGATGCGCGCTTCCAAGGTCGCGCAGTTGCCAGTAGTCCTCGATCAGATCGAACAGTTGAAAACTGCCATCGCCGTAGCGGATGATCCGGTAGCGGCCTTTGCGGATGGTTGCGTTCTGCTGGTAAAAGGACGGGATCGCCCGGTCCGGATCCCGGGCTCCTTGCAAGCAGGGCCGAAGCGAGCGGCCGTGCCGGCGTGGCGGCATGTCCACCCCGGCAAAATCGAGAATGGTCGGGCCAAGGTCGATAAGACCCACCGGATCCTCTACCACCCGGCCGACCGGATCGGCGGGATCAAAGATCACGAAGGGCACATGCAGGGATTGCTCCCACATCGTGGTCTTGCGGTAGAGGTTGCGGTTGCCAAGGTGAAAGCCGTGGTCGGACACCACGACGACCACCGTATTCGCGGCATGGCGCGAAGCGCGCAGCGTCTGAAGCACCCGCCCCAGATGGTGGTCGCCATGGCTGTAGGCCGAAAAGTAGTTGCGCACGCTTTTCTGCCAGAAATCGTCGGAGCGAAACTCCTCGCGCTCGGCGTAGGCGGCCCGAACGTAGGGACTGTCCGCGACGTAACCGGTCCAGTCCGCGGGCTTGGCGAACTTCGCGACATCATACATCGCCTTGAACCGGGCCGGGGTGATGTGGGGCACATGCGGGCTGTAAAAGCCGACCTCGCGGTAAAAGGGCTGGTCGGCGTCGTAGTCGTTCAGGAAGTCAATCGCCGAACTTGCCGACCGGGCATCGTAAAAGCTGTCGTCATGGTCGCCGTCCGGTGTCCCAAGCCCGCGACGAAATCCGCCGAACGCCTTTGAGCGCCGGCGCAGGTCTTCGGGGATGCCCATGTCATCGGGAAACGCCTTCCGGTCGTCGGAATACAGCGCCTGGTGAAAGGGTCGCGCCAAAGGCTTATAGCGGTGATGCAGCTTTCCGCCCGAGGACGCGAAGATCCCGGCCGCTTTCAGGGCATGGCTCCAGCCGGTCTGGGGCGGCACCGTGTCGAAAACGAAGGTGGTGTTGTCAAGAATGCCCAGCTCGTGCGGCATCATCGTCGTCATCATGCTGGCCCGCGACGGACCGCAGATCGGTGCCTGCGCGTAGGCGGCGGTAAAGACGGTCGAGACCTCGCACAGCCGGTCGAGGTTCGGGGTCTGCAGCGGCTCGTGAAAGGCAGTCTTCAGGGGCCAGGGTGCCACGCCGTCGTCAAAGCTGACCAAGAGGATGTTCTTTTTGTCCATCGCCCTGAATTCCGGCCGCCGCTGTAAGGTCCGACGCCAAAGGCTACCAACCGGAGCCCGCGAAGGCCATGCCCAACTTCGCCCGCAGCCACATCAATGCGCCCCATCCAGTGCCGGATCGCCGTTGGCCCGGACCAACCGCGTGAGATCCGACAGGCGTTCGCGCTGGCGGCCCTTCACATCGAAGTTCGCGGGGTCAAGCCAGACCCGGTAGGCCTCGGCCAGGGCCGGCCACTCGCTGTCGATCACCGAAAACCAGGCGGAATCGCGGTTGCGGCCCTTGACCACCATGTGGTTGCGAAAGACGCCTTCGAAGCTGAAGCCCAGCCGTTGCGCTGCCCGGCGCGAGGGCAGGTTCAGCGCGTTGCACTTCCATTCATAGCGCCGGTAGCCGGCGCGGAAGGCCCAGTCCATCATCAGGAACATCGCTTCGGTCATCGCGGCGCCACGCTGCATCGCGGGCGAGATGCAGATGTGGCCGACTTCGATCGACCCGGCCTCGGGAGCCATGCGCAGGTAGCTGGCGATGCCGCCCGTCTGGCCGCTGGTTGCGTCGCGCAGGACGTAAAAGCGCGGATCCTCGCCCGGCTCGCGCTCACGCGCCCAGCGGTGATAGGCCGAGGCGGACGCGAAGGGGCCGTAAGGCATGTAGTCCCACAGCGTGTCATGCCCGGTGAAGGCCGCATGGAGGTCAAAGGCATGGGCGTCGGCCCGCAGCGGTTCCAGCCGGACGAAACGGCCTTGCAGGGCCGCATCGCCAGGCCGCGGCGGTGACGCCCAGTTCCGAAGCTCGACGCCGAATTCCCGCTCTGCCATGCCCCGCGCGCCCCGCTTGTCCTGGCGGCAGGCTATGCCAGCGGACAAGGGCGGCGCAAGGTCAGAGGATCAGCGACGGTGCGGCTTCCATCCGCAGGCCGGGGAAGACGGTGCTTTCCAGAACCTGCCGGTCGATTCCGTATAGCGCCATCAGCGCCCCCGCTGCCCAGTCGCGCACGTCGGACGTGGGCATTAGGTCGCGCCGGTCGTATCGCTCGGCCTCGGCAAGGCCGGGCCAGCGGCCATGCACCATGCCGCCGCGCACCGCGCCGCCCGCCACCAGCATCGCCCCCCCGGTGCCGTGATCGGTGCCGCCCGACCCGTTCTCATGCACGGTGCGGCCAAATTCGGTCATCGCAAGCACCGCCGTCTTGCCCCAGACCTGTGGTCCCAGCCCGTCGCGCAAGCGCAGGATTGCCGATTGCAGCTGACCAAGCGGCTGGCGGATCCCGCGCATCTGCCCCTTGTGCGTATCCCAGCCGGTCAGCGAAAAGGCGGCGATCCGCGCGCTTTCGCGCAGCCGCTCGGCGACGAACCCGGCGATTAGCTCGACATCCTGTCCCTTGCCCGCTTCCATCCCCGCAAGGCCGAATGCGGTGTGAGAGGCGGCATGAAAGAGCGCATCGTCCGCATAGACGTGCTCCAGCAGCGCCCGCGCTGGAGCCGTCACCGCAAGGTCCTGATCCGGCGCCCAGGACTGCGCCGGGGCGGTTCCGGTGAGGACCGGCATCGCCTCGCGCCCGACGGCCCAGGCGGTTTCAGACCCCGCGCCGGGCAGCACCTGCAACAGCCGGTTCAGCCAGCCGTCCCGTTGCGCACCGCTAAAAAGATCGGTGCCGGTCCCGGCCTCCAAAAGGTCCTGTCCGTCAAAGTGGCTGCGCTTGTCGCGGTAGGGGGTCGACGTGGCGTGGACGAAGGCCAGCTCGCTCGCAGCCCACAGCGGCATGAGGCCGGAAAGCCCGTCGTTCAGGGCGAAGAACCCGTCCAGATCGGCGGCAGGGCTTCGCACCCCCGGTCGTGCCGCCTGAAAGCCCGCGTCGCCGCGCGGCTGCACCACATCCAGCCCGTCCATCGCGCCGCGCAGGATGATGACAACCAGCCGGTTGTCGCCCGGCGCCTCGGCCAGCGCCAGTGTGGTCAGCCAGGGATGTGCGGCCGCCGAACAACCCAGGACGCCCGCGCCTTTCAGGAAAAACCGCCGGTCCATCGCTACCTCCTGTTGAATTCGGGCGAAGCGAGCACCAGCCCCACCCCGTCGCGCGCCGATTCCGCGGCCGAGACCGCCCAGACCAGTCTGTCGCCTGCTCGCCCGCGCAGTGCCGTGGTCAGGAATTCACGCGGATCGGGAAGGGGCCGCACGATCCGCGCCGGGGCCTGCAACGCCCATTCGATGCGCGCCGCAAGGCCCTGTGGGGTGATCCAGTCCGCCTCGGCCTCGGGCCAGCCATCGGGGCCGGGCGCGCGGTGGAAGGGCTGGCCCATGGCTTCAAGCGGGCCAAGAACCAGCCGGTTGAAGGCCTTTGGCGCAGCTTCAACGATCTCGCCCGGCTGCACCCCCAGCGCGCGCAGCGCCGCTACGAGGAAATCGAACGGCTGGCGGGCCTTCACGGTCTTTGTGTCCAGGGCCGCCGGATGGGTCAGAAGGGCTTCGCTGACCGCGAGAAGGTTGCCGCCTGTCCTGGCAAGGCTGGCTTCCAGAGCCGCGACCAGCGCCGGGTCGGGCGCGTCCGCCACGAAATGCACCGCAAGCTTGCGCGCCAGATGCGCCGCCGTTTCCGGGCGGGCGGCGAGGTCGTCCAGCGCCTGCAGGATCGGCTGCATCCCCGCGCCGTCATAGGTCACGCCCAGCACCGTCTCGGGTCCCGGCTCGGCGCGCCTGGGGTCGAAGATGAACCCCTGTTCCGGCGCAATGGTCAGCCCGGTCAGCAGTTCCGCCAGTTCGCGCACGTCGCCTTGCGTGTAGGCAGCCCCGACCCCCATCGTGTGCAGTTCCAGAAGTTCCCGCGCGAGGTTTTCGTTCAGGCCCGTCTTCTGCCGCTTGCCGCGCGGCGATGTTGGCCCGACCGACGCCTCCTGGTTCAGATAAACGATCATCGCCGGATGTGTGGTGACCGCGCGCAGCATGTCGGCGAAACGCCCCGCGACATGCGGGCGGATCGCCTCGTCGATCAGGATCCCCGGCAGCGCCATCTCGATGCGCGCGGTGGGGGCCACGGTGAAATGGTCGGCCCAGAACGCCACCAGCCGCTCGCGGAACGGATCGTCCGAGCCCAGCGCGCGCGCAAAGGTCGCCTTCGCCCCGCGCAGGGCCAGTGCATCGGCGTCGCGGCGGGCGGACCGCTGGGCCACCTCGTCCTTCGCCTTGCGCGCCGCCCGGTTGGCCCGGATCACCGGCGCAAGGTTGGCCAGCGTGACACCGGGCCAGTCGGTTGCCGCCCGGTCCGGTCCGGCAAGTGCCGCGATCATCGCCGCAGGATCAGTGGCCCGGGCCGGCAGGCCAAAGCCAAAGCGGATCGCGTATCCGTCGCTGTCCATCAGGGGCCTCCGCGCTGGTTCCGGTCACTTCCAGACCCAAACGCTCGCAATCCGCGCTTCCGTCGCAACAGGGGTGCGGAATCGGCGAGAAGCGGCCCGCGTTCAGCCCTCTTTCGGCAGCACCCGCAAACGAAGTTCGCGCAGCTGTTCGTTCGCAGGCTCGGACGGCGCGCCCATCAGCAGATCCTCGGCGCGCTGGTTCATCGGGAACATGATGACCTCGCGGATGTTTTGCGTGTCGGCCAGCAGCATCACCAGCCGGTCGATTCCTGCCGCGCAGCCGCCGTGGGGCGGGGCGCCATACTTGAACGCCTTGACCATCCCACCGAACCGCTTGTCGACTTCGCTGTTCGGATAGCCGGCCAGTTCAAACGCCTTGTACATGATCTCGGGCTTGTGGTTGCGGATGCCGCCACTGATGAGCTCATAGCCGTTGCAGGCAAGGTCATACTGGTAGGCATAGACGTTGAGGGGGTCGCCCTGCAGCGCCTCAAGCCCGCCCTGCGGCATCGAGAACGGGTTGTGGGAAAAGTCGATCTTCCCTTCGTCCGTCTTCTCGTACATCGGGAAATCGACGATCC
>JANOER010000067.1:0-38194 GCA_031441285.1 Rhodobacterales bacterium
ACCTTCCCTTCATGATCCTGCCGCTTTACGCCAGTCTTGAACGGCTGGACCCCACGCTGGACGAGGCGGCGATGGACCTTGGCAGCCACCCCGCCCGGGTGTTCCGCGATATCACCCTGCCGCAGTCGGTGCCCGGCATCATCGCCGGGGGCCTGTTGGTCTTCATCCCGGCGGCGGGCGAGCTGGTGATCCCTACGCTGGTCGGAGATTCCTCCAGCCCGATGATCGGCCGGGTGATTGCAGACGAGTTTTCCTCGGCCAACGACTGGCCGATGGCGGCCTCGGTCGCGGTGGCGCTGCTGGTCCTGATGGTCGGCCCGATGATGGTCTGGAGCCGCTATCAGGCCCGCGCCGACGGGATGGCAGAGGATACGACATGACCCGCAGATCGACCTTTCTGATCACCGTCCTCTGCTTCGGCTTTGCCTTCCTTTACGTCCCGATCCTGTCGATGATGCTGTTTTCCTTCAACGGCTCACGTCTGGCGACGGTCTGGGGCGGGTTCTCGACCAAATGGTATGTGGCGCTGTGGCGGAACGACCAGATCATCGAGGCGCTGGTCCTGTCCTTGAAGATCGCCGTCGTCTCGGCCACGTTCGCGACGATCCTTGGCACGATGACCGGCTTTGTCCTGGCCCGCTTCCGGCGCTTTCGCGGGCGGACGCTGTTCGCGGGCCTGTCCGCCGCACCGCTGATCATGCCCGAGGTGATCACCGGCATCTCGACGCTGATGCTGTTCATCCTCAGCGCGAAGTGGCTGGGTTGGCCGACCGAACGCGGCTTCACCACGGTGGCGCTGGCGCATATCACCTTCTCGATGGTCTTTGTCGCGACCATCGTGCAGGCGCGGATCAGCCAGGCGGACCGCGCGATCGAGGAGGCAGCGATGGATCTTGGCAGCAGACCCTGGCAGGTCTTGCGCGACATCACCTTGCCCACCGCCTTTCCGGCGATCCTGTCGGGCTGGCTGCTGGCCTTCACCATCAGCCTCGACGATGTGGTGATCACCTCGTTCACCACCGGGCCGGGGTCGACGACGCTGCCGCTGGTGATCTGGTCCAAGGTCAAGCTTGGGGTGACCCCGGATGTGAATGCGCTGGCGACGCTGACGGTGCTGGTCGTGGGCCTTGGGGTTGCGCTGGCCGGCTGGGTCTTGCTGCGGGCCGACCGGCGCCGGCTGGCGGATGAACGGATGGCCTATCGTGGCGGGGGACAGGATGGGCGATGATCCCGCGCGGCTGATCCACCAGCCGCTTGGCCTGGCCGGATCGGGCCGGGTGCGCTACGCAGCGGCGATGGCGCTGTACCGCGCAGGACAGCTGGGGGCCGCCGAGCTTGAGGTCTACCGCGAGGCCGCCGCCTTTGATGACCGCGACCCCGCCCGGATGCTTGCGGACCGGGGCCTTCCGCCGGTGCCGCCAGCGCCTGCGGATCCGGGCACCCTGATCCGGGCGCTGTTCGATCTGGCCTGCGACTACGTGACCTCCCTTGACCATCCGGGACAGGCCGAGGTGCGGACGGGGCTTGCGCGGGTCAGCGGCCCGCCCCGGCTGCCAGCGCCCGCGCCGAACCCGGTGATCGACCGATGGCTTGGCCCGGCGCTTGGCGCCGTTGACCGGTCCTGCGCCCCGCTGGCGCAAGCGATTGCCGCCGCCGCCCCGCATCTGGGCTGGGTCACCTATGACGGCTATCCCCACGACCAGATCGGCGCGGGTTTTGCCACCGGCCACGCCTTTGCGCTGATCCTGGGTGACGGCGCCCCATTCGCCGCGACCGACTTTGACATGGGCCTGTTCCTGATCGCGCCGCACACGCTGTGCCGCGATCACCGCCACGCAGCCCCCGAGCTTTATGCCCCCCTGACCGGCCCGCATGGCTGGCGCTTTGCCCCCGGCCGCCCGCTTTTGCTGAAACCGGCGCATGAGCCGGTCTGGAACCCCGCCTTCCAGCCGCACCTGACCAGGGTGGGCGCGGTGCCGTTCCTGTGCCTCTTTGTCTGGACCCGTGACGTGACCGAACTGGCGCAGGTTGTGCCCGCCGACGACTGGGCTGAGCTGGAGGCCTTGCGCCTTGGCTGAGCCACTTTTGCTGCACAACGCCCGTATTCGCACCATGGACCCGGCGTGGCCGTGGGCCGGTTGGGTGTTGATGGCAGACGGTCAGGTGCTGGCGCTTGGGGTGGGCTCGCCTCCGGAATGCCGCCGGCGGATCGACGCGGGGGGACGTCTGGTCCTGCCCGGCTTTCAGGACGCGCATATCCACCTGCTGTCCGGCGGGATCGACATGGCGACGGCGGCCGATCTGTATGACGTATCCGGCGAGGACGCGCTGGTCGCCACCCTGCACGCCCATGCCGCGGCCAAGCCGGGCATGCCGATCGTCCTTGGCTCGGGCTGGCAGGCGGGGGTGTTCGGCGACCACAACCTGACGGCGGCGGTCATCGACCGCGCGGTCTGCGACCGGCCGGCGATGATCCATGACAGCTCGTTCCACAATGCCTGCCTGAACAGCTGCGCACTGACGTTGGCGGGGGTGCAGGACATGGCCGACCCGCCGAACGGTCACATCGTCCGCGATGCGCAGGGCCGCGCCACCGGCATGCTGCATGAAGCGGTGATCCAGGTCGTTGCCGACCGGCTTCCCGGCCTGACGGATGGCGACCGCATGGCGGGTCTGATCGAGGGCCAGGCTCATGCCAACCGGCACGGCCTCACCGGGGTGCTTGACGCCCGCATTGGCGCGACGGAAGCGCGGATCTACGGCCGTGCAGAGGCCAGCGGCACGCTGACCCTGCGGGTTGCGGGGACGGCGCTGGTGACCGAGGCGGATACGCCGGAGACCGCCGTCGCGCGGCTTTCAGCGTTGCGGGCCGCCCATCCCGGCCCCGCCTTCCATGTTCACTCTGCCAAGTTGTTCATGGACGGCGTGTTTGAAAACCGCACGGCGGCCTGCCTCGCGCCCTATGCCGATCCGCCCGGCGGCAACGCGCCCTGCATGTTCGGGGCGGATCAGACCGTGGCCCTGTTCGCAGCACTTGATGCCGCGCGCTTTGCGATCCATGTCCATGTCATCGGCGACGCCGCCGCCCGCCGCGCCATCGAGGGGCTGGAGGCCGCACGCGCTGCCAATGGCCCCTGGCCGGCCCAGCACCAGCTGGCCCATCTGCAACTGGTGGACCCCGCGGATTTCCGCCGGCTACACGGTCTTGCAACCGCGAATATCCAGCCGCTTTGGGCCAGGTTCGAGCCGCCCTATTCCGACCCTTCGCTCTCGATGATCGGCGCGGCGCGCTGGCCCGATGTCTATGCCTTTCGCAAGATGCTGGAGGCAGGCGCGGACTGGTGCCTGTCCTCGGACTGGCCGGTCAGCACGCTGAACCCGTTCGAGATCATCGAAACCGCGATCACGCGGCAAAAGCGGCTGGATGACGATCCGCAGGACCCGTTCTTCGCCGATCAGGCCCTGAGCGTCGAGGAATGCATTCAAGCCTATACCGTGAACGCGGCCCGGGCGTGCTGGCGCGATGGCTTTACCGGCGTTCTGCGTCCGGGATTTTCGGCGGATCTGATCGTGCTGGACCGTGACGTCCTTGCTGTTCCCGCAGCAGAGATTTCCGCGGCCCGCGTGCTTCTGACCTTGTTTCAGGGCCGCACAGTCTGGCGTGATCCAACGTTCTGAACGGACAAGGCCCCCCGGCACCTTGCGGTGCGGGGGGCCCCTGTCTGGTTCGGGGCTAAGGCTACTGGCTCAGCTTGTTGTGTTCGGCCAGGCTGGTGGCAACGATGTCGTACCATTCGCCCGACTCGCGCATCTCGGTGATGCCGCGGTTCAGCATGGCGATGTAGACCCGGCCGCGCGGGTTGGTCTTCGACGTGATGAAGTGATAGGTCACGAAGGTCGCCAGTGCCGGGTTCACCGTCACCTTGTCGGTCGCGCCAAGCTCTTCGAAGTTTGCCGAGGCGGTTTCGGCTTCGATCGTGTAGATGTCCGCTTCGCCCTTCATCACCAACTCGGCGCAGTCCATCGGGTTGACCGGACGGACATATGTCACCATCGGTTCGGCCAGGCCGCGGGTCTCAAGCTCGCTGACCGACCAGGCTTCGGGACGGCAGATCCGCGCACCGGCGTATTCCGAGAAGTCGCGGACGTTGGCATATTTGTTGTCGTTCAGCGTGGTGAAGGTATAGGCGGTCTCATAGATCGGCAGCGAGTATTCGAACTCGGTGCACATGCGGACCGAGAATTCGCCCAGCATGTCAAGCTTCGAGCAGTCCGGCCCTTCCCAGGCGATCGACATGTCGAAGGCGCCGCCGGGCAGCAGCACGTCCACATGCGACATCCAGTCGTCGACGTAGGACACTTCGTAGCCGCGGTCGTTGCCGCCGCGCTGCATTGCCGTGGCCCCGATGCGCACGAACATGCCGCCGCCGGTCAGCGTCTCATCGGTGAAGGGCGCCCAGCCATTCGCGGTCACGAATTTGAGCGGCGGTTCGTAGATGTTGCTTTTCGGCCGGCTTTCCTGTTCCTGCGTCTCTTCCGCAATGATCGCGCCGACTTCGGAGTCAGCGGTCAGACGGCCATCCTCGCAAGGCAGGATCAGTTGCAGACCCGCGGGCAGGTTGTTCGGGTTCGCCGCCAGTGCATCGCGGTTGGCGTTGAAGATGTTCTGATAGTCGTAGGATCCATAGGCCGCCTGAGCAATCGTCCCAAGCGTATCGCCATCCGCGACCGTGTAGGTCGTGCAGGCTTCCTGGGCAGAGGCAATGGCGGGCAAGGCAAGCATAAGGGCCGACAGTGCCGTCGACCGGAGTTTGTCAGATGCAGTCATCATGTTTTGCGTCCTTCTGACGACGGGTTCCTAGGGGGCGTGCAAAGTTCCATTTCAGAAACAATGTGCCCGGTTTGGTGATCAAGGGGGCAGGAAGTGGCACGAATAAGGCGATTCGGTGGATTCACTGGAGCAGGGCGACTTCTGGAAGAAAAGTGAATGGGACCAAGCAGAAGCGGGCGTTTTCTTGTGAGTTGTCCACAGACCTGCGCGCTGCCGGCATCGCCGCGGTGCCAGGTCACGTCCTGACCCGACATGCACAGTTCAGCCGGTCGTGCGCCCGCCGCACCGGTCATTGGCGCAGCGGATTCTGGGCAAGGGCAGAGGACACGATGTCGTACCACTCGCCCGATTCATACATCTCGACGAGACCCGAATCGAGTTGCACCACCAGCTCGACCGCGCGGGCGTTCGACTTGTGGGCGATGACATGCAGGCTTTGCAGCGTCATCAGATGCGGGTTCTGGGCGAACTTGCCGGTCAGGCCAAGCGTCGCGATGGTCGAATCACCAACCTCGGCGTCGATCGACACGAGATCGACCTTGCCGGAGGCCAGCGCTTCGAAGCAATCGGCAGGATCGGTGGGGCGCATCAGCTCGATCACGGGAACGGCCAGCCCGACCGCCTCAAGCACGCCGGCGGTGAAGCCTTCGGGACGGCAGATCCGTTTGCCGGCGAAGGCCGTGAAGTCGGTTGCCGAGATCAGGTCGCTGTCGGCCGGGGCGAAAAAGCCGTCGACGATTTCGTAGAAAGGCGCCGAGAACACGAAGTCGTCGCAGCGCGCCTGGTCGCCCGGGCTGAGCATCGCGTTGCCGCTGCAATCGGGCCGGACCCAGGGAAAGCTGATGTCATAGGCCTGCGACGGCAGCAGGGCGTCGATATGGGCCTGCCAGTCGTTGATGAAGGTCATGTTGTAGCCAATAGCCGGGTCGGCGCGGAAGATCGCCATTTCGACCAACTGGGTGAACATCCCGCCGCCGGGCAGCATTTCGTCGGCAAAGGGCGCATAGCCGTTCCCGGTCACCATCCGCACCGGAAGCGGCGCCGGAGCCGCGGGGGCCTCGTCGGCCGGTGCCGGCTCGGGGCTTGCCGCGGCGACTTCGACCACGGCTTCTTCGGCGGGCGCGGGAGCGGGAGCGGGCGCACCGGCCTCGGCGACCGGCAGGTCCGGGACGACCGCAAGCGGTTCCTTGGCCGGATCGACGACTTCCGTGGTCAGGCCCGAACCTTCTGCAGAAGCCGTTTCCACGGCTGCCGCCGTCGGACTGTCGGGATCACAGGGAATGACCAGTTGCACGCCGATTTCGATCAGGTCGGCCTTTTCGCCGATGATCCCGACATTCGCGCCGTAGATCACCCGAAAGAGATCGGCATCACCATAGGCCGAACGCGCTATGTAGCGCAGATTGTCGCCAGCCACGACCGAATAGGTGGTGCAGGCTTCTTGTGCCTGTGCGGCGCCCCCGGACAGGAAGGCGGCGGTACAGCCAATGCAAAGCGATCTTGCCGTCGTCTTCATCCGTGCAACTCCTTTTCCAACCCTTGTCGCAATGCCCGTCGTCAGCGCGATGGCGCTGCGGTGCTTGCAGCGCTGCCGTGTCCGGACTTCAGGGGCAGTCTCGATCTCAGGTCCTGTCATCCTTGTCTTCCGTGCCGTTCGTCCGCTTGCGGTCGACGGCCCGGCTCAGGGCGCTGACCAGATCGTCAAGCGGCCCCTTGCCATCAGTTTCGGGCGCCGCAGGGCCTTTTTGCGGCGGGTCCGCTGTGTCGATGCCACGGGTCATGACTGGCAACACTGTCCGGACCCTGCCCGCTTAGTCCGCCGCAAGTTGCATGGCCGCGGTTTCAAGCTTGTTGGCGCGCAGGATCGAGAATTCGGTCACGCCCACCCCTTGCTCGACGAGGGCAGCCATGATCGCTTCCAGGGACCCCACACCATCCAGCGCCGTTGCGGTGGACTTGTCCCGATAGAGAATGTCGCCCTGCCGGAGGTCGGTTGCTTCAGGGATCGTCACGCCGGTTACGGTTGTGCGCCAGGCGCCGTCGATGCTTCGGATGGCGAAGTTGACCCCGTTGCCCAGGCTGAGAATGCGATTGGCGTCGACCGTCAGGAGGCCGGTCTGGCGGTCCTGCGTCGATCTGGAGTATTCGACGACCACGCGGGCGCGCCCGTCCGGATCTACGGTCATCACGTTCAGCACCGAGGTCGCGACACTGCCGGCCAGCTGCACGTCCGTTCCATTCACCGAATGGATGCGGACGCCGGGTTCCAGCCAGGTTCCCGCCACCGAAAGATCGACGCCGGACACCACGCTTTGAACAATCGCAATGCGCTGGCCTTCGACGATGCGGGAGCCTTCGCTGAAGGGCAGCGCGATGTCCCAGGCCACAAAGGCGACCTGGTCTGCCCGAAGTGTTCCGGTGGGAGCCAGGATAGCCGAAGCTGCCGCTTCGGCCGCTTCGGCCGGAACTGCCTCGGCGACTGCGGTTTCCGGCTTTGCCGCGGCAACAGGTTCGGGCTCGGGAACCGGCTCGGCGATCGCGACGGGGTCCGACTTGGCGACGGGCGCGACTTCAGGCGCGACTTCGGCCGCCGGGACAGCCTCGGCCACAGCCGGGGCCGCCAGAGGTGTTTCATCCGGAGCGGGCGCCGGATCAACCGAGGCCGCGACCACTTCGGCCGGAGCCGGAGCCGGAGCAGGAGCAGGAGCAGGTGCTGCGGCTTCGGTCGCACCGGCAGATGCCTGTGCGTCGACTGCCGGCGTTGTCGCGTCATCGCGGATCAGCAGCATTCCGGCACCGATCATCGCCAGTGTGGCCGCGATGCCGGCGAAGACCTGAACCTTGCCGACCCCGTCACTCTTGGCGGACGGGTGCTTTGCGCCCGATTGGGGCAGGGAGTGCGGCGCCTGACCTGCAAACTTGGGCGGAGCGCCGAAACCGGCACCCCCGCCGTTTGCAGCGGCACTGTCGGATCGCATGGCAGCCCGGACAGCGCTGTCGGCCCCGTCGCGCAATGCCGGGGCAAGGCCGCCCGTCGGCATTGCAAAGCGTTCGCCGGTGAACAACGACAGCCACTGTTCGGCCGACTGGACCCGTTGCTTGGGAAGCGTTGCCAGCGCCACGTCGATTGCCGCAAGAAAGCCGGCGGGATAGCCTTCGTAGCGCCCGTCCAGCTTGACGTAAGGGTCGTGGCGGTCTTCGGCCAGTGCTGCCAGCCGCGCCTGTCCGTTGACGGGCGCCTCGCCGGAAATCAGGTGGTAAAGCGTGGCGCCAAGGGCGTAAAGGTCGCTCCACGGGCCCTGGTCGGATCCGGCGATGTAGAATTCCTGTGGCGAGTAGCCGTCTTTCACGACCCGCAGCGCCGACATGGCGCGGTTCGACTTCGAGGCCTGTTCGCGTGCTGCGCCAAAATCGATCAGGACCGGCTCGCCGTCCTTGCTGACCAGCACGTTGTCGGGCGAGATGTCGCGGTGCAGCATGTCATGGGCATGGATGAACCCGATCGCATGCAAGAGCTTTTCGGTCATCGTGACGATCTCAGCGGGCGTCGGCATCACGCCCTGGCCTTCGATGATCTGTTGCAGGTCAAGCCCGTCGACGAAGTCGATGGCCATGTAGGCGGTGCCGTTATCCTCGAACACCTGATGGACCGCGACGATGTTCGGGTGCACGATCTTCGAAAGGCTGCGCGCTTCTTTCACGAAAAGCTGGACGACCGACCGCAGTTCCGCCGTGTGGGCGCGCGAGCGGGCGGCGACGACCGTCTTGCTGCGACGGCTGAAGGCCGACGGGAAGCATTCCTTGATCACCACGTTGCGATCAAGACTGTCCTTGGCCAGGTAGGTGATCCCGAAGCCGCCACTGTTCAGGTAGCGGGTGATCGTATACTGGCCCTTGAGCAGCTTTGTGCCCGGGGCAAGTTCGTCAACCAGGTCATCCAGGTCCTCGACCGGCATCTCGGCAGCCTTTTGCTGTGCCATCTCGGCAATCCTTCCACGCGACAATCCTGCAAGATGCGCCCGAATCGTTCCGCCGGATGACAAGGCCAAGGCCCGCTGGCCCGACCGATCCCGGCGGCATCGTCCACACGAGCGCACCAATCAACGCAACTAGGGATGGGTGTGGATGAGGGCGAAAATGGGGCGCTTGAAAGGAAACATGAAGGATGTCGGCCCTGTCTGGGACGGCGGGCCGGTCCAGAACCGAAACCATTGATCACTGATCGGAAACGCGTCAGCCGCTGTCGGGCCGCAATGGATCGCTTGTTCGTCCAGCGCCGCGAGTGTAGCCTTTCACCAGTTGATTCCGTTGCCAAATCCTTGACAGGATGATTTGCAGCGCGAAATCGACCGGCAGATGTGCCTGGGGCGCGACAGAGCCGGAAAACCTGAGATGCAACGACGTCGGGGGGACAGATGAACGACCGTTTCGCAAGGACTTGCCTGCTCTGGATTCTTGTTCTTGCAGCAGGCTCTGCCGCCGCGCAAGGCGTTGCTGAGCCCGACTTCGACTACAGCGATCTTGAAGCCGATGCGCCGATCGAGCCTGAGGTCCCGGTCGAGTTTCTGACCTTCCGGAACGCCTCGGGCGGCGAGGTGACGTTCTACGGGCAGGTGAACCTTGCCTACCAGAGCTTTGACGATGGCAATGAGACCACCAGCGGCATTGTCGACAACGGCAACTGGAACACCCGCCTGGGCCTTACCGCAACCCAGCCGATCCAGGCCGGCACCCTGCGCTTTCGCTTCGAGACCGGGCTTGGCCTGCGCAACTCGGCGCTGGTGTCGCAGGTGTTCACCCCGCCGCAGCTGAAATGGGAGCGGATCTGGCTGCGCTGGTTCGAAGTGGCGCTGGACACCGACTATGGCACGCTGTCGCTTGGTCAGGGCAGCTCGGCCTCGGACGGGACGGCGGGTCTGGACGACAGCTTTACCTTCGTGGCGGGTGCGACCGATTCTTCGGACGGTTTCGGGTCCATGCAGTTCCGCGACAACGCCGGCGTGCTGACCGGGGTGACGGTCGGGCGGGTGAACAGCAACTTCAACGGCGCGCGGCGCTTCCGCGTCCGCTATGACACTCCGGTGTTCAACGGCGTGATGCTGTCGGCCTCCTATGGCGAGAACGTCCTGACCGAGGGCGACGACAACACCTATTCCGATGTCGCGATGCGCTGGACGGGCGAGCTTGGCGATTTCGCGGTGCGCAGCGCGATCGGCTATCAGTGGATCGACAATCCGGACGGAGCGGACATCGAACGGGTGGCAGGGTCGGTGTCGGCGGTCCACACGCCGACCGGGCTGAACCTTGCCGTATCGACCGGCCAGCAGATCGACGGGGCCAGCTATGTCTGGACCCGGGCCGGCTGGCGGAAGGACTTTTTCGCCACCGGCACCACCTCGGTGTCGGTGGACTATTACCGGGGCCGCGATTTCCTGTCGGACGGGGCAAGGACCGGCCACTACGGGCTTTACGCCGTGCAGACGATCGACGCGGCGTCGCTTGACCTTTACGCGGGCTGGCGGCGGTTTTCCTACAGCGATCAGCTTGGCAACACCTATCAGGATGCCGACGGGCTGCTGGTCGGCCTGCGCTGGGCGTTCTGACGGGTCAGTCCGCTGACGCGGGCGGCTGCCGCCACAGCCCCATTGCCGCCAGCGTCGCCGCCCCGGCCATGGCGGCGAACAGCAGGAAGGTCGGGACGATGCCAAGCTCGGCCCCGGCCCAGCCCGCCGCCGCATAGGCGACCAGCAGGCAGATGTTGGTGATCGAGAATTGCGCGGCGAACAGGGTCTGCAGGTCCTCGGGCGGCGAGATGCGCCGGATCAGATAGCTTGCAGGGGTCAGCGCCAGCGCCACCCCCACCCCAAGTGCGGCCCAGATCGCCAGATGGGTGGCCACAAGACTTGCCACCGCTCCCGCCACCAGAGCCAGCGTGATCAGCGCACCTCCGCCCAGCATGACCAGCCGTTCGGGCACCCTTGCCAGCGTGCGCGACACCACCAGCGCCCCGGCCACCGACCCCGCGCCGAAGACGAAGAAGGCGGTCGCCGCGGCCTCGACATCCAGGTCGAACAGCCCCTGGACGATCACGACGGTGTTGACCATCACCATGGCGGTGGCCAGCGCCATCGCCACGTCCAGCGCCAGAATGGCGCGAAACTGCGGCACCGCAAGGAACAGCCGCGGGCCGCGCAGCGCGGTTGCAAGAAGGCCTTTCGTGCGGCGCGTGGTGTGGCGCGGCAGGTCGGCCCGCCAGACCAGAAGCGCCGAGGCAAGGAACGCAAGGGTCGAGATCAGGAACACACCGGAGACCGTCGCCACCACCAGAAGCCCCGCCGCCAGCATCGGAGCGATGGCGCCATCAAGTTCCGACGCGATCCGGGACCGGCCAAGCGACCGGGCATAATCTTCTGCGTTGCCCAGAAGGTAGGGCACCACCGTCATGTAGACCAGCGTGAAGGTGGCCGAGGCCAGCGCAAAGACAAAGACCAGCGCGTATAGCTGCCCGGCCGACGTGGCGAGTGGCAAAAGCCCAAGGCTTGCCGCCCGGATCAGGTCCAGCGCGATCAGTAGGTGCTTGCGCGGCAGCCGTTCGGTCAGCGCGGCCGAAATCGGGGCTGCCACCACATAGGCCAGCATCTTGATCGACAGTGCGGTGCCAAGGACTGACCCGGAGTCATCGCCGGACAGATCGAAGGCCAGCATCGCCAGGGCGACGGTGGCGATCCCGGTCGCGAACAGCGCAAGCACATAGGCGGCAAAAAGCCGGTAATAGCTGCGCTTGTCGCTGACCCCGGTCCAGGCAAGGGCGGTGGCCAGGGCGTCGTCCGACCCGGGGTCAGGGTCGCCGGCCACTTCCGACCGGTCAGGCATTGGCCGGATCGGACGGCACCGGATCGGACGGCACCGCCTTGCCCCGCCCGTGCAGCGAGACATAGACCGTCGGCAAGAGGATCAGCGTCAGCACCGTGGCCACCAGAAGCCCGCCCATGATGGCAAAAGCCATCGGACCCCAGAACAGCGTCGGCGCGATGGGAAGCATGCCAAGCACCGTGGACAGTGCCGCAAGCATAAGCGGCCGCATCCTGCTGGTCGCGGCCGATACCGCCGCCTCTTCCACCGACTTGCCGGCGGCGCGTTCGTCGCTGATCTGGGTGATCAGGATCACCGCGTTCTTCGCGATCATGCCCACCAGCGCCAGCACCCCGAGGATTGCCACGAAGCCAAGCGGCCGCCCGAAGGTCAGAAGCGCGCCCACCACCCCGATCAGGCCAAGCGGCAGCAAGAGAAGCACCATGCCGACATCCTTGAAGTTCCGCAGCTGAATCATCAGGAGGGTCACCATGATGAACACCATCGTCGGCACCACGGCAAAGACCGACCCGCTGCTTTCGGAGCTGGTCTCGACCGTGCCGCCGACCTGGACTTCATAGCCCACGGGCAGGGCGTCGTTCATCGCGGCGATCTGCGGCTGCAAGGCCGCGACCGCCGCTTCCGGCGTGTCGCCATTGCCCACATCGGCCAGCACCGTCAGCGTCGGCAACCGGTCGCGCCGCCACAGAAGCGGCTGTTCCTGATCAAAGCCGAAGGTGGCGAACTGGCTGAGCGCCACGGTGCGTCCGCCCGGCACCGGCACTTGCAGCGTTGCAATCGTATCCAGCGAGACCCGGTTGCCATCCGCCGCGCGTGCCACCACGTTAACAAGGTAGATATCGTCGCGCAGTTGCGTCACCGGCGCGCCGGACACCGCGGTCTGCAGCACGGCGGACAGTTGCGCCGAGGTCAGCCCAAGCCGCCGGGCCTGCGCCTGGTCGATCTCGATCCGCAGCTGGCGCGCGGGCTCGATCCAGTCAAAGTGCACTCCGCGCGCGTTCGGGTAGGATGCGATCAGGCCGGCAAGTTCCAGTGCCTTGCCGCGGAGCACCTCTGGGTCGGGGCCGGTCAGGCGGTATTGCAGCGGCCAGCCGACCGGCGGCCCAAGCTCCAGCGGGCTGACCCGGCTGATGGATTCCGGAAACTCCTCGGAGAGGAATTTCGTCAGCCCGTCTTCAAGACGCTGGCGTGCGTCCAGGTCGTTGGCCATGATCACGATTTGCGAATGGTTGTCGCTTGGCGGCCGGATCGACAGCGGCAGATAGAAGCGGATGACGTTCCGGCCCACATAGGACGCGTAGAACTCTGCGTCGCCGCTGGTGTCGATCCAGTCCTCGATCCGTTTGATCGCATCTTCGCTGGCGAAGATCGAGCTTGACCGCGACAGCTGGAAATCCACGATCAGCTCATTGCGGTCCGAAGCCGGAAAGAACTGCCGGTCGATCCGGGAAAAGCCCAGATAGGCCAACACCACCAGCCCCGCCGTCACCGCAAAGGTAATCCAGCGAAACCGGATCGAAAGCCGCAACAGCCGTTGATACGCCACCAGTAGCCGGCCCGGCGGCGGCTCGACTGCACCGGCTGCCGGCGGCTTCAGCAGCGCCGCGCTGAGGAGCGGCGTGAAGAGGACCGCCACCAGCCAGGAGGTGATCAGCGCGACCGCCACCACCTGAAAGAGCGAGATCGTGTATTCGCCGCCCTGACTTTCCGCAAACCCGATCGGCACGAAGCTGGCGATCGTGATCAGCGTTCCGATCAGCATCGGAGCAGCCAGCGTTGTGTAGGCAAAACTTGCCGCCTTCTCGATGGTGTCGCCAGCGGCAAGGCGCCGCAACGTGGCATCGACGGTGGTCATCGCATCGTCCACCAGCAACGCAAGCGCGATGATCAGCGCACCAAGCGACACGCGCTGCAGGTCGATCTGCATGGACTGCATGACGAGGAACACCACCGCCAGCGTGACCGGGATGGCGATGGCCACCACCGCGCCGGGACGCACGCCCAGCATCAGGAAACTGACCACCAGAATGATGCCCACAGCCTGCCACAGCGAGGCAGTGAAATCACCGATCGCAAGATCGACAACGGCGGGCTGGTCGGAAATCAGGATCGGCTCGATCCCGACCGGAAGGTTCGCGGTCGAGCCCGCCATCGCCTTGGTCACGTTCTTGCCAAGTTCAAGAATGTCGCCGCCTTCGGCCATCGAGATTGCCAGCGCGATTGCCCGCTGTCCGTTTACCCGCAAGAGCGGTTGCGGTGGGTCTATGTTCGCCCGCCGAACCGTCGCGATGTCGCCCAGCCGGATCGTGCGTCCGCCCGCGACAAGCGTGGTTTCAAGCACGTCGACTTCGGAAGTGAAGGCACCCGACACCCGCAACGCCAGATTCTCGGTGCCGGAGTTGATCACGCCCGACGGTCGCACCGCGTTCTGTGCGGCAATGGCATTGAAGATCTGGCTGTAGTCCAGACCCATGGCCGCCACCCGGTCGGGCTGGAACTCGATCAGGACCTGTTCTTCCTGTGCGCCGATCCATTCGATCTTGTTGATGCCTTCGACGTCGCGCAAAAGGTCCGAGCGCACGATGTCGACCTGGTCTCGCAACTCGCGGTCCGAGAACCCGTCGGCGGTGAAGGCGTAGATGATGCCGAAGACATCGCCGAAATTGTCGTTGAAGAAGGGGCCCAGCACGCCTTGCGGCAAGGTGTGGCGGATGTCACCGACGCTGTTGCGGACCTCTTGCCAGACCTCGGACACGCGCTCGGGCGGGAAGGTGCCGTCAAGGTCGACGTAAATCGTGACGATCCCAGGCCGGGTGATCGACCGCACCGCGTCAAGGCCCGTGGTCTCTTGCAGCCGCCGTTCCAGCCGGTCGGTCAGCTGGCTTTGCGTCTCTTCCATCGTGGCACCGGGCCAGACGGCGGTGACCAGCATGGTCTTGATGGTAAAGCTCGGGTCTTCGTCGCGGCCAAGATTGATGAAGGCGAAGGCCCCGGCGATGACGCCGACGATCATCATGTAGATCGTGACCTGACGGGACTTCAGCGCCCATTCGGAAAGGTTGGGACCGATCACGAGGCACCCCCGGCCATACGGACAATCTGGCCGGGGCGCAGGGCCTGCACGCCGGCGGTCACCACGATGTCGCCGGGCTTCAGCCCGTCTTGCACCACCACCGAGGCCGGCGAGAACCGGTCCACCGTGATCGGCAGCAGGGCCACGGCCATGCTGGCCGCATCCACCACCCAGACCGCCGGCTTGCCATCGGCCGAGGTCAGGGCCGAGGCCGGGATCTGGATGCTGCCCACACCGTCAAGCGTGGTGGTGGCGGTGATCGCCGAGCCCAGCCGCAGATCGGCAGGCGGGTCGATCAGGCCGATCCGCACGCGGATGGTGCCGGTCGTCGCATCGGCGCGGGGGGCAATCTCGCGGACCCGGCCCTGAGCCGTCACCGCCGGGTTCTGCGACAGGGCAACGGTGATCCGCAGGTCAAGCGTGTTGGCGTCGCCGACGATGCCGGCAGGCACGTCGATCACGGCGTCAAGCCCGTCCTTGCGGGCGATCTGCACAACCATGCGGCCGGGAGTGATCACTTCGCCCGGTTCGGCCCCGATGGCGACAACGGTGCCCGGCGCGTCCGCCATAAGAACGGTGTCGTTCAGCCGGCGCTTCGCGATGCCAAGCTGCGCCCGCGCAGCGTCGGCGCCCGAGGCGGCGGTGGTCAGCGTCGCCTCGGCCCGGTCCAGTCCGGCGCGGGCCAGAAAGCCGCGATCGTAAAGCTGGCGCTGCCGGTTGATGTTCTCTTGCGCCTCGGTCAGCTGTGCCTCGGCCGAGGTCAGGCTCGCCTCGGCCGCGCGCAGGCTGTTTTCCTCGTCGGCGGGGTCGAGCTTCGCAAGCTGTTGTCCGGCCGTGACCAGGTCGCCGACGCTGACCAGCCGCTCGACCACCCGGCCACCGATCCGGAAGCCAAGATCGGCCTGCACCTGGCTTTCGATGGTGCCGGCGACGGTCACCGTCTCACCGACCAGCTGTTCCTCGACCGTGATGGTGCGGACGGGGCGGGCCTCGGCTTCGACCGGGGCTTCCTCTTCGACGCATCCGGCAAGGGTAAAGCCCATCAGGCCAAGACCCAGACCAAGGGTGATCGTGCGGAACGATGGCAGCGGCATAAGGGCATATCCTTCTGGTGCAAATGTCCGGCCACCCCGAAAAGGTGGCCGGTGTTTGGTGTCAGGCGCGTGACAGAACCACGTCAGCCTGCGTGCCGGGTCCGGATCATGCCGGCCCGAGCGGCAGCCCGACGACGTACCAGACGACCAGCATCAGCGTCCACAGGACCAGAAGAACAGCCGTGTAGGGGATCATCAGCGCGACGATGGTGCCGATCCCGGCATCTTTCTGATACTTCTGGGCAAAGCCGACCATGACCGCCAGATAGACGTTCAAGGGCGTGATGACGTTCATCGGGCTGTCGCCGACGCGGTAGGCGGCCAGCACCAGGTCCGGATCGCCGCCAAGCCGCATGAACAGCGGCACGAACACGGGGGCAAGGATCGCCCATTTCGCCAGCGCACCGGTCAGGATGATGTCGATGATCGCGACCACGATGACGAACAGGATGATGTAGGCCGTGCCACCCAGCGCCGTGGTCTGCAGGAAATCGGCCAGATTGACCGCCAGCACCGTGGCCAGCTGGGTGTAGTTGAAGAAGGCGATGAAGTTCGCGATCACGAAGAGAAGGAAGATCATCCCGGCAAGCCCGCTCCAGGTCTTGACGATCAGGCCGATGGCGGCGGTGATGTTCGGGATCGTGCCGGCGGCCTTGCCATAGGCGTAGCCGACGAACAGGAACACCACTGAGATCAGGATGATCAGGCCGCTCATGAAAGGCGAGCCGGACATGATGCCGCCGGTGGTCTGGTTGCGCAGGATGCCGGCCCACGGCCCCCAGGAGATCGGCGGGGCGGTCAGCGCGAAGATCACCAGCGCCACGATCAGCAGCGCGCGACCAGCAGCCTTGAGCCCGGCCTGCTGTGCCTCGGTCAGGCCGTCGCTTTTCTCGACCGGGACGCCGCCGGTGTAGGCGCCCAGGCGCGGCTCGACGAATTTCTCGGTGATGACGGTGCAGATCAGCGCCATCACGATGGACGACGCAATCATGAAGTAAAGGTTGCCAACCGGCGTGATCACCTGGCTGGGGTCAACCGACCGGATGGCATCATTGGTCACCTCGACCAAAAGCGCATCGGTCGGCGTGACGAAAACGTTGACCAGGAACACGGCGGCCACGCCGCTGAATCCGGCCGCCAGACCGGCAAGCGGATGCCGCCCAAGGCTATGGAATGCCGCCGCGGCCAAAGGCACGAGGACCAGATAACCGGCATCCGCCGCAATCGACGAGATCACCCCGATGAAGACGATCATGAAGGTGAAGATCCGCTCGGGCGCGATGGCGACAAGCTTGCGCACCAAAGTAGCAATCAGGCCGGATTCCTCGGCAAGGCCCACGCCGATCATCGCCACCAGGATGACGCCGACCCCGGTGAAGGCAAGGAAGTTCGCCACCGGCGTCGTGATCATGAAGCGAAGGCCGTCGGGCGACAGCAGGCTGCGCACCGTCGCCTCGCGCGAGACGATGTCACCAACGGTTTCGTCGTAGCCGTCGAAGGTCACCGTGGTTCCCATCAATCCGAAGATCGAAGACAGCACGATGACCGTGGCGATGAGGAGAAGGAAGATGATCGCCGGGTGCGGCACCGCGTTGCCCACACGCTCGACCGTGGCAAGGAAACCCGACGGGGCCTCTTTCTCGGCGATGAGTTCCTTCTTCGGCTTCGTGGATTTCGCTGCCATGTCCCGTTTCCCTGTGTTGTTTCCATTGGGCCTGTCATCAAGGCAAACCGTTTCCGGGATCCTCGCCCGATTTGATTTCCCCCGGCCCGAGACCCGTCGCGTCAGACTGGTTCCGGGCAAAAGAGAGCGAATCCGCCCTGAGGCATATTCAGAAAGGAATACGCTGCGGCCGGTCTTGCTGTCCAATGCAAACTGCCGGTCGACCTGCCTTTCAGCGCGGCGAGAGGGGGCTTCACCGCTTTCGCCAAAATGCCGGTATTCAATGGTGTATGATTGCTCCACTCGACGCCGGTTTTTTGCCGTTCGTTTGCGTCAGGCATCGAAACCTGTTGCCGGCGCGGCCGACTTCCGGCAAACATCGGCGCATCGCAGAAACTGGCTTCAAGGGGTTTGGGCATGACTGATATCTGGACCCTCTTTGCAATAATCGCTGCAATTGTCGTGCTTTTTGCCTGGGACCGTCTGCCGGTGATTGCGGTCTGCATGGGGGCGGCGCTGACGCTTTGGGCGACGGGCATCCTGACCTTGCAGCAAAGCCTTGCCGGGTTTGGCGACCCCGCGGTGATCTTCATCGCGGCGCTGTTCGTGGTCAGTGCCGGGCTTGAAGTCTCGGGCGTCACCGCTTGGGCAGGCCAGATCCTGATCGCGCAGGCCGGGGCCAGCCGGACCCGGCTGATCGTGCTGATGATGAGCTTCGTCGGCGTGCTGGCCGCGATGATCAGCGTCAATGGCGCGGTCGCGGCCCTGCTGCCGGTGGTCGTGGTCATGGCGATCCGGCTGGGCCAGTCGCCGTCGCAACTGCTGATGCCGCTGGTCTTCGGCGCGCATGCCGGGTCACAGCTGATGCTGACCGGATCGCCGGTGAATGTGCTGGTGGTCGAGGCCTCGCTTGACGCGGGCGGCGGCGGCTTTGGCTATTTCGAATTCGCGTTCATCGGCATTCCGATCGTGATCGGCTGCGTGGCGATTGTCGTCCTGTTCGGCGAACGGCTCTTGCCGACGCGGACCAGCAAGAGCCTGCCCCCCGATCTCAGCCAGCATGCGCACACGCTGGTGGAACAATACCGGCTTTCGGGGGACGTGCATCAGATGCGGGTCCGCGAGGGGTCGCCTCTGATCGGCATGTCGCGTGACGAGCTTGGGACAAAGAAGGTCGGATCGCTGTCCTTTGTCCTTCTGAAGGACGCAGAGGGCCGCCCGGTCCGCCGTGAAACCATCGCAGAAGGCGATATCCTGGTGATCAAGGGGCTTGCCGCCGAGGCCGCCGAGGCCGCAGGCGACTATCTTCTCTCGTTCCGCGAGGACGCGGGCGACGGGTCGATCTCGGACCAGCTTTTCAACCGCGACTCCGGTCTGGCCGAAGTGCTGATCCCGCCGCGGTCACCGCTGATCGGGCAGACGTTCTTTCCCGGCATGGTCACCGAAAGCGGCGACCTGATCGTGCTGGCCCAGCAGCGCGCTGGAACCGACCTTGCGCCGGGTCAGGCGCTGGCCGCCGGCGACACGCTTCTGCTGCAGGGCACCTGGGCTGCGCTGGACAAGCGGCTGGAGCCGGCCGAGGTGCTGGTCGTCAACTCTCCCGACCTGGTGCGCCGGCAGGCGGTGCCGATGGGGGCAGGGGCAAAGACCGTGCTGTTTGCGCTGGGGCTGATGGTCTTCCTTCTGGCGACGGGCCTTGTCCCCCCGGCCGTCGCGGGGCTTCTGGCCGCCGGAATCATCCTGGTGTCGGGCGTGCTGACGACCGACCAGGTCTATCGCGGGATCAGCTGGACCACGGTCATCCTTGTCGCAGCACTGACGCCGTTGTCGGTCGCCATGCAAAGCACCGGTGCGGCAGCGATGCTGGCGGACGGTCTGGTGTCGATGGTGGGTGACTCCGGCCCCCGTGTGCTTCTGGCCGGGCTGTTCTTGCTTTCGGCGATCATGGGGCAGGTGATCTCGAACACCGCGACCTCGCTGATCGTGATCCCGATTGCGGTGGTGGCGGCGCAGCAGATGGGCATCTCGGTCCAGCCGGTGCTGATGTGCGTCTGCATCGCCTGCGCGGGCGCCTTCCTGACGCCGGTGGCGACGCCCACCAACCTGATGGTGATGGAACCCGGCGCCTACAAGTTCACCGATTACTGGAAGCTTGGCCTGCCGATGCTGATCTGGTTCTTCATCATCGCCGTATTCGTCGTGCCGATGATCTGGTCGTTCTGACACGCGCTGCCGGACGCTGCCTGCGTCTGGCCCAATCTGCTGTATCCCCTGGAGGAAGTTCCGATGTCCGATCTTGACGCCGTTCTTGCACATATCGACGCCGACCTTGAAAACGCGCTGGACCGTCTGTTCCAGACCGTCCGGCTGAAGTCGATCTCGACTGACCCGGCCTATGCCGGAGAGACCCGCAAATGCGCCGAATGGCATGCGGCCGACCTTGCCTCGATCGGCTTCAAGGCTGAAGTGCGCGACACCCCCGGCCACCCGATCGTGCTGGCAAAGGAACATTCCGCCACCGGCACCAAGGTGCTGTTCTACGGCCACTACGACGTGCAGCCCGCCGACCCGCTGGAGCTTTGGACCGACGAGCCTTTCACCCCGGTGATCGTCACCCTGCCGGACGGCAGCAAGGAAATCCGCGGACGGGGCGCGTCGGATGACAAGGGCCAGCTGCTAACTTTCGTCGAAGCCTGCCGCGCCTGGAAAGCGGTCACCGGCAAGCTGCCGATCCCGATCACCGTCCTTCTGGAGGGCGAGGAGGAATCGGGCGGGGCGAACCTGCCGGGTTTCCTTGAATCTGCCAAGGACGAGCTGACCGCCGATGTCGCCATGATCTGCGACACCAACATGTGGGACAAGCAAACGCCTGCGATCACCACCAGCCTGCGTGGGCTTTGCGCCGAAGAGATCTTCATCCACGGGTCGGACCGTGACCTGCACTCGGGTTTCTACGGATCAGCCGCGGTGAACCCGAACCACGTCCTGGCCCGGATCATCGCCGACCTGCGCGACGCTGACGGCCGCATCACCCTTCCCGGTTTCTACGATGGCGTGCCAGAACCATCGCCGGCATTGCTGGAAGGCTGGTCCAAGCTTGGCTTCTCGGAAGATGACTTCCTGGGCGAGGTCGGCCTATCGGTTCCCGCCGGGGAAAAGGGGCGCTCGGTTCTGGAGCAGACCTGGTCGCGCCCGACCTGCGAAGTGAACGGCATGTCCGGCGGCTATACCGGCGACGGGTTCAAGACGGTGATCCCGGCGGTGGCCTCGGCCAAGATCAGCTTCCGGCTGGTCTTTGACCAGGATCCCCACAAGATCCGCGCGGCTTTCCGGGACTTCGTGCGCGCCCGCGTTCCCGCCGACTGCCGGGTGGAGTTTGCCGAATTCGGCTCGGGCCGTGCCGTTTCGTTCGAAGTCTCCGCACCTGCGTTCCAGCGGACGCAAAAGGCGATGAGCGACGAATGGGGCAATCAGGCGGCCTTTGTCGGCGGCGGCGGGTCGATCCCGGTGACGACGATGATCAAGGAAAAGCTGGGCCTCGACGTGGTGATGGCGGGGTTCGGCCTGTCGGATGACCGCATCCACAGCCCGAACGAGAAATACAGCCTGACCAGCTTCCACAAGGGCATCCGGTCATGGGCGCGCGTGCTTGCCGCACTTTAGGCCGGTGACGGGCGAAGTCACGTCGGGGGGCCTTGCCGGGTTCGGCGCGCTGGGGCGGGCTGAACAGACGATGCTGGACGGCATCGGCAACGGCGTCTTTGACCGCGTCGGATCGGGAGGCCTGCCCGAGGCGGGCGATCCCGACCGGCGGGTGCGGGCCGACCTGATCCGGGCGCTGCTTCTGGGCGGCGACGATCTGCCCGGGATGCACGAAAAGGGTCTGCGGCTGGGCGGAGCCTGGGTGACCGGCACGCTGGACCTGGAAGGCTGCCGCATCCCGCGCGACATCGGGCTTCTGGATTGCCGCTTCGATGCGATCCCCGTGCTGCGCTCGGCGGTGATCGACACGCTGTCGCTGGATGGATCGGTGCTGCCCGGTCTGAATGCCGACCGGCTTGAGGCACGGGGAGACCTGCTGTTCCGCGCGACGACGATTGACGGGCTGGTGGCCCTGAAGGGCGCGCGGATCGAGGGCGATCTGGTATTCGACGGCGCCACACTCTCCAATCCGGACGAGATCTGCATCGCCGCCGAACGCATCGCCGTCCGCGGCGGCGTGCTGTTTCGCGGGGCGCGGCTGGATGGCGAGCTGGTGCTGTCCGGCGGCCGGATCGGCGGGCATCTCGATCTTGTCGGGGTCGTGATCGACCGGCCCGAGGGCTTTGCCGTCGAAGCGAACTCGGTCACCGTCGGCGGTGACGTGGCGCTGCGCCATGCCGCGATCGCAGGCAGTTTCGATCTGCAGACCGCGCGGGTGGGCGGCGATCTGGATCTTTCCGGGGCAGGACTTTCCGCCCCCGGCGGCATGGCGCTGAACCTGGACCGGACCAGGGTGACGGCGGCCTTCTTCCTGCGACAGGGCGCGCGGATTGACGGCACGCTCAGCCTTGCCGGGGCAGAGTTGGGGGCGATGCTGGACGATCCGGCTTCCTGGCCGGCCAAGGGCGATCTGGTGCTGAACCGCTGCCTCTATGGCGCCTTCCTTGGCGCAGCCGCCGATGCTCCGCTGCGGCTGGACTGGCTTGCCCGCCAGACGCCCTCACGCTGGGGCGAGGATTTCTGGCCGCAGCCCTATGAGCAGCTTGCCAAGGTCCTGCGCGAGATGGGCCACGACGATGATGCCCGCGACGTGCTGATGGAAAAAGAGCGCCTGTCGCGCAAGTCGCGCCGCGAACGGACCGCCAATCCGGTCCGGCGCGGGCTGCGTCTGGCCAACGACACGTTTCTGGGCCTGACCACCGGATACGGCCGGATGCCGCTTCTGGCGCTGGTCTGGATGACCGTGCTTTGGGCGCTGGGCGCGATGCTGTACACGCATCTGGAATCGGTCGGGGCGCTGCGGCCCTATTCGGTGGTCATCCTGCGGTCACCGGAATGGGTGCTGTGTTCGGTCCCGCAGGGCGAGCGGGAGTTCATGGTCTCGCTTGGGGTCGAAAGGGACGGGCTGGCGCAGCCGGGGCAGACGCAGATGGACTGTTTCCTGCAACAGCCCGAGGCGGACGCCTTTCCGAAGTTCAATGCCATCATGCTGTCGGCCGAAGCGATCATTCCCGGTATCGGCGTCGGGCAGAAGGACATCTGGTCGCCCGACACCCGCACGAAGATCGGCTACTTCGGCAAGTGGTTCGCCTATTTCCAGACGCTGGCCGGCCTTGCGCTGGGCCTGCTGGCGGTGGCGGGATTTTCAGGCATGGTGAAGTCCGGCTGACACCGGCCCCGGGCGTCCTGCATGTGGGGCTTGGTGACAGTGCTGCCCGACCGGCATCGCACCCGCAAAGGACCCGCGGCGTCCGCGCCGACCTGCGCTTTACCGCGCTTTGCTGCGTGTCGCGGTTTGCGAGGGGTTGCCTCGTCAATCGTGGCGATCAGAAAGCCGGAACGGGCCGGGTCAGGATCTTGTCAGCCGCGCGGGCAGCAGGATGCGCACGGCCAGACCTCCCAGAGTTCGGGATTGCTCAAGCGCCAGCGTGGCGTCATAGACCTCCAGAAGATCGATCGCGATGGCCAGGCCCAGACCGGTGCCGGGCTTCGAGGTGTCAAGCCGTGCGCCGGACTGCACCGCCTCGGGCCGATCCTTTTCAGCGATGCCCGGGCCGTCATCCTCGATGATCACCTCGATCCCCTGCGCCACCTGCCGCGCGGTAAAGGCGATGTTCTGGCGACACCATTTGAGCGCGTTGTCGAGCAGGTTACCCAGAACTTCCTCGATATCCTGCGCATCGACCCGGATGCCAAGATCGGGGTCGCAGACCGTCGTGAGGTGTTTTCCGTCCCGGCTGGCCATCGCGCTGAACAGGCGCGAAAGCCGGTTCACGGAATTGCTGAGGTCGGTCCGGGCAAAGGTCGTCTCGCCACTGTTGGCCATGCGGACGCGGGCCAGCGACCGGCCCAGTTGCGCGTCCACGCGGTCCAGCGCATCAAGGGCCCGGTCCATGTCATGCGACTTTTCCGAAAGCGATTGCAATTCGTTGCGCAGGATCGCGCTGGGAGTCTTCAGCGCATGTGCAAGGTCGGCGGCCTGTCGGCGCGACCGGCTGATGATGTCACGATTGCGCTGCATGAGCGTGTTGATGTCACCGACAAGCGGGGCCACTTCCTCGGGATAGTCGGTCTCGACAAGCTCTTCGTCACGGTCCCAGCGCGCGGCCACGTCCTTGCGCAGCGTGTCCAGCGGCCGGACGATCGCCGCCGTCTGCAAAAGCACCGTCACAACGCCGATCAGCGCGACCAGCCCGAACGCGGCAAGCAGGCTGCGGCGCATCTCTGCGCGGTCGGCGATCAACCCGGCGCGGCCCTCGGCGACGGCAACGGTCCAGGTGCTGCCGTCCTCCAGTGTGATAAGCTGTCGGGCAATGCGCAGCTGCTCGGTCTCAAGCCCGACGGAATCCGCGACCGTCAGGGTGTCAGATATGTCGATCAGGTCCGGCAGGGTGGCTTCGAACAGGGACGCCGACGTATAGGTCTGCCCGTCCGGGCCGGTCACCTGCCAATACCGGCCGGAAAAGGGCGTCTGATAGACCGGATCGAAGATCAGCTCGGCCAATTGTCCGGGGTCATCGGGCACATTGCTTAGCGCCACGACGATCTGCGTGTGCCGTTCGGACAAGGTCCGGTCAAACCGTTCCAGAACCCGTTGATCAAGAAAGGAATACAGCAGCAGCGTGCCGATGGTGACCGCCACAAGCGCCGACAGGCCGCCGCTGATCCAGGCCCTTGATCGCAGGGACAGCATCAGGCCGGTTCGATCATGTATCCGCGGCCGCGCATGGTCTGGATCAGGTCCGCGCCCAGTTTGTTCCTCAGCCGGTTGATGAACACCGCGATCGTGTTGGAATCGCGATCCGCGTCGTATTCGTAGATATGTTCGGACAGTTCGGTGCGCGAGATCAGCCGGCCGGCGTTGTGGATGAGGTAGGACAGGACCGCCACTTCCTGGGCCGTCAGATCAACCGGCACCCCGTCCTTGGTCGCCCGCCCCGAGCGGGTGTCGAAGACGATGCCGTCTTTCAAAAACAGCGGATTGGTCCGCCCCGAGCTTCGCCGAAGCGTTGCGCGGACGCGGGCGGCCAGCTCTGGCAGATGGAACGGCTTGGTCATGTAGTCATCCGCACCGGCATCCAGGCCGTCGACGCGGTCGGACCAGCCGTCCCGCGCGGTCAGGATCAGCACCGGTGTCGTGATCCCGTTGCCGCGCCATTCCTTGAGGATCGAGGTTCCGTCCCGCATCGGCAGGCCGATGTCCAGAATGATCATGTCATAGGGTTCGGTCGCGCCAAGAAAGCAGGCCTCTTGCCCGTCATGTGCCACGTCGACGACCCGACCTTCGGCGGTGAGCAGCTTCTTGATCTGGTCGCACAGGACCCGTTCATCTTCCGCGAGGAGTATTCTCATGATCCAGGCTTGTCCGGCAAAAGGGAACGTCGGTTTTTTCGCAGGGCGCACCCCAGGGACCCGTTTGCCCTCAAGCCCGCACTGAACGCGAGACTAAGCAGATTTTCCCTGACCTTGGCAATGACCTGGACCGGGGTCAGTTCTTCCCGTTGCCGCCGCCATTGCCATTGCCATTGCCATTTCCGCCCCCGTTGCCGCCGCCATTTCCGTTGCCGCCGCCGTTGCCGCCGCCATTGCCGTTGTTGCCGCCATTCCCGTTGGCCCCCGCGGTCTGGCTTTTGCCAGTGTTGGCCTTGGCACCCGAACCGGTGGCTGCGACGGCGCTGACCTCTTTGCCGATTGCAGAGTTCTTTGCGACCTGCCGGCCGGTTTCGGCGTCAATGATGATGCTGAACAGGGTTCCGTTCGAACGTTTCACGACGATCCTGTAGACCACACCCTCGGCGTCAAAGGCGCGCGCTTCGATCAGCTCGCCATCGGTCGACGCCGACACGGCCTCGATCGCCCGCTTCAGGCTGATCGCCTCGCCTGCGCCGACGATCTTGCGAAGTTCGGACGCGCTGATTTCGCGCACGGTCGAGGCAAAAGCCGGAGCGCAGAGCGCAAGCATCGCGACAAGAAGGAGGTAAGGCGAAGGTTTCATGCAGAAATTCGTAGCAAAGCGGACGTGAACCCAGGATGAATGATCGGTTCTTCGCGAGTTAAACCGACCCGTTGCTTAATGCAGGGACACAACCGCGATTCGACGTGACCCGTCGGCATGTCGGGTGCAAGGAAATCAAGGCAGCGGGGCGAAAGCTTCTGTCTGTCCAACGAGCAGAGGACGCGTCATGATGAAAACAACCTCACAGGTTCTTCGGGCCTGCACTCTTTCCGTGGCCCTTCTGGGAACAGCGGCGGTAGTCCTGGCGGTGTCCTTGCCGGATGTGGCCTATGCAAACAACGGCAACGGCAAGGGTAACGGCGGCGGGAACGGAAACGGGAACGGGAACGGGAACGGCGGCGGGAACGGCAACGGCGGCGGAAACGGCAATGGCGGCGGGGACTGGAGCGCCGGCGGGAACGGGGCCGACAAATCCAGTGCTGCGAAGAAGAAGGTCGCCAAGTCGGTTGCGCCGGAACCTGCTCCGGTTGCGTCATCCACTGCCGGCAAGATCAAGCCGAAGCGCAAGGATGCCGGATCGGACGGCCTTGCCCATCCGTCGGAACTTGGCGCACTGAACGCGGCCCATGCCAATCCCAATGCGCTGGAAAATGCGTCGCCGAACTCGCGCGTTGGCCGCATCGCCGCCTATCGCGATTCCGTGCTGGAGGGCCAGGAGCTTGAGGCCGCGCTTGCGGAAAAGACTGCGCTTCTGAACGCGATGACACCGCCGGAGCGCGAGCTTGCCGAAATTGATGCCGATCTGGCCGACGCGCTGGTCGATGTCGAGACCAAGGCGATGCTGGTCGACCAGCTTGAGGCCGATCTCGCAGCCGCCGGTGGCACGGACTTGGCCATCGAAGCGGCACTTCTGGTTGCGGACAATGCGCTGATCGCAGCCAATGCCACGGCCGACGACCTGAAGGACGAACAGACGGCCGCAGTCGAATTTGCGGAACTGAGCGACGCAGTCGACGAACTGACCCAGAAAGTCGAGGATCAACCCGCCGTAGAGCGGGCGTTGCTGGAAGGCGCTGCAAACAAGCCGGTGACCGACGAGGTTGAAGCGGCGGTCAAGGCCCTGCTTGGCCTCTGACCGGACCAGACCGGACGTGGCAAGTGGCATGATGCCGGGGGAAAACTCCGGGCAGGATTGCCGACCGCTGCCCTGACTTCACCGCGAATGTGGTGGTCCCGGACGCAATAACAGGCTGTCCGACGCAGGTGCAGGCGCCGGGCAGCCGAAGGCTTTTGGCACGCGCGCGCGGCTTTCGCCTGGACGAACCTACCGTGCCGCAGACCTGACCATGGAATTTGCGCAAGCCCAAAAGGAAAGGCCACCCTGACGCGGGTGGCCTTTTTCCATCTCTGGCCCTGACTTGTTTACGCGACAAGCTCGCGCGATGCGATATGGTCAAGCGCACTTACCAGTTCGTCGATAGGCGGGAAGCGGCGTCGCATCAGCCCGAAACTGCTGTCGTCCAGTTTGCGCGGCGAAAGTCCGATCCGCCCTTCGGGCTGCAGAAGATCGAAGGTCAGCAGCAGGCGGCTTTTTTCAGATGTCGAGCGCAGCATCTTCATCCCCCAGTCTGTCAGATCAGAATTTTCCCATCGCATCGCGACTCGGTATGTTCCCACCCTGCATCAAACTTGTTTAACGCGCAGAGAACCCGGCGTTCACATTCGGTTAATCGCATCGCATCGCTTCACCTCACCTGTCCGCCGCACCGTCATCGAACGGCCTTGCAAAGCCCCGGTGAATTGCTGGCTTCAGCCGGCAATCTCCGTGATGCCGTCCGGCGGGCCGGGCGGCACCATGAACGGCTGAACTGCCCTAGGCGTTCACGTCGACGACGACCCGGCCCTGCACCGCCCCCGCCAGGATGTCCGCGCCAAGTGCGGGAAGGTCAGCCAGGGTCGCCGGGCGGATCATCGTCTCCAGCCGGTCCATCGGCAGGTGCGCGGCGATCCGGCTCCAGGCGTGCAGGCGGCTGGCATAAGACTGCGTGACGGAATCGATGCCCAGAAGGTTCACCCCCCGCAACAGGAACGGGATGACCGAGGCCGGCAGCCCCGCCCCTCCCGCCAGCCCGACCGCCGCGACCGATCCGCCGTGGCGCAACTGTCCCAGCACCCGCGCCAGCATCGCCCCGCCGACGGCATCGACGCAAGCAGCCCAGGTTTCCGCCTCAAGCGGGCGCTTGACGGTTTCGGCAAGATCGGCGCGCGGCACGATGCGCGCGGCCCCAAGCGCGCGCAGATAGGCCTCCGTTTCGGGCCGTCCGGTCACGGCGGCAACCTGGTAGCCCATGGCGGCCAGAAGGGCGGTGGCCACCGACCCGACACCGCCGGCAGCGCCGGTCACCAGCACCTCGCCCCGGTCCGGGTCCAGGCCATGGTCTTCCAGTGCCTGGATCGCCAGCATGGCCGTAAAGCCCGCCGTCCCGACCGCCATCGCCGCCCGCGTCGAAAGCCCAGGCGGCAGCGGCACCAGCCAGTCGGCCCTGACCCGCGCCTTCTGGGCATAGCCGCCCCAATGCACCTCGCCCACCCGCCATCCGGTCAGGACCACGCGGTCGCCGGCCCTGTAGCGCGGGTCGTCGCTGGCCTCGACGGTGCCGGCAAAGTCGATCCCCGGCACATGCGGCCAGACCCGCACCAGCCCGCCACCGGTGCCGGACAGGCACAGCCCGTCCTTGTAGTTCAGCGTCGAGTATTCGACCGCGACCGTCACCTCGCCGTCCGGCAGGGCGCTGTCCTCCAGGCTGCGAAGGGCCGCGACCGCCGGCCCGTCGCCGGTCTTTTCCATCACCAATGCGCGAAACATGTCCGTCTCCTCAGGTTGGTCGGTGCCAGTCGATCTGGCGGATTTCGGCCAGGCGGCCCTGTTCAGCGACTGATGTCACGCGGAAGCGAGATCGTCGCGCGCCAGAGAGTTCAGTCCGCAAGGTCAGACGCCGCATAGCGTGCCCGGTCCAGCCAGGCCGGATCAATCGTCACCCCCCAGCCGGGAAGATCGGGGACGGTGACCTGACCATCGGTCACGGCAAAGGGGTCGCCAAGGAACAGCCCGCGCTGCCAGGGATAGTAGTCGTCGCCTTCGATCGACAGTTCCAGATACTTTCCGGCATTCGGGATCGCGCGCAGAAGATGCATCGTGCACATCGTCACCAGCGACAGGTTGGCCGAATGCGGCGTGCAGGGCAGGCCCGCTTCCGCCGCCATCCGCGCCACCTCCAGCGTGCGGACCATGCCGCCCATGTACATCACGTCCGGCTGCACGATATCGACGGCGCGGATGTCGATCATCCGCTTCCACGTCGCCAGATCCCAGTCTTGCTCGCCGCCGGTCACGTCGATCTCCAGCGCCTCGGTCACCGCGCGGGTGGCGTCCAGATCCCAATAGGGAACCGGTTCCTCGAAATGGCTGATCCCATGGTCCCGCAGCATCCCGCCAACTTCGGTCGCCCGTGCCACCGAGAAGCCCGAATTGCCGTCGACCAGCTTGGCGATCCCGTCGCCCAAGGCGCCGGCGACGACCGGGATCACCGCTTCGGTGCGGCCCGGCCATTCATCGACATCCTGCCCGCATTCCGCGCCGACCCGCCATTTGGCGGCGGTGAAGCCCGCCTCGTCGCATAGCCGCTTCAGCCGGTCGGCCTCGTGCTGCGGGGTGATGTCGCGCTTCATCGAGCTTGCATAGGCGCGCAAGCGTCCCGGAGTGCCACCCAAGAGGCTGGCAACCGGCTTGCCGGCCCGGCGTCCGGCCATGTCCCACAGGGCCGTGTCCAGTCCCGCCAGCGCCCGGCAGCGGTAGCTTCCGGGAAACTTGTGCTCGCGCCGCTCGACCAGCCCGATCAGGCCGGCGATGTCACCGCAATCCCCGCCCAGCACATGCGGAGCGACCTGCCGGTGAAAGACCTGTGCGGTGATGTCGGCGTTGTAGGTCGAGGTCTGGCCCCAGCCGATGCTGCCATCCTCGGCGGTTGCGCGCACGAAGCAGACAAAGGTGTCGTGAAAGGTTTCCAGCCGGGTGATGCGGTTCATGTCGGTCCTTAAGGGCGAAAGGTCGGGGCGGCCGGCCAACTCTTGGCACAAACCTTGCGCGGCGAAAACTGCCACGGTGCGGGAAAAGATGCGCGCGGACACCCGGAAGGGTCGGGTGGCCGATCGGGAAAGCCGTTCGGACCGTCCCCGTTGCCCGTGGAAGATCGCCATTGTGCCAAGACCGTCGCGCTGCGCCGACATCGGGCGTCACGGCCCGCCGATAAACGCAAGGCCGAATCGGGGAAGGAATGGCCGCAGGTAAAATCGTCAGTCTGAATGCGTCACGGGCTTTGACCGGTCATATTCCGATCGAGGAATGATTCTACCACAGGTCGTGCGGACCAATGGCCCTAAACTTGCGGCCAGTGGCCATAAACCTGCGAAGTACAGCAAGAATTCGCCACCACGGTCTGCGCCTCCGGATGCCGGAGTTTTGCAAAATATTGATAAAAAATAATAACTTGCACAATAATGCATCTGTCGTGAACTCCGGCGGAATTCGGCCAGACCGGGACGGGCGCCATTTGATCAATCTCAAACACACAATACCACCGGTTGTGCAGTTGCGACGCCAGCCGGCAGACCTGCTGCCGACTGCGACAAAGCACTTCCATGCCAGACACAGAACAGGGAACCCGAAAAATGGACGCTCAGATCTACATCGACCTTGCGCGCTACTCGCATATCGTTGCCGTCGCGATCGGCTTCGGCGCAGCCTTCCTGACCGACATGCACGCCTTGTCAAGATTGCCGGCACCCATTGACAGGCCGTTTCTGTCGGCGCTGCACGCCTATCACACAACAATATGGTTCAGCGTGATTGCAATGTGGATCACCGGGCTGACCCTGATCTACATCAGAACCGGATTCGATCCGGCAAACTTCACGCCCAAGCTGATGGTCAAGATCCTGACCGTTTCAGTCCTGACCATCAACGCCGCGCTGATCTCCAGGATCGTCATGCCCCTGATGGAGTCCAACCGGGGCCGCAGTCTGATGCAGTTGCCGTTTTCGCTGAAGCTGAAACTGGCCACGGTCGGAGCCGTCTCGACGTCCAGCTGGTTGCTGGCGCTGGGGCTTGGGACCAGCAAGGTGCTTGCGGCAAGCGGCTGGCTGACCTTCGCGATCTGCGTGCCGGTCATCTACGTTGGTGCCATCGTGGTGGCTGTCGGGGCGCTGTCACTGTTGCATCTTGGCGCGCGGTTGGCGTCGGAAGGCGAAATGGTCCCGGTTCTGAAGCTGAACGTCGTTGCCGATGACAGGGCCGAACCGCACGCCAGGGCCAAACGCAACTGATTTAAAGCCCCCGGCAGTTTCGGCCGCCGGGGGCTTTCGGTTGCCCGGTCGTGCGATGTTTGCGGTGCCGGACTGCTTGCAGGCTTGCAGGGAAGACCGGCTTTGTCCCTGGCAAGGCTGCGGCCGGTGGGGCAAACAAGCGCACAGCCAGGCCCTTCAATACATCAGGAACCCGCCCGAGACGTTGACGCAGGCCCCGGTCATGTAACGCGCCATCGGGCTGCACAGAAACACCGTCGCGCCGACATGGTCGTCGGGGACCGCCAGCCGCTTCATCGGAATTGAGTCAACCATCGCCCGGAACTGATCGGGCGTTTGCCCCGGTGTCTTCAGCATCGGCGTGTCGACCAGCCCCGGAGCGACGGCGTTCACCCTGATGCCAAGCGGGGCCCAGGACCGGGCCATGCCGCGCGTCATCGTGATGACCGCGCCCTTGGTCGCGTTGTAGACGACCGACCCGCCAAAACCGCCCGACTGCCAGCCCTGCGAGGAGAAGTTGACGACCGAACCTTCGCGACCTTCGGCCTTCAGCCGCGCGGCAAAGGCCTGGGAGAGGAAGAACAGCGCCTTGAGGTTCACGTCATGCTGCGCGTCCCAGTCGCCGGGGGTGACGCTGAAAAGGTCCGCCGTGCGCCGGATGATGCCGGCGACGTTCACCAGATGCGTGGCCAGCCCCATTGCGGCCTCGATCCGGGCGACAAGGGCGGGCAGGTTGGCAAAGTCGGTGAGGTTCGCAGCGAAACCTTGCGCGCCGGGCAGGGCAGCCGCCACCGCATCGCAGGCCGCCTGGTCGATGTCGACGACGGCGACCTTTGCCCCGGCCTCGGCAAAGCCTTCGCAGACCGCGCGGCCGATGGCTCCGGCGCCTCCGGTCACGATCACGGTTTCCCCGGCAAGGCCCCAGTCCAGATGCGTCATTGGTCCAGCCTTGCCGACTGCACAAGGTCTTCGTTCACGGTGATACCAAGGCCCGGCCCCTCGGGCGGGGTGATCCAGCCGTCGGTGTGCCAGACCGGGCGATCCACAAGGTCAGCTTGCGCCGGGCCGTAAACCGGCTGCAACTCCAGCTCGCGGCAGGCGGGGCTGGCGAAGCTGAGCGCCTGGCTGGCCGCACTGACGATGGCGGTGGAAAAGTTGTGCGCGTTGGCCTGACGGCGGTGGGCGGCGCAGATCTCGGCGGCCTTCCAGAAGCCGGTGATGCCTTCGATCCGGCCGGGATCAAGGCCGATCACGTCGACGGTGCCCGTCTCGACGATCTCTTGCACGCCTTGAAAATTCCATTCCTTTTCGCCGTAGGCCAGCCGCAGCGAGGTGCCTGCGCGTAAAGCGCGGTAGCCTGCCGGGTCGCGGTCGCCGAGGGGTTCTTCCAGCCAGTGGACATCAAACTCCTCGAAGGCGCGGGCGCGGCGGATCGCGGTTGGCACGTCCCAGAAGTTCTTGATGCCAAGGTCGATCATGATGCGTTTCGTCGGCCCGATAGCGTCGCGCAGCGCCCGCACAAACCGCACGTCGCGGTCGTGGTCAAAGCCCAGATTTGCGTCGCCCCGCTTGCCGAAACCGACCTTGATGCCCTGCAAACCCCCGTCCAGATACCGCGCCATGCCTTCGACCATCCGGTCGATGTCGGCCTCGGTCGCATGGAGGCTTGCGACCGCTGGCATCCGGTCATTCACCGGTCCGCCCAGAAGGTCCAGCACCCGCGCGCCCAACGTCTTGCCCTTCAGATCCCAAAGCGCCATGTCGATCCCCGACAGCGCGATCGAGGCAATGCCAGCGCCGTTGCCATACCACCAGGCGTGATGGCGGATGGCGTGCCAGATCCGGTGCGTGGCGAGGACACTTTCGCCGATCACCAGTTCCGCCATCCCGTCGACCAGCGCCTTGGCGGCGCGGCTGGCCTCGGGGAAGTAGGTGCAGCACTCGCCCCAGCCAACCGCGCTATCCGTCGAGGTGATCTTCACCAGACAGACCGACCGGTGGCGCGCGTGGTCGTTCGGCTCCGGATAGGCGACGGGGATCGCCTCGACGCGGGCGACCTTCATCCCTGAACCACCTCTTGCCGCTGCTGGCCCAGTCCTTCGATGCCAAGGGTGACAACCTCTCCGGCCTTGAGGTAGCGCTGGGGCTTCATCCCGTGGCCCACGCCGGGGGGCGTGCCGGTCGAGATGATGTCACCGGGATGCAGGGTGAAGAACTGGGAAAGGTAGCTGACCAGATAGGCGACGCCGTAAACCATGGTGGTGGTCGATCCGTTCTGCACCATCTGGTCGCCGACCTTCAGCCACATCGACAGGTTCTGCGGGTCCGGCACCTCGTCCTTGGTGACCAGCCAGGGGCCGGTCTGGCCGAAGTTGTCGCAGCTTTTGCCCTTGGTCCACTGGCCCTGGCGTTCGAACTGGTAGGCGCGTTCGCTGACATCGTTGATCACGCAGTAGCCTGCCACATGATCCAGCGCCTGCGCTTCGGTCACATGTTTCGCGGGTTTGCCGATGACGACGCCAAGTTCGACCTCCCAATCGGTCTTTTGCGACCCGCGCGGCATCAGGATCGGGTCGTTCGGCCCGCAGATGGCACTGGTGGCCTTCATGAAGATCACCGGTTCCGGCGGCACTGCCATGCCGGATTCAGCGGCGTGGTCGGCGTAGTTGAGGCCGATGCAGATGAATTTGCCGGTGCCGCCGACGCAGGGTCCAAGGCGGGGAGAGCCTGCGACAAGGGGCAGCGTCTCGGGGTCAATGTTCAGCCCGTCCAGCCGGGTCAGCACCTCACCCGCGACATCGGGGATCACGCCCGAAAGGTCGCGAATGCGGCCTTCGCGGTCAAGGATGCCGGGGCGTTCCGCCCCTTGGGGGCCAAAGCGAAGAAGTTTCATTGTCTGTTCCTGTCGTAAGCGATGGTGCCGGGGATCGGCCGGCGCGGTGGCTGCCCGGTCAGGGCGCGGGTGATTTCGTCGGCGACCAGTGTCTGCAACTGGGCCACCGCAACATCCGAATACCACGCCGCGTGCGGAGTGAGCATGAGGTTCGGTGCCGACCGCAAGGGCGAATCCATCGGCAAGGGCTCGACCGCGAAGACATCCAGCGCCGCCCCGGCCAGCTTTCCCGCCGTCAGGGCTGCGGCAAGGGCATCCTCGATCACCAGATCACCGCGTGCGGAGTTGACGAGGTAGGCGGTGGGCTTCATTCGGGAGAGGGCGCCTGCGTTGATTATCCCCACAGTTTCGGGCGTGGCGGGGGCGTGCAGGGTCAGCACGTCCGCCTGCGTCAGCAGGGTGGCAAGGTCGACCATCCGCACGCCCTCAACTTGCGCCACCGGATCGGTCGCGATGAAGCGAAAGCCGAAGGGGGCCAGGCGCTTCAACACCTCTTGCGCGATGCGCCCCAGCCCCAGGAAGCCCACGGTCGTATCGCGGAAGGCGGGCAGGGGGCGGGTGATGGCGACGACATTCCAGTCGCCGCGGCGCACCTGCGCCTCCAAGGGCATCAGCTTGCGCAGAAGCGTCAGGATGGCGGCGGCGGTGTGGTCGGCGACCTCATCGGTGCAGTAGTCGGGGACGTAGGCGGCAAGGACGTTGCTGGCGTTCAGCGTGGAAAGATCGAAGTTGTTGTAGCCCACACCATAGCGGATCGCACGGGCGCCGGGGGCAAGGCCCGCGATGGCTGCAGCGGTCAGGGGCGCGAACTGGACCACGGCCACATCGGCCCCTTTGACAGCGGCGGCCACTTCGTCTGCGGTCTTGCAGGCATGCCGCTCGAACAAGGCTCCGGCGGCACGGGCTGCGGCTTCCTCCCGTGCGACATCGGGGAAGGTGGCGTCGGTGATGACGACCTTCACGGCAGCACCGGCAGACCGCAGGCGGCGCGGAAGTCGGGGTTGCGCACGTCGACCTCTTGTCCGGCGAAGGCGTCCGCCTCGGGGGTGGCCAGCCAGGCGATGGCATGGGCGGGCACCTCGGCCGGGGCCAGGTTTTCGCGCGGGATCAGGCTGACCGGGTTCATCTTCGACGCGCGGATCGAGCCTTGCATCCCGGTATCAACCACCCCCGGCGCAAAGCCGAAGACGCGGACACCCTTTGCGGCGAACTCCAGATGCACGGACCGGGTCAGCATCGCGAGGCCCGCCTTGCCGGCGCAATAGGCGCTCCACCCCTCCATCGCGCTGCGGGCGGCACCCGAGGACAGGTGGACGACCGTGACGCCGGTGGCAGGGCGGTGGACGATGGCCTGTTGCGTGACATGGAAGGCCGAGATCAGGTTGATCTGGATGTTCTCGGCCCAGTCGGCGATGGGAACCTGGTCGATATGGCCGATTGGCGTGACGATTCCGGCGTTGTTCACCACGATGTCGAAGCCCTGCGCCAGAAGGGTGATGGTCGCGGCGCGGTCCGTCGCATCGGCCACCGCGCCGGAGATCCGGTCGCCCGCTGGCCCCTGAGCAAGACTGGTGGCCGAGCGCGCGGTATAGGTCACGCGCGCGCCAGCCGCGGCGAGTGCGATGACGGTGGCTGCACCAATGCCGCGGTTGCCCCCGGTTACAAGGGCTGATTTGCCATTCAGATCAAGGGGTTTCATCAAGGCTCCACTGTTTTGGCAAAAGGAAGGGAAAGCCCGTGCGGGCATCGATGTCGATGACCATGATGTCGGCCATGTGTTCTGACCAACGCGCGTTCACCGGGTCGGTCTTGAGGGCGGCGATGGTGGCGGCAAGGTCGTCGGCCTCGAAATACCCGAAAAGCGTCAGGCCATGGCGGAAGATGTGGTAGTTGCGGATGCCGGAAGCGCGCAGGGCGGCGTCCATCTCGGGCCACAACGCGTCGTGGCGCCGTTTGTATTCGTCCTCGTATCCGGGGCGGACCCCCAGAACCCAGGCATGGCTTCCCATCATGCGCCCTCCTTCAGATAGTCGTGGATCACCGTGCCCGGCACCAGCGTGAACCGGGCGCGCCAGTAGAAGCCGTCCAGCATGTCATGCACCGGCAGGCGGTGGACCGGGGCCTGCGCGTTGGGGCGTAACTCGACCGTGCAGGGACCGCGCCAGCATTCGCTGACCGTCACATCCGCAAGCGCGCGGCTGGTCAACTGCCGGATCGCCGGGGTGCCGTCGATGTGGTCGATGGCCTTGAGGTTGATGTTGGTCCTGAACGGGAAATGGTCCAGTTCGGCAATGTCGGCAGGCTGCTGCTTGTAGGGCATCGTGCCGGTCAGAATGTCGATCCCGTTGCGGCGGCAGGTGCCGACGATCAGATCGCCGCGCGCGTCCAGCGCCGGTTCGGCAAGCTTCTTCGGCTGGCCGTGGATTTCGCGGCCATGGGTGACACCGACGTCCGACGACAGGAACAGGTAGGGCGAATAGCTGCCGACCAGATCGCAATAGCGGACGCCGAACATCACGTTCACCTCACCATAAGGCCCCAGCCAGTCGGTATCGTTCATCTTGTAGACGTGGATCATCACCACATCGCCCGTGGGCTCCAGGGGTTCCGGAAGCAGGCGGCGCATCGCGTCCATGTCGCTGCGATAGCACAGCGTCAGCACCTCGACATCGCGGAAGGTGAAGGGAAAGCGCGGGATCATTGGTGCATCGAACGGGGTGGAAAAGCCGCCCTGCACGATCTGCGCCTTTGTCGCCCCCCACATCACGCGGCCTCCACCCGGCCCGAGGCGATGGAGCGGTACATCGCATCCAAGACCTCGACCGCGTGCAGGCCGACCTCGCCCGGCGCTTCGTTCCGGAGGCTGCGGCCAAGGCAGATGTCGACAAGTCGGTCCACGGGTTCGATCGCGAGATAGGCGCCGTCGCCGGGCCTCAGGTCCAGCACCACATCGTCACGGTCGTTGCGGCGCAGCTCCATCCGTTCGCGTTCCACGTCGATCAGCAGCATTCCTTCGGTCCCGAAAATGCGGACATCGACCTGATAGCCGCAATGCTTTGGCACCGTCGCCGCCCCCGAAATCGCGGCGGTGGCCCCGTTGGTCATCCTGACCGTAAGTGCGTTGTAGTAATCCACCCCCGCCTTGCTTTTCCCGCCCATCGCAAAGACCTGCGCGGGGGCAAGGCCGGTCACCGCGAACATCAGGCCAAGCGCGTGGGAAAGCTGCCCCCAGCCATAGCCGCCCGCATTCGCAGGGTCGGCCCAGGTGGAGCGTTCGGGCTGGAACATGTGGCCGGTCGTCTCTATGAGGCCGACGCCGCCGAAAAGATCGCCCGTGGGGCTGGCCATCTGGCATGAGACATGGCGGATTTCCCCCAGCCGACCCGCCGCCACCAGATCGGCGGCTTTGCGGGTGAAGTCCTTGAAATTCCAGCCATAGGGCACGACGATCTGCCGGCCCACGTCCGCCGCCTTCGCCACCACCTCGCGCGCATCGGCGGCCGAGGTAGTCATCGGCTTGTCGACCAGCACATGGCACCCGGCATCAAGACAAGCCATCGCCTGTTCGAAATGCACGGTGTGGGGCGAGACGATGATCGCGCCGTCCAGCGGCTCCTTGGCCAGCAATTCTCGATAGTCGGTGTAGCCTGCCGGGATGCCGAAGGTTTCGGTCAACTGGCGAAGGGCATCCGGGTTGCGGCGGTTCACGGCGGCTAGCGTTGCGTCAGGGTTGGCCTGAAGGGCCGGGATATAGACCTGCGCCCCCCACCAGCCCGCGCCCAGAACGGCGATCCTTGCCTTACGCACCGGTGACCTCCTTCAGCGCATTCCGGACGTTCACCATGTGCTGCCGCATCGCCCGCTGCGCCGCGTCCGGATCGCGGGCAAGAAGGGCTGCCATGATCGCCTGATGATCCTCGACCGACTGCGACCGGATCGATCTGCGCTTCTGGAACGCCTTCCGGCCCTGATCGCCCAGGACCTGCAGCATCTTGCCGAACCGGCCCAGAAAGGCGTTGCCGCTGGCGTCAAGGATGGTCTTGTGAAACTCGACATCCGTGTCGTGGAACAGTTCGGCATCCTCGGGGGCGGCGGTCTGCTGGGCCACAAGGTCGGCCAGATGGGCAAGCTGATCGTCGGTCAGCCGCTCGGCCGCCATCCGGGTGACCATCGGTTCAAACTGGATGCGGGCATCGAACAGCTCGGCCATGTTTGAGGCTGATAGGGTGACGAAGAAATCCATCGGCG
>JANOER010000068.1:0-5046 GCA_031441285.1 Rhodobacterales bacterium
GCGTAAGCGAAGGGTCACAAGCCCATACTGACCGGCCGGAAAATCGACGACTGGCCCGGTCAGCGTCGGATCCGGCGCCTTGAGTTCCATGACCCAACCCTCTGGGGTCGTTCGGGCGTGGGTCACCAACTCGTTTGTCACCCATCCTTGAGTTCCCTGGGCGAAATCCCAAAACGCCACCGGCGCGGATCCTCTCGCCCCAGAGGCTCCCAGCATCAAGAGGCCGAGGGCGAACAAGCTAACGGAAACGAAGCAGGATGATCGGTAGCGCATGCTGAATTTCTTCGAGTGACTGGAGAAAGGCAGAGGCTGGGCCGCAGCCGAGGTCATCGCCCGCACCCGCCCGGCGGGAACGCTCCCTGCTGAATCCTTGAACGGACCGGCCGCGTGCCTGTCCCACTGTCCAGATGAAAGCCACGCTTGTCCTGCGACCGGATCACGCCCCCGAACGGCGGTTCCGGCTCGAACCGCATGCCGGGCGCGGGGATGAGCCGGCGGGCTTCAAGGTCCGCCCCGCCAGCGTGCTCAAGCTACTCGACGGCGAGGCCTTCAAGGATCTGCGCGATTTTCTCGGCGCCCGGATCGAGACCGATGATGTGCGTAGCGCCGCCGAAGTGCTGCATCTCGGCGAAGATCGCTCCGGCCTGGTGCCGGTGAGCTGACGGCGAGCCGGCTTCCGCTCCGTTCAAGGTTTCTTCCCGTGCGAATGCTTCAGCGCCTCCGGCAATTGATACCCGCCCGCGCCGAGGAATCCCACCAGGTCGAGAATCTGTTCCTCGCTGAACGCCGCCAGCAATCCCTCCGGCATCGGTGACAGTTGCGCCGGCTTGCGCGACGCGATCTGCGCCTTGTTCACCCGCACGACGTTGTCCGGCGCCAGCAGGCTCGGCCGCACATACACGAACTTCGCGTCCTCCTTCTGGATCGTACCGCTGACCTCCTCGCCCTTCTTCTGCGCGAACGTCCAGGTGCGGAACTGGTCGTCGATTACCGCCGACGGCTCCAGCACCTGGCGCAACAACTCCGCGCCCTTGAACTTCTCGCCCACCTTCGTCAGGTCTGGTCCGAGCGCGACGCCGTGCCCGCTGACCTGGTGGCACTGATGGCATTGCGCGTCCATGAACACCTTGAAGCCGCGCATCACGTCGCGCTGCTCCGCCTTCCCAAGGGACGCCGCGAAGTCCGCCAGCTTCCACTCGCGCATTGTGGTCGCCGGGCGCGCGGACAACAACTTCTCCTCGGTCACGCCGCCAGCCAGACCGCCGGCCCCATCCGTACGGGCTTCAGCCGGGCGACGGCGACCCCCAGCGTGATCAGCATCAGCGGAATGCCCATCTGGCCGATCAATTCCAGTCCGTGCGTCAGCCAGTCCGGAGTTTCCCAGCCCTGCCACAGGAACAGCGCGCCCAGCAGAGTGCCGCCCACCATCGGTTCCTTGAGGACGCGCAGCGGCGACCCCGCCCCGGAAACCAGCCAGATGCCGAAGGTAAAGGACCAGACGGCCATGATGGCAAAGATCACCACTGCATAGCCAAGACCGGCTTGACCAAAGCCGAACAACGCAATCGGCAGGCCGAGGTTGCCGGTGTTGCCAAAGATCAGCGGGGCCAGATAGGTGGCGCGGTCCAGCTTGCCGACCGAAACCAGACCCCAGAACAGCAGGGTCAGTGCCCCGTAAGCAACGACCGAGGCCAGAAAGATGGTGCCGAGCGCCGCCGGGGCGATGTCGGTCTGCATCAGGGCGACGAAGATCAGGCAGGGCATCGACAGGGTCATCGACAGCCGCGTGACGAACTCCACCCGGTACTCGAACCCGGCCCGGACCCAGCAGAACCCGACCAGGGCCAGCATGAAAACCGGGGCAACCACCTCCACAACTGTAAGGACAAGGTTCACAGACTGTTTCCCCGAATTTCCGAACACCAGATGGACAAGCGTCGCGTCAACGGTCTAATAACCATCTTGAGGGGTTGCAACGTCATGATCAAAACACGTGCGAAGTATGATCTGGGCCAGATCGTCCGGCACAAGAAACACCCGTTTCGAGGCGTGGTGTTCGATGTCGATGCGATGTTCTCGAATTCCGAGGAATGGTACGACGCGATTCCCGAAGATGCCAGGCCGTCCCGTGACCAGCCATTCTACCATCTGCTCGCCGAGAACGACCAGAGCTACTATGTTGCCTATGTGTCGGAACAGAACCTGATTCCGGATGACACCGGCGAGCCGATCGATCATCCCGACCTTCCCGACCTGTTCGGCGATTTCGAGAACGGCCGCTACCCGCTGCAATTCCAGATGAATTGACCGTCAGGTCGACGGTGGCGGGGGCAGAGCCTCCGGCGGGGATATTTCAGCCATAGTGAAAGCCCGGGCCGAATCGGGGGCCGGTCAATAGCCGAGCGCGCAGCCATCCTTGCGGGGATCGGAGGCCCCTTCCAGCACACCGGACGGATGGATGCGGATCGCCTGTGCGCCGCCCAGCGGATCGTGGGGTTCAGCCAGCCGATGACCGCGGGCCGCAAGCTCGGCCCTGACCGCGTCGCTGTAACCACGCTCCAGTTCCAGCCCGTCGTCCGCCGCAAAAGAGCGGGGCGCGTCGATGGCGGCTTGAGGGTCCATGCCGAAATCCACCATGTTGGTCAGAACGCGCACATGGCCGGTGTGCTGGTAGGCGCCGCCCATCACCCCAAAGGGCATGATGACAGTGCCTGCCTCGCGAAGCATCCCCGGAATGATGGTGTGCATCGGGCGCTTGCCGCCCTGAAGCTCGTTGGGGTGGCCCGGGGCCAGCGTGAAACCTGCCCCGCGGTTCTGCAGCAATATCCCGAATTTCTGGGTGGCCAGCCCGGAGCCGAAGGCCTTGTAGATCGAATAGATCAGGGATACCGCCATTCGGTTGCGGTCGACGACGGTGATATAGACCGTATCGCTGTGGAGCGCTTCCGTCAGGGGGGCAGCGGCGGCCATGGCCCGCTTGGGGTCGATCAGGGCTGCAAGCGCGCTTGCGGTTTCGGGGGCAAGCATGTGGTCCAGTCGGGTTGTGTGGCCCGGGTCGGCGATGAACCGGTTGCGGGCGTCATAGGCCAGCTTGGCCGCCTCGGCCTCCAGATGCGCGCGGTCGGCCCCAAAGGGATCGAGGCTGGCAAGGTCGAATTGTTTCAGGATGTTCAGCATCAGCAGCGCCGTTGCGCCTTGTCCGTTGGGCGGGTGTTCGCAGAGGTCGACCTGTTTGTAGGTCCCGCTGACCGGATCGCCGTAGGTGCAACGGGTCGCCGCCAGATCGTCGTGGGTGTGCCGCCCGCCCATGGCCTGCAGCGAAGTCACGATATCGTCGGCAACCTCGCCTTCGTAGAAGCCGGCGCGGCCGTCGTGCGCGATCCGGCGCAACACTTCGGCTTGCATCGGGGCGCGGAACACCTGGCCCGTCGCCGGAGCGGCATCGTTGTGCAGGAAGAACCGGCGGGCATCGCCCTGCAGCGTGGCCTGGGCATCCGACCAGACCACGGCAGTGCGGGGCGCAACCGGAACGCCGTCCAGTGCATAGCGGATGGCGGGGGCAAGGCTGTCTGCCAGGCCGAGGTGACCCCAATCCGCCGACAGCCGGCAGAAGGCATCGATGGCACCGGGCACTGTGACCGCCTCCACTGCGCCAAGCGACACCGACGCCAGCCCACGCGCGCGCAAATCCGCGCCGTTCAGCCCCAAGGGCGCCCGCCCGGACCCGTTCAGCGCGATCACCCGGTCGTCGCCCGGAACCGACAACAGCGCAAAACAGTCGCCGCCGATCCCGGTCATGTGCGGCTCGCAGATCCCGAGCAGCACGGCCCCTGCAATGGCCGCGTCGACGGCATTGCCGCCTGCCTCCAGCATCTGTACCGCAGCTTTGGCCGCCAGTGGGTGAGAGGTCGCACAGACTCCATTGGTGGCAAAGACCGCCGACCGACCGGGCATCTGGAAATCGCGCATCGCGTCCCTCCTTACGTTTCTGCCGCAAGAGTAGGAGGGACGGAGGGGGAAGAAAATAGCGGCAAGGTCCCCGATGTCACGGTCTGGGTGGGGGCTGTTTTCCGTGACACCGGGGGAAGCCATGCAGCTACAAAGCCTGTATCATGGTGGAATTGGGCGGGGGTTTGCGCAGTTCAAGGCATCATTGGGGCACTCGGATTTCCCGGGGGAGGCAACCGGGGCAGGTCGGGAAAACGGCACATTGCAACGCTCCATGCCGCAGGGCCGACCGGTGACGTCCAGATCACATCGCGCGGCGGCAGCAGTCGTGCCCAACGGTCCGGCCAAAGAATGCGACCTGGCAAGCCGGACGACTAAGCGTTGAAATACAAGCCGATCTGGCGCCCCTCTGGCGTAGGGTCGGACGCTTGCAGGGGCAGATGGAAGCTGAGCCGATTTTGGATACCGTCCCGCCGATAGGTCAGGTTCCGGGTCAGCGTATGGATCAGATACCAGCCAAAGCCGCCTTCGGGCAAATCCTCCAACGGCACCGTGCTGTCGGATGGCCGACCGCCGGGCGGCTGACCGTTTGGCATCGGCTGACCGTGGTCGACGACATCGCACTGCAGTGCGCCGTGCTGCACGCGCAGGCGAAGTTCGATACTGCCCGAAACGCTGGCGGTGGCATAGGCATGTTCCACGATATTGTTGAGAACTTCGGCCAGAACCAGTTCCAGCGAACTCTGGTCATCGGCAGTCAGCCGCCGAACGCTCGCATCGGAAACGACACCCTCCAGCGCGACGCGGACCGAAAACGGGTCTGCCGGAAAGGCCAAGCAGATCTCCGGCCCCGGCAGCTCGTCCGGTTGCTGGTCCGGTTGCTGGTCCAGTCGCTGGTCCAGTCGCTGGTCCGGGGGCAACGCGACGCGCCTAGCTGGCATGCGACAGGCCATGTTCCCCGGGGGCCTTGGCGTGAATGGTGAAGATCGCGTCCATGCGGGTCAGCCGGAACACCTTTTCGACCGACGGCGTCAGCCCGGCCAGTTCCAGCCGGCGATCGGTGCCCAGATGCTTCATAACGGCAATGACCGCGCCAAG
>JANOER010000069.1:0-15010 GCA_031441285.1 Rhodobacterales bacterium
GCGGGTGTCGCCCATCTTCTGGCCGAAGCGGGCGGCTTGCAGGATATAGGGCGCGCGGCTCATGCACTCGGCCCCGCCGGCAAGCGCCATCTCGGCGTCGCCAAGCATCAGCGCCTGCACCGCCGAAACCACGGCCTGCGCCCCCGAGCCGCAAAGGCGGTTGACGTTCATCGCCGGGGTGGTTTCAGGGATGCCGGCCTGCACCGCCATGACGCGGGAGAGATACATGTCGCGCGGCTCGGTGTTGATCACGTGGCCCATGACGACATGGCCGATCTGGCCAGCCTCGACCCCGGCCCGTTCCAGAGCCGCCTGTGCGGCGTGGGTGGCGATGTCGATCGGCGGCAGGCCGGCCAGCGCGCCGCCGAAACCGCCGATGGCGGTGCGGGCGGCAGAGAGGATGTGGATGTCGGTCATGTCGGCCCTCTGATGCGTTTGCCGCATCATGCACGAAAACCGCACAAGGGCAGAGTCAACGTCGCGTCATGCCACCCGGCATTGACAGTTCCGGCCGGGCACGAGAGATCGGGCGCGAGCGATCGGGCGGGCCAGCGGGAGAACGCGTGTGAAAGACCTGATCCGGACCCATGCGGGGCTCTTGTTCACCGGCGTGGCGACCTTCGTGATGATGGGAGCCGGGCAGTCGCTTTACGGCCCCGCCCTGCCCGCCTTTTCCCGCATTTTCGGGGTCAGCCTGGCCGAGGCGGGTGTTCTGGTGTCGGCGCATTGGGTGGGGTGCTTCCTCGGCGTCGGGCTGATGTATCTGCGCGGCGGCGGGATCACGCCCCGGCATGCGCTGGCGGCGATGGCTGTCGGCGCGGCGGGAGTCGCAATGCTTGCGGGTTGGTGGGCGACGATTGCGGCGGCGATGGTGTTCGGCGCGGGCTATGGCCTGTCAACCGCCGTCTTCAACCCGCGCGTGCTGCGGGCCTTCGGGACCTACGGGCCGTCGATGCTGAGCATGCTGAACGCGACCTTCGGGGTCGGCGCGATCGCCGCCCCGCTGATCTTTGTTGCACTGGGCAGCGACCCGCGCTGGTCCTTCGGGCTGACGGCGGCCCTTGCGGCCACGATCTGGATTTTCGCCGGTCCGGCAGGGGAGGCGGCGGCGGCTCCGGCCGGCGCGGTCCGGACGTTCCGGCCGCATTGGGGGATCATGGCCTTCGGGGCGGCAGCGATCGGACTGGAAGCCTGCCTGATCGGGCTTGGCCCTTCGGCCCTGATCCGGGCCGGGGTCGCGGAGGCGCGGGCGGCAGAGTTGCTGAGTGCGTTCTTCTTCGTATTCCTCGCCGCGCGCGTGGTGCTGATCTTCGTTGCCCACCGGGTGGCGCCATTCCTCTTGTTCACGCTTGCGATGGCGGTGGCTTCCCTGTGCGCGCTGGGCACGGTCTTCGTCTCGCCGGCCGTGTTCTTCGTCGCGATGGGCGCACCGGCCGGACTGTTCTTTCCCGGCTTTTACGTGACGGCCAGCGGCAAGATGGGCGAAGATCTGCGGGTGCCGCCGACAATCATCGCCTCGGGTCTGGTCGGGGGCATCGGTGCCCCGCTGATCGTGGCACCCTTGATGGCGGGCATGGGCGAGCGCGGGTTTTTCTGGCTGATCGCCGGAGTGATGCTGGCGCTGACGGCGGCGGCACTGCCGGCCATGCGGCGGATGCGGGTCTGACGAAGCACGCCAGGTTCAGATTGCCGGCGAATGCCGAGCCTCGGTGCTGACATAGGCGTCGGACGCCCGGGCAATCATCCGGGTCAGGGGCCGGGCAGGTTCCGGAATTGCACATCAGCGCCTCGATGATCCGGGCGCGCACGCGGCCTTCGCCGGCAAAGACATGGCCCCGGTGGGTCGAGAACCGCCCCGCGCGGATCGCCTTGGTGTGGTCGGCCGTGCCTGAGGCATTCCGGGCGAAACCTTGCGGAAACCGCGAGATCGCCGAGGCCCCAAGCCCGATCAGCACCAGCACAGACGCCAGCAGAAGGGGACGTGAAGCTGGCGCGAGATCTGACTGGCTTCGGGAAGCGCGCAAACCCAGTGCCGAAACTCACCTGGTCCGACGGCGCTGCCAGAATGCGGCGCGGTGGGATACCACGTGTATCGCGGGACCTGCGCGTCAAAAAGCCCGTGACGGGCGAGTTGCGGGTGCTGGATCATGCCATTAGGTTGGGCAGGCGCGTCGCTCCATTCCTTGACGCAGATCAAGAGCCAAAGCTGGAAGATGCAGGACCATTTCACCCACGTCCAATGTTCGGACTGTCCGATCCGGCATCGCGCAGTCTGCGCGCGCTGCGATGCGGACGAACTGGCCCAGCTTGAGCAGATGAAATACTACCGCAGCTTCCAAGCCGGCCAGGCGATCATCTGGTCGGGGGACCGGATGGAATTTGTCGGGTCGGTCGTCTCGGGCATCGCCACGCTGACCCAGACGATGGAGGACGGGCGGCGGCAGATGGTCGGGCTGCTGCTACCGTCGGATTTCGTGGGCCGGCCCGGGCGATCATCGGTCGCCTTCGACGTGACGGCGACGACCGACCTTGTGATGTGCTGCTTTCGCAAGAAGCCCTTCGAGGACATGATGTCTACCACCCCCCACATCGCCCAGCGACTGCTGGAGATGACGCTGGACGAACTGGACGCTGCACGCGAATGGATGCTTATTCTGGGGCGCAAGACCGCGCGCGAGAAGATCGCCTCGCTGATCGCGATCATCGCCCGGCGCGAGGCGGGGCTGCGCAAGCGGCGGCCCCAGGGCATGCTGTCGGTCGACCTGCCCCTGACGCGCGAGGAGATGGCCGATTACCTTGGCCTGACGCTGGAGACGGTCAGCCGTCAGATCAGCGCCCTCAGGAAGGACGGGGTGATCGTGCTTGAGGGCAATCGCCACGTCAGCATCCCCGACATCGACCGGCTGCTGGAAGAGGCGGGGGATGACAGCGACGGGGGCATGCTGGTCTAGCGGCCATCCCGGCGGGGCCGAGGACTTCCTGTCGACCCCGCTGCAGCAGGTGGAGGACGCGGTCGAGGATGGAACCTTCACCCCGCCGATCGGCCGGACCTTCGGGATCGACGACATCGTCGAAGCCCACCGCATGATGGAGACGAATGCAGCCGGCGGAAAGATCGTCATCACGACGTGACCCGGCCGCTCATCAAGCCCTTGCGGGCATTCTTCGCTGACCCGTCGTCCGGCCCTGAAATCAGCGATGAAAGCCCGCAAGGGCTTGATGAGCGGCCATGCGGGTCAATGCGCCAGCAGCACCGGCACTTCGGCCCGTTCCAGCATGTCACGGGTGGCCCCACCCAGAATCGCCTCGCGGAACCGGGAATGGCCGTAGGCACCCATCACCAGAAGCTCGGCATTCACGTCGCGCAAGTGCCGTGCCAGCACGTCCGACACGCGGGGCAGGGTCTTGGCCAGGACCACGACCTCGGCCCGCACGCCGTGGCGCACCAGCATCTGGCACAGCAGCCCGCCCGGATCGGACCGTTCCGGCCCATGCGGGGGCGGGTCGATCACCACGACCTGCACGCTGTCGGCCCGCAACAGGAACGGCAGGGCGCGGCGGGCGGCGACCATCGCCTCGCGGCTTTGGTTCCAGGCCACGACCACGCGGCGTGGATCGGCCGACGCCATGCCCGTTTCGGGCACCACCAGAACCGGTGCCATCCCGTCGAACAGCGCGGCCTCGGTCACCGCCTCGTCCTCGATTCGGCGCGCGCTGCCATAGGGCAGCGGCAGGACGACCAGATCGGCATAGCGTGCCCGGGCCGCGACAATTTCGGTCAGCGCGCCAAGCTGGGTCACCGCAAGGTCGACCGCCACCCGCAAGCCGGGCGCCTGCGCGCCCAAGGCTGCCAGCAAAGCCTTTTCGGTCTCGCGGGCCTCGTCCTCGGCGCGGTCCATTGCCGCGGCGATCAGCACGGCGCCCGCACCGACATAGGCATAGCCAACCTGCGTCCGGTCCACGCCAAGGGCCAGCGCGTCAAGATGGGCGTCTGACCGGGCGGCGATCCCGGCGGCGGCAAAAACCACCGGCACCAACCCCCGGGCCGAGGTTGCGACGGTCAGAAGGGATTTGTAGGACATGATCTTCTCCCGAATGAACCTGTTACGCCAGTCTGGCAGGATGAGATCGCCTGCGCCTTGACCGACATCAATGCAGGCGAATGCGACGGTTGACGCAGATCAAGGAATCGTGAGTCTCTGGCGTGCAGAAGTCAGGGTGTCGACGTGCCGGCGCGGTCCCCGGTTTTTCAATCGGGCAAAGCCGGGCGGACAGGACGAAGGGACAGAGAACCATGTGGGACTACCTCAAACTGGCCGGGTTGGGCCTTGTCGCGGTGCTTGCCGCGATTGCGGCCAACTACGCCCGTGACCTGGCCTATCAGGTCAACGCGGTCACGGTGATGCTGGCGGCGGTCATCGCGTTCCTTGTCGTCCTGCGCAAGGCGGGAGATCCGAAGCCTGACCTGCGGCACGAATACCTTGACAGCGTGGTCCGGGCCGGAGCGATCGCTACCGCGTTCTGGGGTGCGGTCGGGTTTCTGGTCGGCGTGGTCATCGCTTCGCAACTGGCCTTCCCGCAGCTGAACTTCGAATGGGCGCAGGGCTATCTGAACTTCGGCCGGCTGCGCCCCTTGCATACCAGCGCGGTGATCTTCGCCTTTGGCGGCAACGCGCTGATCATGTCCTCGTTCTACATCGTGCAGCGCACCTGTGCGGCGCGGCTTTTCGGCGGAAACCTTGGCTGGTTCGTGTTCTGGGGCTGGCAGCTTGTCATCGTGCTGGCGGCCACCGGTTATGTGCTGGGCGCGACGCAAGGCAAGGAATACGCAGAGCCGGTCTGGTATGTCGACATCCTGATCACAGTCGTCTGGGTATCCTTTCTGGTGGTTTTCATGGGCACGCTGATCAGGCGCCGCGAGCCCCATATCTACGTCGCAAACTGGTTCCTGCTGTCGATGATCCTGACCGTGGCGATGCTGCATCTGGTGAACAACGCGGCAATCCCGGTGTCGATCTTCGGATCGGCCCAGGTGCAGGCCTTTTCCGGAGTGCAGGATGCCATGGTGCAGTGGTGGTATGGCCACAATGCCGTGGGTTTCTTCCTGACCGCGGGCTTTCTGGGGATGATGTACTACTTCGTGCCGAAACAGGCCGAGCGTCCGGTCTATTCCTACAAGCTTTCGATCATCCACTTCTGGGCGATCATCTTCCTGTACATCTGGGCGGGGCCGCACCATCTGCATTACACCGCGCTGCCGGAATGGGCCTCGACGCTTGGGATGGTCTTTTCGGTCATCCTGTGGATGCCGTCCTGGGGCGGGATGATCAACGGGCTGATGACCCTGTCAGGCGCCTGGGACAAGCTGCGGACCGACCCGATCATCCGGATGATGGTGGTGTCGATCGGGTTTTACGGCATGTCGACCTTCGAAGGCCCGATGATGTCGATCCGGGCGGTCAACTCGTTGTCGCATTATACCGACTGGACCATCGGCCACGTCCATTCCGGCGCGCTGGGCTGGAACGGGATGATCACCTTCGGCGCGCTTTACTTCCTCGTACCGCGGCTGTGGAACCGTGAGGGGCTTTACAGTCTCAAGCTGGTCAGCTGGCACTTCTGGCTCGCGACGATCGGGATCGTGCTTTACGCCTCGGCGATGTGGGTCTCGGGCATCATGGAGGGCCTGATGTGGCGCGAGGTGGATGCGAACGGGTTCCTGGTGAACGCCTTCGCCGACACGGTGGCCGCGAAGTTCCCGATGAACGTGGTGCGGGCGCTGGGGGGCGGGCTGTTCCTTCTGGGCGCGCTGATCATGTGCTGGAACCTGTGGATGACGGTGCGTGCGCAACCAGCGCGCGACAGCCGCCATGCCATGGTTCCGGCGGAATAGGGGGGCGGGACAATGGCGTTTCTGGACAAGCACAAGGCAATCGAAACCCACGCGACGCTGCTGATGGTGCTCAGCCTTCTGGTGGTCAGCATCGGCGGGATCGTGCAGATCGTGCCGCTTTTCTACCTGGAGAACACGATCGAAAAGGTCGAGGGGATGCGTCCCTACACGCCTCTCGAATTGGCGGGCAAGGATATCTACATCCGCGAGGGCTGCTATGGCTGCCACAGCCAGATGATCCGGCCGATGCGCGACGAGGTGGAACGTTACGGGCATTACAGCCTCGCCGCGGAAAGCATGTACGACTATCCGTTCCAGTGGGGGTCCAAGCGCACCGGCCCGGATCTGGCCCGCGTGGGGGGGCGCTATTCGGACGAATGGCACCAGGACCACTTCGAATATGCAAAATCGGTGGTGCCGGAATCGGTGATGCCACCCTACGGCTTTCTGGCCGACACGGTGATCGACGGGCGCTACATCCAGGACGTTGTGGAGACCAACCGGATGGTGGGGGTGCCCTACAGCGACGACATGGTGGAACGTGCTCTGGCTGACTTCCAGGCACAGGTCGACCCCCTGGGCGACAGTTCGGGGCTGGAGGAACGCTATGGCGAGGATGCCTTCGGCACGCCGGTCAATGTGCGGAACTTCGACGGGCAGCCGGCACTGACCGAGCTGGACGCGCTGATCGCCTATATGCAGGTTCTGGGCACGATGGTCGACTTCTCGACCTACACGCCTGTGGCAAACCGGTAAGGGGGAAAGCGATGGAAACCTATTCCGTTCTGCGCCATCTGGCCGACAGCTGGTTCCTGTTGGCGATGACGCTGGGCTTTCTGGGCCTGTGCCTCTGGGCGTTCCGTCCCGGCAGCCGGACCGGCCAGGACGAGGCCGCAAATTCGATCTTCCGCAATGATGACCGTCCTGCGGACGTCCCCCCTGTCCAGTCCCGCAAGGAGCCGTAAGTCATGTGCGCCAAGCCAATCAAGAAAGAGCAGCGCGAGGTGGAGACGACCGGCCACGAGTGGGACGGGATCCAGGAACTGGACAATCCGATGCCGCGCTGGTGGGTCTGGACCTTCTACGCCACGATCGTCTGGGGCATCGGCTACACCATCGCCTATCCGGCCTGGCCGCTGATCACGCAGGCGACGCCCGGCCTTGTCGGCCTTTCCAGCCGCGCCGACGTGGCCGTCGAGATCGCCCGCTTCGACGCCGCCAATGCCGAGATCAAGGCGCAGCTCGTCTCGGCTGACCTGGCCGCGATCGCCGCCGATCCGAACCTTTCGGCCTTCGCCGAACGGGCCGGGGCGGCAGTCTTCCGCACCAATTGCGCGACCTGCCACGGGTCGGGGGCCGCCGGGTTCGAGGGCAAGGGCTATCCGAACCTTCTGGACGATGACTGGCTGTGGGGCGGCACGATGGAGGACATCCACCTGACCGTCACCCACGGCATCCGCAATACCACCGACCCCGACGCGCGTTATTCCGAAATGCCGAAATTCGGGGTGGACGGGCTTCTGGAGCCGGCCCAGATCGCCGAGGTGACCGAGCATGTGCTGGCCCTTTCACGGCAAGAGTATGACGCGACACTGGCCGCCGCCGGGGCGACGGTCTGGATGGACGCCGGTTGCAGCGGCTGCCACATGGACGACGGCACCGGCGACCGTGCCCAGGGTGCGCCGAACCTGACGGATGCGATCTGGCTGTACGGCGGATCGCGCGAGGCGATCACCAAATCGATCTTCTACGCCCGCTTCGGCGTCATGCCGAACTGGAACACCCGGCTGAGCGAGGACGAGATCCGCGCGGTCGCGTTCTATGTCCACAGTCGCGGCGGGGGTGAATAGGCTTGCGCGCCCGGGCGCAGAACCGGCGGCCAGGCCAGGTAAATTGAGCGCGTTCCGCGCAAGCCTTCTGTCTCGCCTCTGGCGCAAGCGCCAGCCGGCTCGGTCAGCCTCCGGCGGGGATATTTTCGCAAATGTGAAAAGACATGGCGCGCGAGCCTCCCTTGATGCAGGTCAAGGCCGCATAGGCGCAGATCGCCGAATGCGATAGGATGGGCGGGCAGATGCCCCGCCTTCAGGAGTTTCCGTGTCCAGTCCCGAATCCCCGCCCAGCCTTTACTCTGCCCGCGAGCCGATCTTTCCCCGCCGGGTGAAGGGCACCTTCCGCACGCTGAAGTGGTGGATCATGGCGGTGACGCTGGGCATCTACTATGTGACGCCCTGGATCCGCTGGGACCGCGGGCCGAATTTGCCGGATCAGGCGGTGCTGATCGACCTCGCAAACCGGCGGTTCTTCTTTTTCATGATCGAGATCTGGCCGCACGAGTTCTACTTCGTCGCAGGCCTGCTGATCATGGCGGGGCTAGGGCTGTTTCTCTTTACCAGTGCAGCCGGCCGGGTCTGGTGCGGCTATGCCTGTCCGCAGACGGTGTGGACCGACCTTTTCATTCTGGTGGAGCGCTGGGTCGAGGGCGACCGCAACGCGCGCATCCGGCTGCACCGGCAGCCCTGGAACTGGGAAAAGCTGATCAAGAACGGCGTGAAGTGGTGGATCTGGCTGTTGATCGGGCTGGCGACGGGCGGGGCCTGGATCTTCTATTTCACCGATGCGCCGACCCTGTTGCGTGATCTGCTGGCGTTCGAGGCGCATCCCGCCGCCTATGTCACCATGCTGATCCTGACTTTCACCACCTTCTTCTTCGGCGGCTTCGCGCGCGAACAGATCTGCATCTACGCCTGCCCCTGGCCCCGGATCCAGGCTGCGATGATGGACGAGGACACGCTGACCATCGGCTACCGCGACTGGCGCGGCGAGCCGCGGGGCAAGCAATCAGTGGACGGAAATGGCGACTGCATCGACTGCATGGCCTGCGTGAACGTCTGCCCGATGGGCATCGACATCCGCAACGGCCAGCAGCTTGCCTGCATTACCTGCGGGCTTTGCATCGACGCCTGCAACGACACGATGGACAAGATCGGCAAGCCGCGCGACCTGATCGGCTATCTTGCCCTGACCGACGAGGTACGCGAACGCGCGGGCGAGCCCGCGAAAAGCGTGTGGAGCCATGCGTTCCGCCCGCGCACCGTGCTTTACACCGTGCTTTGGGCCGGAATCGGCATCGGTCTGGTCGTCGCGCTGTTTCTGCGGTCACCGATTGATGTCAGCGTGACTCCGGTGCGCAATCCGATCTTCGTGACCCTGTCGGACGGCGGCATCCGCAACGCCTATGACCTGCGGCTGCGCAACATGCACGGCGCGGACGCCCAGTTCACCCTGACCGTTACCTCGGAGGCTCGGGTCGGGCTGGCGCTGGAAGGCGTCCAGGGGCTGACCGTCACGGTTCCGGCGAACCAGACGATGCAGCAGCGGGTCTATCTGACCGCGGATGTGGGAAGCGGGGCCGCGATCACCGACCGCAGCGCGGTGCGGCTGTGGGTCGAAGAGAAGGGCACGACGAACCGCGTGCACCATGATACCGTCTTCAACGGGAAGGAACGCTGAGATGGGCGAACTAACGGGCCGGCAGGTCTTTGCGATCACCGCCGGGGCCTTCACGGTGATCATCGGGGTCAACCTGTTCCTCGCGGTCAAGGCGGTCAGCACCTTTCCGGGGCTGGAGGTCGCGAACTCTTACGTCGCGGGGCAGGGCTTCAACGACCGCAAGGCGGCGCAAGAGGCGCTGGGCTGGACGCTGGTCCCGGCCTATGCCGATGGCCGGGTGACGCTGGACTTTGCCGACAGCTATGGCACGCCGGTCAGCGTCGGTGATCTGCAGGTGCTGATCGGGCGGACGACATCGACCACGGACGACCAGTGGCCGGCCTTCCGGCAAGGGGCGGGCGGCTATGTGGCGGACCTGACCCTTGGGCGGGGCAAGTGGATGGTGAAGGTCACCGCGCGGGCCGCTGACGGGACGTTGTTCGAACAACGCTCTGAACTTTTCGTGCAGGGCTGACGCGATGACCGTGGTCGGGGACTTCGGACGCGTGCCGGGTCTGGCCCCGGGTCTGGCCCCGGTGTCAGCCCCGGTGTCAGCCTGTCCGGCCTGCGCGGTCGTCCCTGCGGCCGAACGGATCGCCGCGATGCGGGCCGAACGTGACGGGCGGATCATGCTGTCGCTGCCGCTGGCACATTGCGCGGCCTGCATCTCGACCGTCGAAGGCGCGTTGCAGCGCGTGGACGGGGTGCGCTCGGCGCGGGTGAACCTGACGCTGAAGCGGGTCAGCGTCGAGGCGGCGCCCGACGTGACGGCGGCTGCGCTGATCGCGGTTCTTGCGGCCGAGGGGCAAGAAGCGCACGAGCTGGACCCCGGTTTGCTGAGCGCCACGGAAACCGACCGGCAGGGCCGCGACCTTCTGATGCGGCTGGGGGTGGCGTTCTTCTCGATGATGAACGTGATGCTGCTGTCGGTCGCGGTCTGGTCGGGGGCCGAGGCCGCGACGCGCGATCTTTTCCACTGGATCTCGGCGGCCATAGCCCTGCCGACAGTGATCTTCGCCGGGCAGCCGTTCTTCAAGTCGGCCTGGGCATCCTTGCGCGCCGGGCGGCTTGGGATGGATGTGCCGATCTCGCTGGCGCTGATCCTGGCCACGTCGATCTCGATCTTCGAGACATGGATGGCGGGGCATCAGGCCTATTTCGACGCGGCGGTGATGCTGTGCTTTTTCCTGCTCGCGGGCCGCTACCTTGACCACCGGACCCGCGCCATCGCCCGCTCGGCGGCCGAGGAACTGGCGGCGCTGGAAGTGCCGCGCGCGCTCGTGCTGGTCGACGGCGCCGAGGTCGAGACGGCGATCTCGGCGGTGGTTCCGGGCGATCTGGTGCTGGTCCGCCCCGGCGCGCGGATGCCGGTGGACGGGGTGGTGATCCGGGGCGCCTCCGAGGTGGACCGAAGCCTTCTGACCGGGGAAACCCTGCCGGTGCGGGCCGGGACCGGGACCGTCGTCAGCGCGGGCGAGGTGAACCTGACCGGCCCGCTGACGCTGCGGGTCACGGCAGCGGGGAAGGATTCTAGCCTGCACCGGATGGCCGATCTGGTGGCGGTCGCGGAAGGAGCGAAGACGCGGTATACCAGTCTTGCCGACCGGGCGGCCAAGCTTTACTCGCCCCTGGTGCATATCCTGTCGTTCAGCGCCTTTGGCTACTGGATGTGGGCCACCGGCGGCGATCTGCGCCATGCGATCAATATCTCGGCGGCGGTCCTGATCATCACCTGCCCTTGCGCGCTGGGGCTGGCAGTGCCGGCGGTGATCACTTCGGCATCCGGAAAGCTGTTCCGCAAGGGTCTTCTGATCAAGCACGGCACCGCGCTGGAGCGGCTGGCCGAGGTGGATACGGTGATCTTCGACAAGACCGGGACGCTGACGCTGGGTGTGCCGGAACTGGCGGCGCTGGATCAGCCGGATGCGGCGATTGCCGTGGCGGCGGCTTTGGCGGCGGGGTCGTCCCACCCCCTCGCACGGGCGCTGGCCGACGGTGCCACGGCAGCGGGGATTGTTCCGGCCGCGGTAAGCGATATCCGGGAAGCTCCGGGGCATGGGGTCGAAGGCCTGTGGCAGGGTGGCCGGGTCAGGCTGGGGCGGGCCGACTGGTGCGGGGCCGAGTCAATGGCCGCGACCGCGACCTACCTGGCGCTGGACGGTGCGACCCATGCCTTCGCCTTCAGCGACCGGCCCCGTCCGGGCGCAGCCGAGGCGGTGGGGGCCTTGAAGGCGGCGGGAATGCGGATCGAGCTTCTGTCGGGCGACAGCGAAGCTCCGGTGCGCGACCTTGCAGCGCGGCTGGGAATTTCCGACTGGCGGGCCGGTGTCCTGCCAGCCGAAAAGGCCGCGCGGGTGACCGCCCTTACTGCCGAGGGCCGCAAGGTGCTGATGGTCGGCGACGGGCTGAACGATACGGCGGCGCTGGCGGCGGCGCATGTGTCGATCTCGCCCGCCACGGCTCTGGATGCAGCGCGGGTGGCGTCGGACATCGTGCTTCTGGGCCAGGACATGTCCCCGATTGCCGATGCGGTCCGGATCGGGCGGCAGTCGGCGCGGCGGATGGTGGAGAACTTCGTGATCTCGGGCGGCTACAACGTGGTCGCGGTGCCGCTTGCGCTGGCCGGGGCGGCGACACCGCTGGCGGCGGCGCTGGCGATGTCGCTGTCGTCGATCACCGTGTCGCTGAACGCGATGAGGCTGAAGTAGATGGAGATCCTGACGATCCTGATCCCGGTGTCGCTGTTTCTGGGCGGGATCGGGCTGCTGGCCTTCCTCTGGGCGATGAAGTCAAAGCAGTTCGACGACCCCGACGGCGACGCCGAGCGCATCCTGACCAAGGACTGGGACGACCGGCCAAAGCCGTGACCAGATGAGCTGCTTCCTGATCTTTGGACAGATTTCCTGTGGCTTCAGGTGAGGTGCCCCGAGGTCGCCGGACCGATCCGCGCTTTGCCGCAAAGATCAGGGAGATCTGCGAGACACGCGCCAGGACTGGCTACCGGCGTGTTCATGTCCTGCTCGACCGAGACGGTTGGGGCAGGTCTGTCGGGGGGCGGGGCGGTCCAAACGTCCGGCGATTTGTGCAACAAAGCTCCTGCTACTTGCGGAAGATCGCCACCAGATCGCTTGTGCCTTCGGCTGGTCCGTTCAGCTCCAGATGCTCCTGGATGTGTCGGAGGTGGTCCGACATCAGCCGCGTCGCCGCGTCGGGGTCGCGCGCGCTGAAGGCGTTGAAAATCTCGTCATGGTCCTCGTCCCGGCAGTTCGAAACGCCTGGGCTGCCGAAGATGCCGATGATCAGCGAGGTCCGGGTGACCAGTTCCTTCACCATTCGCAGCACAACGGCATTGCCCGCGATCTCGGCCAGAAGCATGTGGAACTGGCCAGACAGCCGGATCGCATCGCGACGCTTGTTGCCGTGATGGGCCTCGTGTTCAAGGCGCAGGTGCTGTTCCAGCTTCTTCAGATCGTCGTCCGTGGCGCGCTCTGCGGCCAGTCGGGCCACTGTCGGCTCGATCATCAACCGGGCCTCGAATACCTCGCGCGCCTGCTCGGCTGACGGAGAGGCGACGAAGGCGCCGCGGTTTGGCAAAAGCTCTACCACCTCGCGGCTGGCGAGCAGAAGCAGGCTTTGCCGTATCCGCATCCGGCCAACGCTGAATGCCTCGCACAGCGCGGCTTCGGACAGCTTGGCGCCGGGCGGCAGGCGCTGGTCGATGATCGCCTCGAAGATTCGCTCGACGATCTCTTCCTCGCCCAACTCGTCGTCGCGCGTGTCCTGTTCGGCGGTGTTGCCGACGGTGTCCATCGATTTGTCCGTTTCAAAACTGGCCGAATTTCAGGCTACAGGGGAACAAGCGCACGCTTCAAGGGCACATCGTGAACCATGCGTAGTTTTTTTGTTGACAATCGTGTCAGCAAGTTCGTCAATCATCCTGTCGCGGACGGGAATTCCGCAGACCCACAACAGGGAGCATCAGAATGAAGAGACGCAGTTTCCTTGCGACGACGGGCCTGTCCCTCGTGCTTGCCCTTACAGCAACTTCTGCCGCCTGGGCCGAGAATGCCACGTTGCAGATCGGTTTCGTCGGGGTGACCTCCGGTCCTGCGGCGGCCTGGGGGATTTCGAACCAGCGGTCGATGGAAGCCCGTGCGGCCTGGTTGAACGAGCTGGGCGGGGTAAAGATCGGCGAGACCACCTATGACATCGTGATCGTCCCCTTCGACGACCAGAAGGACCCCAAGCGCGCAATCGCAGGCATGGAGAAGATGGCGCAGGATGGCATCCACTATGTCGTCGGCCCGAATGTCGATGACGGCGCCGCTGCCGTTCGCCCGGTGGCCGAGCAGAACGGGATCATCTACTTCCCCTATGCCTTCCCGAAGGAACTTTACACTGCACCAGCCTCGAACGCGATTTTGGGGATGGTTGCGAACTACCAGTCAGGCCCGGCGATCTACAAGCATCTGATGGAAACCAAGGGCGTGAAGAAAGTCGCCTTCATCGCAGGCAACGAATCCGACCCCCTGTCGCAGCGCGATTCCGGTGCGGCCGCGGCCAGGGCCCTTGGGCTTGAGGTCGTGTCGGACTCGGTGACCTACCAGATGGACACCACCGACTTCACCCCGGTCCTTCTGCCCGTCATCCAGACCGCGCCAGACCTTCTGGTCTTGTCGGGCGTGTCACCTGCCAATGCGCCGCAGCTGATCCGCTCGGCCCGGGAACTGGGCTACACCGGACTGATCTCGACTGAAACGGCGCAGGATGCGGCGGTTCTGGCGGAAGGTGCTGGCGAGCTGGCGAACGGCTTCATCTCGGTCGGTGGCGCCTCGACGCCCGAGCTTGCCAGCGACACGATGAAGGAATTCGTTGAACGCTACACCGCGATGTTCGGCGAATACAACGACGAGTCGAATACCAAGGTCTATGCACTGGAATACATCATCGAGACGCTGAAGGCGAACCCGGCGGCTATCGACAATGTCGAAGAGTTCAAGAAGACGATGGACACGTTCAGTGCCCCGAATCCGTTCATGGTGGGTGACGCCACGCTGACCTATGTCGGCACCTCGTCTTTCGGCCAGAAGCGCCAGGTTTCGGTGCCGCTGGTGGTGAACGAGTTCAAGGACGGCAAGTTCGAGACCATGTTCGTCGCGCAGGTCGACTAAGGCCTGACGACGGTTCAGAGTCCCAAGCAGGGCCCGGGGCCGCTCCCGGTCCGGGCCCTGCTGTCTTTGTCGCAAAGGCCCCCCCGGATGGAACAGATCCTTGCCAATGGCCTTTATCTTGGCGCGCAATACGCGCTGATCGCGCTGGGCCTGACCCTGATCTTCTCGCTGATGAACGTGCTGAACTTTGCCCACGGGCAGATGTATGTCTTCGGCGGTTTCGTGACCTATACCGTCGTGGCGCAGCTTGGCCTGCCGTTCATCGTCGGGCTGATTGCCTCGGCCGTGGTGCTGGCGGCGATGGGCGCGCTGATCGAAAGGTTCCTGTTCCGACCGGTGATCCGGAGGTCGAAGCGCGACGAGTCCACCATGTTGCTGGCCGCCGGAATCGCCTTCTTCCTGGATGCGGTGATCCTGCTGATCTTTGGCGAAAAGCAGCGCGGCGTGCCGAAGATCG
>JANOER010000070.1:0-10704 GCA_031441285.1 Rhodobacterales bacterium
GGAGGGCGGTGAGCGGGGTGTATTCGGCGGGTTTGAGGACGATGGTGTTGCCGGCGGCCAGCGCCGGGGCGACCTTCCAGGCCAGCATCAGAAGCGGGAAGTTCCAGGGGATGACGGCGCCGCAGACGCCGAGGGGCTGGAGGTCGGGGTGTTCGCTGGGCAGAAGCTGGGCGAGGCCGGCGTGGTAGGAGAAGTGGCGGGCGACGAGGGGGATGTCGATGTCGCGCGACTCGCGGATCGGCTTGCCGTTGTCGAGAGTTTCCAGGACGGCGAGGAGGCGGGAATGCTTCTGCGTCAGGCGGGCGAGGGCGTAGAGGATTTGCGCGCGCTTGTGGGCGGGCAATGCGGCCCATTTCGGCTGGGCGCGGCGGGCGGCGGCGACGGCTTTCGCCACATCCTCGGGGGTGCCTTGGGTGATTTCGGCCAGGTGTTTGCCATTGGCGGGGTTGGAGGTCGGAATGGTCTGCCCCGGCTTTGTAAACGCGCCGTCGATCCAGTGGCCGAAGACGTGGTTGTGGTTGGCAAGCCAGGCCATGGCTTCGCCTGAGGATTCGGGGGCGGGGCCGTAGGCCATGCTGTCGAAGATTTCCTTGATGGTCATGGGCCTTTGGTCCTCTGCATCAAATGGGCGCGCCCGGCGCTGGCATGCGCCTCCGGCGGGGATATTTGGGCAAAGATGAAAGGCTGGGGCCGGCTTTCATCTTTGCGGAAATATCCCGGGGTGAGCGGCTTTGCCGCGAGGGGCAGCGCCCCTGCTTTTTGGTCGGATCTCATCCCATTGCGTGGCGGTTGGCGGCGGAGTAGTGGCCGGTGAGGTGGTGTTCCAGCTGTCGCTCGATGTCGCCAAGAAGGCTGGACGCGCCGAAGCGGAAGAGGTCGGGTTGCAGCCAGGGGTGGCCAAGCTCGTCCTTCATCAGCGAGAGGTAGACCAGCGCGTCCTTGGCCTTGGCGATGCCGCCGGCCGGTTTGTAGCCGACCTTGAAGCCGGTGCGCGTCTCATAGTCGCGGATGGCGCGGATCATGGTGAGCGAGACGGGGAGGGTGGCGTTGACGCCCTCTTTCCCGGTGGAGGTCTTGATGAAATCGGCCCCGGCCATCATGCAGATCAGGCTGGCGCGGGCGACGTTCCTGAGGGTGCCAAGCTCTCCCGTGGCGAGGATCGCCTTGACGTGCGCCTCGCCGCAGGCTGCGCGCATGTCGCGCATTTCGTCATACAGCGCCTGCCAGTTCTGGGTGAGGACGTGGCGGCGCGAGATGACGATGTCGATCTCGGCAGCGCCGGCGCGAACGCTTTCGCCGATCTCGGCGATGCGAAGCCTGTAGGGCGACAGGCCGGCCGGAAAGCCGGTAGAGACGGCAGCGACAGGGACCTGCGTCCCCTCCAGCGCGCGGACGGCGGGGGCGACCATGTCATGGTAGACACAAACCGCGCCAACGGTGAGGCCGGGCAGGCCAAGCTGGTCCAGCATGGCGCGTGACACGGGCTGGCGGGCCTTGGCGCAAAGCCGCTGGACGCGGCCTTCGGTGTCATCGCCGGACAGGGTGGTGAGGTCGATCAGGCTGACGGCTTTCAGAAGCCAGGCGGCCTGCCATTCCTTCTTCACCGACCGGCGGCCGGGCAGCGTGGCGGCGCGGCGTTCGATGGCGGAGGTGTTGGCCTGCACGGAGGCGACCCAGTCGAGGTCAAGCGACATGCCGGGATTGCGGGCATGGGTCACCTGGGGCAGCAGGCCCTGTGCAGGAATCGTGATCGTGTCCATGGATGCCTCCGCGCCCGGCGAGCGTTGCATAAGACGATGCCACGCGACCGGCGGGCGGGCAAGGGTTGCAGAGCGGAAATCCTGACCGGATGGTCAAAATGGGGCTAGGCGTCCGGGTCGGAAGACAGGGTGGACCAGGGGCGGCCGGTGCCGCTGTCGGGCAGGGGGGCGGGGTCCTCGCCGCGCAGAATCAGGGTCTTGGCAAGGAAAAGGGCCGAGATCGGGGCGGTCACGAGAAGAAAGGCGGTGATCAGAAGTTCGTGCCAGCTGATGCCGCCGCCCTGCGGGACCATGCCGAAGGCCGAGACGACGAGGGCCGCTCCGACGCCGACGGTCGTGGCCTTGGTCGGCGCATGCAGGCGCTGCATGGGCTGGGGCAGGCGCAAGAGGCCGTAGCTGCCGACAAGGGCGAAGATCCCGCCACCGACGAGCAGGACCGAAAGGAAGATGTCGATCAGCAAGGTCATTCGATGATGCTTCCCCGCAGGAGGAACCGGCAATAGGCGACGGTGCCGACGAAGCTGGTCAGGGCCAGCAGGATTGCCGCTTCGACGTAAAGGCCGGTGCCGCCCCAGATGCCGTACAGGATCACCAGGGCCAGCGTGTTCACCGTCATGGTGTCAAGCGTGAGGATGCGGTCGGTCACCGTGGGGGCGGTGAGAAGCCGGACCAGGTTCAGGACCAGCGCAAGCGCCAGACAGGCGGACATGAACAGGAGGGCGTAGGGCAGGATCATCCGAAAATCCTTATCAGGCGGGATTCGTAGCGGGCCTTGATGTCGTCCCGCACGGCACCGGGGTCAGGCGCGTGGAGCGCGTGGACCAGCAGGGCGCGGCCATCGGCGGACATGTCGGCGGTCAGGGTGCCGGGGGTCATGGTGATGGTGCCGGCCAGAAGCGTGATCGCCTCGGGTGAGCGCAGGTCAAGCGGGATGGTGATCCAGGCCGAGCGGATCTTGTGGCGCGGCATGAACAGCACGATGCGCGCGACCTGGAAATTGGCGATGATCACGTCCCACAGGACAAGAAGCGCGTAGGCCGCCAGTGCGAAGGGGCGCCTGATGCGCGGCCGGTCGGGCCACCAGCCCGCGGTCAGATGCGGGAGTGCGGTGGCAAGGAAGGTCGCCATCACGAGGCTGCCGATTTTCCACTCGTTGACCAGAAGGAACCAGAGCACGATCAGGGTAAGCGTCAGGTAGGGGTGGGGAAAAAGGCGCTTGAGCATGGCCTATGGCTCCTGTCCAAGCCGGTTGGCTTCGATATATCCGGTCGGCTGATCAAGGGCGTCGGCGAGGGTGGCAAGCCAGTCGGTGACCGGGCCCGCGAAGATGGTCAGAAGCGCCAGCCCGGCGATCAGTCCGAAGGTGGCGGTCATGCAAAAGGCTTCAGGGGGGTGATCGGCGGGCGGGGCCTCGCTGTCGGCGGGCTTCCAGAAGAGGGTGGACCCGGCGCGGGCAAAGCCGAGGATCATCAGAAAGGACGACACAAGGATCACGGTCCAGACCAGCGGGGCCTGATCGCGGAAGGCGTCGAGGATCAAGAGCTTGCCGATGAAGCCCGACAGGGGTGGCATCCCGGCCATGGCGATGGCGGCGACAAGGTAAAGGCTGGCGATCAGGCCGGACCCGGCGATGGGTGCTGTGGCCTGATCCAGCCGGGCATGGGCGCGGCGGCGGGTGACGAGGTCGGACACAAGGAACAGCAAGGCGGTCGCAAGGGTGGCGTGCAGGATGTAGTAAAGTGCGGCCACGGTCGTCTGCGGCGTGAAGGCGCTGAGCGCGAGGAAGGCGGTGCCCATCGAGGCAATGCCGCCGAAGGCTGCGAGGCGGGGGAGGGTGGTGGCGCCAAGAACTCCGATCGCGCCAACGGCAAGGGTGACAAGGCTTGCGGGAAAGAGGAGCGTCGAGAGCAGATCCCCGGTAGCGGGCAGGTCAGGCGGGAAGACCAGGGTGCCGACGCGCAGCGTGGCATAGGCGCCGATCTTGGTCATCACCGCGAACATCGCCGCGACAACGCCGGGGGCATTGGCATAGGTGCCGGGCAGCCAGAACTGGAGGGGCACAAGGGCGCCCTTGATGGCAAAGACCAGGATCAGCATCACCGCGGCGACGCGGATCAGGGCAACGTCGCCTTCGGGCAGATCCGGCAGTTTCACCGCAAGGTCGGCCATGTTGAGCGTGCCGGTGACCCCGTAGACCAGCGCCAGCGCGATCAGAAAGAGCGCCGAGCCGATGAGGTTGAAGCCGACATACTGGACGGCGACACGGGTGCGGGCGGCTCCGCCGGCGTGGACCATCAGACCGTAGGAGGCGATCAGGAGGACCTCGAAGAAGACGAAAAGGTTGAAGGCGTCGCCGGTCAGGAAGGCCCCGGCGATGCCCATCAGGAGAAACTGGAGAAGCGGGTGAAAATGCGCACCCTTCTGGTCCCAGCGCGAGCCGATGGTGTAAAGCACGACAGCCAGGGCGAGAGCGGACAGAAGTGCCACCATCAGGGCCGAAAGCCGGTCAAGGACCAGCACGATGCCGAAGGGGGCGGGCCAGTTGCCAAGGTGATAGGCCTCGGGCCCATGGATCGTGGCGGCCCAAAGAAGCGCGATGGCAATGCCGTTCAGCGCAACGATCGACGCGACTGACGCAAGGCGTTGCAGGCGCAGGCTGCCGCGCAGCAAGATGATCATCAGGCCTGCGACGATGGCCGGAAGCACGACCGGGGCGATGATCCAGTGGCCCATCATCCGGCGTCCTCGGTCGGTTCGTCACCGGTGTTCACCCGGTCATGGCCCGAGGCGAGGTGCCCGCCGACGGCAAGGATCATCATGACCGCCGTCATTCCGAAGGAAATAACGATGGCCGTCAGGACCAGCGCCTGCGGCAGGGGATCGGCATAGGTCTGGGACCGGCCGATGATCGGGGCTGCGTTCACCACCAGCCGGCCGGCGGCGAACAGGAAAAGATTGACCGCGTAGCTGAGGAAGGTCAGCCCGAGGATCACCGGAAAGGTGCGCTGGCGCAGCAGGAGGTAGACCCCGGTGAAGGTCAGCACGCCGATGAGGCTGGCGAGGAGGGCCTCCATCAGCGGTCCCTCATGGCGGGATCGATGTCGAAGGGCCGGGTGTTCGGCGCCTCGCCGGTCCTGAGCGCAAGGCGCGAAAGCGAGGCGAGCGCGAGCAGGACCGCGCCGAGGACGCAGAGGAACACGCCAAGGTCGAAGATCGCGGCGGTGGCAAGCTCGAATTCCTCGAGCGGCCAGAGGTGCACATAGTCGAACCCCGAGGTGAGGAACGGCAAGCCGGCCACCCAGGCCCCGACGCCGCAAAGGCTTGCGATCAGGACGCCCCAGCCGATCAGGACATGGTGATCATGGCGCTGCCGCGCCTGCGACCATTCGTAACCCGAGGCCATGTATTGCATCAGGTAGGCGATGGCGAACACCAGGCCCGCGACAAAGCCGCCGCCCGGCAAATTGTGGCCGCGCAGGTAGACGTAGACTCCGACCATCAGCGCCATCGGCAGCAGGAAGCGGGTCGCCACGACCAGCATCATCGGGTGACGGTCGCCGTCCTCACGCGGGCGGGGCAGGTTGGCGAGGCGGCGGGTCACGGCCGGGCTGCGCAGCAGCGTCTCGGACAGGGCGAAGATGACAAGGGCGGCAATGCCGAGCACGATGATCTCGCCGTAGGTGTCATAGCCGCGGAAGTCGACGATGATGGTGTTGACGGCGTTGGTTCCGCCAGCCCCCGGCTTTGACTGCGCCAGGTGGAAGTGCGAGATCGGCGCAAAGGCCGGCTGTCTGGTCAGCATCGCCCAGGCGAGCCAGCCGATGCCAAGGCCGGCAATGGCTGCTATGCCGGCATCGGCAAGGCGGCGGGGAAAGGTGCTTTCGGCGGGTGTGGTCCTGGGCAGGAAGTGCAGCGCAAGAAGCATGAGCAGGATCGTCACCACCTCGACCGAAATCTGGGTCAAGGCAAGGTCGGGGGCCGAGAAGACGGCGAACAGCGGGGCGATCAGCAGGCCGACGACCCCGGTCAGAAGCAGCGCCACCACCCGGTCACGGTGCAGGAACGGCGTGGCAAGCGCGGCGGCGACCATGAGGCCCCAGACCGACAGGCTGGTGAAGTCGACAGGAAGAAGGCTTCGGGTGCCTGCCGCGTGGCTGCCGCCGAGGAAGGCCCAGAGGCTGACCCCGGCAATCGCCAGAACTGCGACAGCAACCGCACGGTTGAACGAGCCGTTGTGCACAAGTCCGGTCAGGCTACGGGCTGCGGCAGCGAGGGGCTCGATCAGCCCGTCGAAGAGGCGCTTAGCCTCGGGCCGGGGTGCAGCGCCCCAGACCGCGCGGAGGCGGGGGAAGGCGCCCAGCATCAGAAGCCCCCCGCCGGTGGCGGTCAGCGACATCCAGAGCGCCGCCGAGCCCAGCCCGTGCCAGTGATGGATTTCCACCGCTACCGGCTGGCCGGTCACTGCGCCGGCTGCGGCGTCGACCAGCCAGGCCGCGGTCGCCATCGGAAAAACGCCGATCAGGACGACCAGAAGCACCAGGAAAGCCGGGGCGGACCAGAGACCCGCGCCGGGGTCATGCGGCATCGCCGGATAGTCCGTGCGGGGCGGGCCCAAGAAGCCGTGGGCAAGCAGGCGGAAGCTGTAGGCAACCGAGAACAGCGCGCCGGTCGTGGCCAGCAGCCCCATCGCCCAGGGGCTGATCCAGGTGGTATGGGCGGCCTCTTCCAGCATCAGCTCTTTCGAGAGGAACCCGTTCAGAGGCGGGATGCCGGCCATGGAAAGCGACGCCAGCAGCACGATCCCGAAGGTGACCGGCATCAGCTTGCGCAGGCCTCCCAGGCGGCTGAGGTCGCGGGTATGCGCCGCGTGGTCGACGATGCCTGCGGACATGAAAAGCGCTGCCTTGAAGGTGGCGTGGTTGATGATGTGGAAGACCGCAACCGTCGCCGCCGCCTTGGTGCCGAAGCCCAGAAGCATGGTGATCAGGCCAAGGTGGCTGACGGTGGAGAAGGCGAGAACCGCCTTCAGGTCGTCCTTGAAAAAGGCGATCCCTGCGCCCAGCACCATCGTCACCAGCCCGGCCGTGGCGACGATCCAGAACCACTCCGGCGTGCCAGCAAGCACCGGCCAGAGCCGCGCCATCAGGTAGATCCCGGCCTTCACCATGGTGGCCGAGTGCAGGTAGGCCGAGACCGGCGTGGGCGCGGCCATCGCATGCGGCAGCCAGAAGTGAAACGGAAACTGCGCCGATTTGGTGAAGGCGCCAAGGAGGATCAGGATCAGGGCGGGCAGATACCAGTCCGAGGCCTGGATCGCGTCCTTCTGCGCCAGGATCATGGTCAGGTCATAGGATCCGACGATGCCGCCCAGGATCAGCAGTCCGGCAATCAGGAACAGCCCCCCGCCTCCGGTCACCGCCAGCGCCATCCGCGCGCCCTGACGGCCTTCGGGCAGGTGTTTCCAATAGCCGATCAGCAGGAAGGATGACAGCGAGGTCAGCTCCCAGAAGATCAGCAGAAGCAGGATGTTGTCGGATAGCACGATCCCCAGCATCGCGCCCTGGAACAGCATCAGGAAAACGTAGAACTGGCCCATCGGGTCGGTCGTCTCAAGGTAGAACCGTGCGTAAAGGATGATGAGGAGGCCGATCCCGAGGATCATCAGGGCAAAGAGAAGACCAAGCCCGTCGAGCATAAAATTGGCGTTCAGGCCAAGGGCTGGAAGCCAGTCGACCCGGGTATGTACTACCCCGCCCGCAAGCACGGTCGGCACCTTCAGCGCCAACAGGATCAGCGCCAGAAGCGTAACCGATCCGGCGCTTGCGGCGCAGGCATTGCGTCCTGCGCGGATCGCAAGCCCCGGGAGCAGCGCCCCGAGAAAGGGCAGGGCCGCGATCAAGGCAAGGGACATTCCGGCGGCTTCCTCGTCGTGGCGGCGGGTCTGGCTCAGACAGAGGCTTTGAAGCTGCCCGGTGCCGATGTTGCGGTGTCAGGCGCGGGTTTCAAGCCCAATTCGGCAGACGGAGGCCGCTTTTGCCAAAGGGAGTGCCGTCCTCGGGGCATCGAGCCCCTGCGGACGGCGCTGACGCGCCCCCCGGTTTGCGACGGCGGGCTGGCTGCACCGTCAGGAGCCTCCGGCGGGAGTATTTCGCAAGAAGCAAGCGCTTAGGGGTTTGTTCATCCTGCTGCGTCAGGCTCGGCGTGCGGTACAGGGAGGAGTCCCGATGACCGCAAGGAGCAAGTCGCCCCGTCCGGCGTGGGACATCATGCCCAGACGAGGGTCTCGTCGGACGGGGCGCACGCAAATCCCTTCTCACCTGCTCTTTTCGAAATACTCCCGCCGGAGGCGCCGACGCCGGGGCTGATCCGGGCGTATCAAGGCCAAGGCAGACCGCTGCGCCAGGCACCGCGGAGCCAAGCGGGCCCGGCCCGCGCCGGCGACCCAAATGGGGCGCCGCGGAACGCGGCTCCGCTTGGCATCAGGCGGCTTCGGTCACGCCATCGGGCAGCTTGGCCCCGGTCATGAAGGCCACGGCATCCGACATGGAATAGTCCTGCGGCCGGATCACGCACAGCCGGCTGCCCAGGCGGTGGATATGGATCCGGTCGGCCACCTCGAACACATGCGGCATGTTGTGGCTGATCAGGATGATCGGGATCCCACGTGAGCGGACGTCGCGGATCAGGTCCAGCACCCGGCGGCTTTCCTTGACCCCAAGGGCCGCCGTGGGCTCGTCCAGGATCACCACCTTGGACCCGAACGCCGCCGCGCGCGCCACCGCGACGCCCTGTCGCTGTCCGCCCGACAGCGTCTCGACCGGCTGGGTGATGTCCTGGATGGTCATCAGGCCAAGTTCGCTAAGCTTGTCGCGGGCGAATTTCTCCATCCTTGCGCGGTCCATCTGGCGAAAGACCGATCCGGCGATCCCCGGTTTGCGCCATTCACGGCCAAGGAACATGTTGTCCGCGATCGACAGGGCCGGCGACATGGCAAGGTTCTGGTAGACCGTCTCGATCCCGAGGCTGCGTGCATCGTCCGGGCTGCGGAAATGCACCGGCTTTCCGTCCAGCAAGATCTCGCCGTGGTCGGGGACGACCGCGCCGGACAGCGCCTTGATCATCGTCGATTTACCGGCACCGTTGTCGCCGATGACGCCGATGATCTCGCCCGGCATCAGGTCGAAGTCGCAGCCGTTCATGGCGACGACGGTGCCGTAGCGCTTCATCAGCCCCTTGGCCTGAAGGATCGGGATCTGGGTCATTGCGAAGCCCTCCGCAGCCATTGGTCCAGAGACACGGCGATGATGACAAGGCAGCCGGCCGCGAACTTCTGCCAGTAGTCGTCGACCCCTGCCAACGACAGGCCAGTGATGAAGACGCCAACGATCATCGCCCCCAGAACCGATCCGATGATCGACCCGCGCCCGCCGAAAAGCGAGGTGCCACCGATCACCACGGCGGTGATGGACGCAAGGTTCACGTCACTGAACGCGACGGGAGAAATCGACCCTACTCGACCGACGGCGATCCAGGCCGCGAAACCGCAGATGAGCCCGGCGACGGTGTAGACCGAGATGAGGGTTCGGTCGACCTTGATCCCGGAAAGCATCGCAGCATCGGGATCGTCCCCGATCGCATGCACATGACGGCCCCAGGCGGTGTGGTTCAGCACATACCACAGCAGGGCCGCCAGAAGGATAAGGGTGATCCCACCATAGCTGATGCTGGCTCCGCCGAAGTTGAAGCCCTGTCCGAAGAACAGAAGGCCGGGGGCCTGCGCCTCGATATCGACGTTGCGGATTGATTCCGACTGCGAATACCAAAGCTTGAGCGACTCGAAGATCGACAGCGTCCCGAGGGTGACGATGAAGGGCGGCAGGCGCACAAGCGCCACAAGGACGCCGTTCAGCGCCCCCATCAGCCCGCCAAGCACGATGCCGATCAGGACCGCGATGATCACCGGCACCCCAGATACAACCGCAAGGTTGCCCATCACCAGCGACGCCATCACCAGGATTGCGCCGACCGACAGGTCGATGCCCGCGGTCAGGATCACCAGGGTCTGCGCCAGAGCGATGAACCCGGTGACGGTGACCTGCTTGAGGATCGTTGACAGTGCGCCGATCCCGAAGAAACGGGGGGCCACCAGCGAAAAGACCGCGACCGAGATCAAGAGCACCAGCGCCGGGATCAGCGTCGGGTTCCGTCGCAGAACGCCGCGCAGCACGAAGATCGGCGAGCGGTCGTCCTTTTCGAAACTGGCCACGGCGGTATCCGCCCGGGCCAGGGTCGCCTCGAAGTCCGAGATGGTCTTGGTTGGCGCGTCTTGACCGGTCATCTGCAACTTTCCCCCGAAAGGACAGCGATGCCGGCACAGGACATCGCCTATGAATAAGGGCGACTTTAAAGCCGCCCTTACGCTAATCAAGTCACACGTTGCCGGGCATCAGCCCCAGCAGAGTTCGGTGCCCTTCGTGGTATCGATCGACGGCACGCCCTCGGCGGGCTTGTCGGTCACCAGGTTGACGCCGGTGTTGTAGAACGACAGTCCCTCGGTCACGGTCGGCTTGGTGCCGTCCTTGGCGAAGGCGGCGATCGCCTCGATGCCCAGCGAGGCCATCAGCAACGGGTATTGCTGCGAGGTGGCGCCGATCACGCCCGACTTGACCGAAGCCACACCCGGGCAGCCGCCGTCAACCGAAACGATCAGCGCTTGACCTTCCTTGCCGGCGTTCTTCAGCGCCTGGAATGCACCTTCGGCAGCAGGCTCGTTGATCGTGAAGACCACGTTGATGTCGGGGTCCTTGGCCAGCAGGGTTTCCATGGCAGCAAGACCGCCAGCCGGGTTCGCGTCCGTCGATTCATGGCCGATGACGCGCGGATCGGTTTCCGAACCCATGACCGAGAGGTCCGGCACTTCGATGCCGAAGCCGACGAGGAAGCC
>JANOER010000071.1:0-12205 GCA_031441285.1 Rhodobacterales bacterium
TGCGGGGGTGTTGGGTGTGTTTTTCTTGTGGACCTCCTTCTTGTTGTTGTACTGAATGATCTGATCGTGCGGTTTTTGTGGGTTGCGCTCCTGAGCGGGGGCCCACTTGTCCGGCCGACCGCCGAACCGGGAACCTACGAACATGGCAGATACCCCTATCGACCGACTGGCGCGGGCCACTCCGCCATCCGTTGCGCACCGCGCGCGCGGGCTGTCGGACCGCGCGATTGCCTGGCTCTTCGTGACGCCGACAATCCTCCTGCTTCTGGCGATCAACATCTTTCCGCTGATCTGGACGATCCGGCTCAGCTTTACGAATTTCGCCGCCAACAAGCCGAATGCCGAAGTGAAATGGGTCGGCTTGCGCAATTACCAGCGCATCCTGACCGATCCCGACATCTGGCTGACGATGCAGGCCACGGCGCATTTCCTGTTCTGGACGCTGGTGCTGCAGGTGCTGATCGGTTTCGCCCTGGCCTGGCTGATCAACGCCAAGTTCCGCGGCAACGACCTGCTGACCACACTGATCGTGCTGCCGATGATGCTGTCACCCGCTGTGGTCGGAAACTTCTGGACCTTTCTCTACGAGCCGCAGATCGGCCTGATCAACTATGCCGTGGAGTTCTTCACCGGCATTCCGGCCGCGTCGTTCTCGATGCTCAGCTCGGTCTCACTGGCGCCCTGGGCCATCGTGATCGTCGACACCTGGATGTGGACGCCCTTTGTCATGCTGATCTGCCTCGCAGGGCTGCGGTCGATCCCCGACTATATCTACGAGGCGGCAGAAGTGGATCGTGCGTCGAAGTGGCGGCAGTTCTGGACGATGACGATCCCGATGGTGCTGCCTTTCCTGATGCTGGCGGTGCTGTTCCGCGGGATCGAGAACTTCAAGATGTTTGATCTGGTGGTGCAGCTTACTGGCGGCGGTCCGGGATCCACGACGCTGCTGACGTCGATCGAGCTGAAGCGCGAAGCCTTCGAGAAATGGCGCACCGGATACAGTTCGGCCTATGCCGTCATCCTGTTCGTGACGATCTTCGGGCTTGCGTCGATCTACGTCAAAGCCCTGAACAAGGTGAAGGAAAGATGAGCGCCTATTCGATAACCGAACCTTCGGCGCGGGCCAAGGGCATCGCAGGGGCGCTGGTTCTGCTTTATGCGGTGATCACGCTGATGCCTTTGTTGTGGATCATCGCCACCAGCTTCAAGACCGGACCGGATTCGATCAGCTATCCGCCCAAGGTGCTGTTCGAACCATCGCTGGAAGGCTATGTGAACCTCTTCACCAACCGCACCCGCGCCACGCCGGAACAGCTGGCCGCGATGCAGCCGCCGACGAACTTCGTCGAAGAGATCGTGCAACGGCGCGGCGAGGTGATCACCGAGCCTTCGAAATTCGGCGCGCGGTTTGTGAACTCGGTCATCATCGGGTTCGGCTCGACCTTCCTGTCGGTGGTCCTGGGCACGCTGGCAGCCTATGCCTTCTCGCGGTTTCGCGTGCCGCTGAAGGACGACCTTCTGTTCTTCATCCTGTCCACCCGGATGATGCCGCCGATTGCCGTGGCAATTCCGATCTTCCTGATGTTCCGCAGCCTGGGACTTTCGGACACGCATCTTGGGATGATCCTGCTTTACACCGGCGTGAACATCAGTCTTGCCGTCTGGTTGCTGAAAGGCTTCATCGACGAGATTCCGCGCGAATACGAAGAAGCAGCGCTGATCGACGGCTACACGCGGTTTCAGGCCTTTCGCAAGGTCGTGCTGCCACAGGCGATGACCGGCATCGCAAGCACAGCGATCTTCTGCCTGATCTTTGCGTGGAACGAATACGCCTTTGCCTTCCTGCTGACCTCGGGCACGGCGCAGACAGCTCCGCCTTTCATACCCACGATTTTCGGTGTGGGGGGCAAGGACTGGCCCGCAGTGGCAGCAGGGGCGACGCTGTTCCTGCTTCCGGTGATGGTATTCACAATCCTGTTGCGCAAGCATCTTCTGCGCGGGATCACCTTCGGAGCAATCCGCAAATGATACGATTTTTCTGCGAAAAATCCAACAATTGGCCAGGCATCGAGTTTTCGCAGAAAACTCGTCCGCCGGAGGCAGACGCATGACCAGCTTCGTCACCGCCCTCCTCCGCCTCCGCCGCAGCCCCTGGGAGATCCTGGCCACTGTCCTGATCTCCCTCGGCGTCCTGATGCTGATGCAGCCCTTCGTCCTCTGGGCCTTCACCTGGTCCTTCCTCGTCACCCTTGTCGGCACGGTGATGTTCATCATCGCAAGCCACTTCCCGGAGTGATCCGCATGACCGGAACACCGAAGCAGGCAGACCAGGCTGCCCCGCGCAAGTCCGGCGGTCCACGCCGCCAGGAGACCCATTGAATGGCCGAAATCGTCATCCGCAACCTGCGCAAGGAATTCGGCGCCTTCACGGCGGTCGAAGGGTCTTCATTCACCATCAGGGACGGCGAGTTCTTCATGCTGCTGGGCCCCTCCGGCTGCGGCAAGACCACCACGCTGCGGATGATCGCCGGGCTGGAGCTTCCAACCTCCGGCGAGATCCTGATCGACGGCGAGAACGTCAGCCAGCGCCCCGCCAGCAAGCGTGACATCGCCATGGTGTTCCAGATGTTCGCGCTTTACCCGCACCTGAACGTCCGCAAGAACATCGCCTATCCCCTGGTCAGCCAGGGCGTGCCCAAGGCCGAAGTCGCCGTCAGGGTTGCCGAGGTCGCCCGCATCCTGCGGATCGAACATCTCCTTGCGAAGGGTGTCGGCGGCCTGTCCGGCGGTGACCGCCAGCGGGTTGCCCTTGGCCGCGCCATCGTGCGACGGCCCAAGGCGTTCATGATGGACGAACCGCTTGGGGCCCTCGATGCCGAATTCCGCGAGATCATGGCCGAAGAGCTTCGCGCGCTGCATGACCGGATGAAAGCCACCACGGTTTATGTCACCCATGACCAGCTTGAAGCGATGCAGATGGGCGACAAGATCGTCGTGATGAACCACGGTGTCGTCGAACAATTCGGCACCCCGCAGGACATCTACGACCACCCCGCCACGCTGTTTGTCGCCAACTTCATTGGCAGCCCTTCGATGAACTTCCTCGCTTTCGACGGCAGCACCGCCGCCGGAGCGGCATCGGTCACGCTGGGCTCGACGCAAATGGCGCTGCCGGCACTGGAAGAAGCGGCCTCGGGGAAACTGGTTCTGGGCGTGCGCCCCGAACATGTGACCTTCCGCGACAGTGCCTCCTATCGCGGCCGGATCGAAGCGACGGAGTATCTTGGCACCACCCAGATCGTGACCCTGGCCGCCGACCACGGACGGATCAAGGCAAGGATCCCCTCCAGCCAGATCGCGAAGGTCGGCGAAACTGTCGGCCTCGATCTGGACCCCCGCACGCTGACACTGTTCAACGCCACCACCGGCCGCGCTCTCCGCTCCGCCGCGAACGCCAGGGTGCATCATGGCTGACGTCACCCTGTCCGGCCTGTCAAAGTCCTTCGGCGCCACCCTGGCCTTGCAGGACGTCAGCATGGCAATTCCCAGCGGCGCCTTCGTGGTGCTGCTTGGCCCCACCGGTGCTGGCAAGACCACAACCCTGCGCCTGATCGCCGGCCTTGACGCGCCCGACCGGGGCGACATCGCCATCGGTGGCGCCTCGGTTCTGAACGACACTCCGGCACAGCGCGACGTTGCCATGGTCTTCCAGCAATACTCGCTTTACCCGCATCTTACCGTGCGCGACAACCTGGCCTTCCCGCTGCGATCGCCAAGGATCGCGATGCCCGAGGACCAGATCACCCGGCGCGTGGCCGAGGTGGCCGAGGTTCTGCGGATCCCGCACAAGCTGGACAACAAGGCCACCGCCCTGTCGGGGGGCGAGATGCAGCGTGTCTCGATCGGCCGTGCGCTGGTGCGCCAGCCGCGCATCTATCTGATGGACGAACCGCTGTCCTCGCTGGACGCGAAGCTGCGTGCCGATCTCAGGATCGAGCTGAAGCGCATCCATTCCGAACTGGCGGCAACCTTCCTTTACGTCACTCATGACCAGATCGAGGCGATGACCATGGCGACCCATGTCGGCGTGCTGGATCAGGGTCGGCTGGTGCAGTTCGGCACCCCGCGTGAGATCTACGAGACCCCGGTGTCGGTCTACGTCGCCTCGCGTCTGGGGCAACCCCGGATCAACCTTCTGCCGGCCGATGCCTTCGGCAAGGCTCCGGCTGGCGCCGCGCAGATCGGCCTGCGGCCCGAACATGTCGCGGTCGGCGACGGCCAGCCCGCCACCGTTCGCCGCGTCGAACATCTGGGCGACCAGACCCGCCTGCACCTGACGCTTGGGCCGCATGCCCTGATTACCCTCTCTGACCCCCACACCAGCCTTCGCCCCGGCGACACCGTGGCAATCCACCCGCAGAACCCCTTGTGGTTTGACGCGGGCGGCAATCGCATCTGAGGACCATCCCCATGAAACAGTTCATGAACTCCAAGGACTCTCTGGTAACCGAGGCGATCGACGGCCTCCTGCGGACCTCGGCGGGGAAACTGGCACGGCTGGACGGATACCCTCATATCAAGGTCGTGACCCGCACCGACTGGGACCGCTCGAAGGTGGCCCTCGTCTCCGGGGGTGGGTCCGGGCATGAACCCTCGCACGCTGGGTTTGTCGGGCAGGGCCTGCTGACGGCCGCGGTCTGCGGCGATGTTTTCGCCTCGCCGTCGGTGGATGCGGTCCTTGCCGGCATCCTGGCCGTCACCGGCAAGCCCGGCTGCCTTCTCATCGTCAAGAATTACACCGGTGACCGGCTGAACTTCGGCCTTGCGGCCGAACGCGCCCGCGCCTTCGGGCTTAAGGTCTCGATGGTCATCGTCGACGACGACGTGGCGCTGCCGGACCTGCCGCAGGCCCGCGGCGTCGCCGGAACGCTTTTCGTCCACAAGGTCGCCGGGGCCATGGCCGAAAGCGGTGCCGATCTTGACGCCATCACTGCTGCCGCAGTGTCGGTCATCAAGGGTGCGATCTCGATCGGAATGTCGCTGGACACCTGCACCGTTCCCGGCAACCCCAAGGAAGACCGCATCAGCGCGGGCAAGGCCGAGCTTGGTCTTGGCATCCACGGCGAGGCGGGGATCGAACAGGTCACCTTCACCGGCGCCCGCAGCGCGATGGCGATGGTCGCCGAGAAGCTTGCCCCGCACATGGGCGCGGGTGACCATGTGGCCCTTCTCAACAACCTTGGCGGCACCACGCCCCTGGAGATGAGCATCCTTGCCGAGGAACTTGCCCGCTCGCCGCTCGGGGCCCGCACCAGATGGATGATCGGCCCCGCGTCGATGATGACCTCGCTCGACATGCACGGCTTTTCGGTCTCGCTTCTGCCCGTGGGGCCAAAGGAGGTCGCGGCGCTCGCCGCACCGGTTGGCCCGCATGCCTGGCCCGGCCTTGCCCCGCTTGGCACCGTCACCGTCAAACCCCTTCCCGACGGCCTTGCGCCGATCCAGCCGGTTCCGTCTGCCCACCCCGCCCGCCGCGCGCTGATCGACCGCTGCTGCAAGGCCCTCATCGCCTGCGAGGCCGACCTCAACCTCCTCGACGCCAAGTCCGGCGACGGCGACACCGGCAGTACCCTTGCAGGGGCCGCGAGGGCGCTGATCGCCGCGCTTGACCGCCTCCCCCTCGCCGACCCCACACAGCTTTACCGCGCCATCGGGATGGAGCTTTCCCAGACGATGGGCGGCTCAAGCGGGGTCCTCCTCGCCATCTTCTTCGCCGCCGCCGGGGATGCCTCAGCGTCAGGAAAGACCTGGATCGGGGCGCTCTCCGCCGGCCTCGACCGCGTGATGCAGGTGGGCGGAGCCGCCCCCGGCCACCGCACCATGATCGACGCCCTGGCTCCGGCGCTGGAGGCCCTGCCGCACGGCGTCGCGCAGGCCGCATCCGCCGCCCGCGAAGGCGCCAACGCCACCGCCCAGATGACCCGCGCCAAAGCCGGCCGCGCCACCTACCTCGCCGCCGACAAGCTCAAGGGCCATATCGATCCGGGGGCGGAGGGCGTGGCTCGGTTGTTTGAGGACCTGGCGCAAGGGTGAGGTCTAAACCAGTCTCGCCTCAAAAATAGCTCGCAAGAGTCAAAGTATTGTCGCTATGCCGACCGCATCTGTAAGCCGTTGAGACTCGTGTTTTGGGGGCAGCAATGGCAACAATTTTCAATGATCAGCATTTGGAAGCCTTTCAGACGAAAGCGTGCATTGGCCCTTGGCATGGGCGCGAACTATCGAAGTGGATTAGGTACATCCCGGTCAATGACCTTGGAGAAGCTGTGCTTCTGCGCAAGCACGAAAGGAAGGATCTAAATGACTTGTGCGCTGACCCGAAGATTCCTAGTCGCGATGTGCTTTGGGCAATCCTGTCTTGGGGCGGAATAAAGATCGACGCTGCACGAAGATTGGCGCAGAACGAAATGGTCTGGGCAAAGGTTGTCGAGCAACTTCGCGAGGGCAGCTTGGACCGCACATCAAGTTATGAGCTCTGCTGGGCCAGTGCGTCCGCCCTGCCGTCCGGTGGAATAGGACCGGCCTATTTCACCAAGCTCATCTTCTTCGCAAACCCCAGACATGATGGCTACATCATGGACCAGTGGACATCCCGTTCGGTCAACTTATTGGTCGAAGGCCTTCCAACGATCAAGATGCGGACAAAGGCAAACGATCACGTCGATCCACGGAACACTCCCGCCACTTACGAACGGTTTTGTTCGATAGTTGAGGAGTTGTCGACGCAACTCTATCAACACTCCCCAGAAGAAACCGAGCAGTGCTTGTTTTCTGAAGGGCGAAAGAAAGGCAAGTGGCGAAACTACCTCTTGGAACACGGCGGCTAATCCCGGCATCCCTCTAAATTGCTACTTCCCCCATTTCTTTGTCCCCAAGTATCCCACGGGAGGTCCGGAGGGTGTGAAACCCTCCGGGGCCAGCACCTATCGCCACCCTGACCACCCAAGCTCAAACGCCAACCCAAGTCCCCTCCCTCCCCCCTCCGTGGGGGAGGGAGGGGGTGTGGGGCTCGCCGTCAGCTATATCAACCCCTACTGCCGACACGCAACCCCCTGACGACAAACACAAACCCAATTCTGACCACCGTGGACACCTCACGGCATCACCTCGAACCGGTCCACGTCCACCATCCCCATATCGGTGATCTTCAGATGCGGGATCACCGGCAGGCAGAGGAACGCCAGTTGAAGGAACGGCTCCTCCAGCACCACCCCCAGCCCGCGCGCGGCGGCCCGGAGCAGGACCAGCTTCTCCCGCACCTCCTCGAAAGACAGCAGGCTCATCAGCCCCGCCACCGGCAGCGAAAGCTCGGCCAGCACCCGCCCGCCCCCAACGACGACAAACCCGCCCTCGATCTCGCCAAGCCGCCCCACCGCCACCGCCATGTCGGCGGAATCCACCCCCACCACCGCGATGTTGTGGTGGTCGTGGCAGACGGTCGAGGCGATCGCCCCGCGCGCCAGCCCGAAGCCCTTCACGAACCCGGTGGCGATGTTGCCGTTGACCCCGTGCCGTTCCACCACCGCGATCTTGACCAGATCGCGCGCCACGTCCGGCCGTTTGTCGCCACCCTCCGGCGCAATGTCGAAAGTCAGGTGCTGGGTGATGATCTTGCCGGGCAGTATGCCGATCACCGGAGTCTCTACCCGGTTGCCGCCGGTCCGGAAACTCTCTCCCGTCACCACCGGCGCCTTCACCGACCCCCGGGCCACCGGCTCTACCCGCCCCCGGGCCGCGAAGGCCGCCGCATCGGCGACAATCCCCCGCGCCAGCACAAGGCTGGCATGGCATCCCTCCAGACTGTCGATCACCGCGATGTCCGCGCGCTTGCCCGGGGCGATCAGCCCGCGATCCTTCAGCCCGAAGGCCTCGGCCGCGCTGAGTGACGCCGCCCGGTAGACCGCCAGCGGCGCAGCACCCAGCGCGATCGCCGTCCGGATCATGTGGTCCAGATGGCCGTGTTCGCCGATATCCAGCGGGTTCCTGTCATCGGTGCAGAAGGCAAGGTAGGGCGAGAACCTCTCGGTCAGAAGCCCCGCCAGCGCGTGCAGATCCTTCGACACCGATCCCTCGCGGATCAGCACCCGCATCCCCTTGCGCAGCTTTTCCAACCCCTCGTCATAGGTCGTCGCCTCATGCTCGGTCCGGATCCCGGCGCTGATGTAGCCGTTCAGATCGCGCCCCCGCAGCAGGGGTGCATGCCCGTCGATATGACGCCCGGCGAAGGCCTGCAGCTTGGCAAGGCAGCCCGAATCCTTCATCAGGACGCCGGGGTAGTTCATGAATTCGGCAAGGCCGATCACGCCGGGATGGTCCATCAGCGGCACAAGATCGCCGACCTCAAGCCGTGCGCCGGTCGTCTCCATATGGCTTGAGGGCACGCAAGAACTGAGGTTCACCCGCAGGTCCATCACCAGCTGCGCGGCCGATTCAAGGAAATACCGGATCCCCGGCACACCGCAGACATTGGCGATCTCGTGCGGGTCGCAGATCGCGGTCGTGACCCCGCGCGGGGTGACACAGCGGTCAAACTCGTGCGGGGTGACAAGCGAGCTTTCGACATGCAGATGGGTGTCGATGAAGCCCGGCACCAGCACGCGGCCCGAAACGTCGATCTCCCGACGGCCCGAATAGTCGCCGAAGATCCCGACGATGGTATCGCCGCAGATCGCCACGTCGGTTTCCACCAGATCGCCGGTGATCAGGTCGAACACCCGCCCGCCCTTCAGCACAAGGTCCGCCGGGACAAGGCCGCGGCCCTGATCAATCCTGTCGCCCAGCCTGCTTGCCAGCCTGCCTGTCATCATCCGCCTCCGTTCCGGTTCCGGCTGCCCGCATGTCCGGCCGCCGCCCCGTCACCTGCTGTCTACTCTTGTTCCGGGCAAGGAAGAATGGTTGATCTGGCGGCAGAAGAAAGGCTTTCCAATGCGCCCCCTTCGCGGCATCGCCTTCAAACTGGCTTCGGTCCTTGTCTTCATCGTCATGGCCTCGCTGATCAAGGCCACGTCGGCGCATGTGCCGGCCGGTCAGGCGGTGTTCTTCCGGTCGTTCTTCGCGATTCCGGTCATCGTTGGCTGGCTGCTCTGGCGACGCGAGCTTTCGACCGGCCTGCAGGCCCGCGCGCCGATGGGCCATGTCTGGCGCGGAGTGGTCGGCACGATGGCCATGGGCCTTGGCTTTGCCGGCCTTGGCTACCTGCCCCTGCCCGAAGTGACGGCCATCGGCTATGCCGCGCCCTTGCTGACCGTGGTTTTCGCCGCGATGTTTCTGGGCGAAGAGGTGCGCATCTTCCGGATCTCGGCCGTCGCACTTGGGCTGACGGGAGTGCTGATCGTGCTGGCCCCGCGGCTCAGTCTGGTATCCGGCGACGCCGCCGGGATGACCGAGGCGTTCGGCGCGATGCTGGTCCTTGGCGGCGCGGTCTTTGCGGCATTGGCGCAGGTCTTTGTCCGCAAGCTGGTGAACACCGAAAAGACCGCCGCCATCGTGTTCTGGTTCTCGCTGACCGCGTCGGCCCTGTCGCTGATCACCCTGCCTTTCGGCTGGGTCTGGCCCACGCCGGTCGAGACCGCCCTTCTGATCGGCGCGGGGCTGCTTGGCGGGCTTGGCCAGATCCTTCTGACTACCAGCTACCGCGAAGCGGATGCCTCGCTGGTGGCGCCCTTCGACTATGCTTCGATGCTGTTTGCGCTGGCCATCGGCTATTTCGTGTTCAGCGAGGTGCCGTCCTGGACCATGCTGGGCGGTGCGGCGCTGATCGTGACCGCCGGCATCCTGATCATCCTGCGCGAAAGATACCTTGGGCTGGAACGCGCCCGTCAGCGCAAGGCGATGACGCCGCAAGGCTGAGAGCACGATTTTTCGGCGAAAAATCGTGGCTAGCCTTCGCGCGCCGCCGCGTTCTGGTCGATCAGGTAGCGCTGCGAAAGCGGGATCGCGGCCGCGCCAAGCGCCCGCGCGCCGGCGCCGACCGTGCCTTCGCGGATCACCGGCGGGTCGATCCCCGACAGGTCCAGCCGGTATAGCGCCGCCTCGGTCCGGCGCACCACCTCGGCCCGGACCGACGGGGGCATCCAGCCGTCGATCAGCACCGCCTCGATCTCCAGAAGCGCCGAGGCGGACAGCGCCGCTCCGGCAAGCCCCGCCGCGGCATTGTCGATCCAGGCCTCCAGCACCGGTTGCGGCACGGACCAGTGATCAGGGGATTCCCAAAGGTAGTCCGAGGGCTGCCCGGCGCGGTCCAGCGTTTCGGCCAGCACCGACATCGACGCCGCCGCGAACAGCCGGTGCATCTGTCCGTCCGCCCCCGGCACCGGCATCGGCCCGACGCCGGCGGCATTGCCGCCCCGTCCAAGAAACAGCTGGCCATTCAGCACCAGACCGCCGCCGATGAAGTAGCCGAAGTAGAAGTAGAGGAAGTCCTTCGGCCGCTCGCCGGTGCCAAAGACCAGTTCTGCCCCGCAGGCGGCGGTGGCGTCGTTCTGGACATAGACCGGCAGCCCCGACAGGGCGGCGATCTCGGCCTGGATGTCGCGGCCGCGCCAGGCGTCCATCTCGGACTGTGGCGCGCCGACAAACCGGACCCAGTTCCATAGCTGGAACGGCATTGCGACGCCGATGCCGCCGATCCGGTCCCGCAGTCCGGGCGCAAGACCGTCGCGCAGTTCGGGCAGGGCTTCGGACACGAAGGCGACCACCGCCCCCGGGGTCGGATAGCGGTAGATGCGGTGCCGCGAGCCACGCACCCGGCCCAGAAAATCGATCAGGATCAGGTCGGCTGACCGCCGGCCGATCTTCAGCCCGACGAAGAACGCGCCGTCCGCATCCAGCGACATCGGCACCGAGGGCTGGCCGATCCGGCCCCGGACCGGCTCGCCACGGACAAGAAGCCCGTCCTGTTCCAGCGCCCGCATGATCACGCTGACGGTTTGCGCCGAAAGCCCGGTCATGCGCGCGATGTCCGACTTGGCCAGCGCGGTTTCCTGCCGCACAAGGCTTAGCACCAGCCGCTCGTTATGCGCCCGCATGCCGGACTGGTTGGTTCCGCGCCGGGCGATGTCGTCGCCGCCGGCCTTGTCCGCAATGGGCTCGAAGCCGACGCGCATTCAGTCGCCCCTTGTCCCGCCCGGCACGATCACCCCTTTGCGCAGGATAACGTTGGCGAAAAGAGCCGCTTCGCTGGTCGCGACAATCGTGTGCGCGGCGCGGATCCGGGGATACAGCGCCGCACCATCCAGCGCCAGGACAGCAAAGCCGGGGGCCAGCCGCTGGCAGCAGGCGTCGATCCGGTGATGGACGGCGTCCGCCTGCGCCGGATCATTTCCGGCTGAAGACCGGAACACGGCATGGGCGGTCGCGCGATCAAGCGGCAGCACCTGCAACACCGCCTCCAGCAGCGCCAGCACCCCGTGACCATCGGCCCGCACCAGCCGGCGCGCCTGATCCTGCGCCGGATAGTTGCCATCGACGAGGGCGATCTCGTCGCCATGGCCCATCGACCGCAGGCTGTGCAGAAGGTCCGGCCCAAGGATGGCGGGCAACCCGATCAGCATGATGTGGCGGCTCCTCCTGCATGCGCCCCGGCGTCTTCCCTTGCGGGGTGTCGTCGCCAATCCGACCCGCAGACTGCGGTCCAAACCCGGACCTGTCAATAATAAATCAGAGTGATTTAATTATCTTGACGCAACGCCGGGAATCAGCTTTGATGCGCAAACCGCAGCGGCAAAGCTGACTGCGCACGGATTGAAACGGCTGGGATCAAGCCCGGCCACTCTTGGGAGGACTACCATGACGTTCAAGATGAAACCCATTTTGGGTGCTGCCACAGCGCTGGCCCTGATGAGCGGCACCGCTTTTGCGGACGCGCATGGCGGCGGACTTGCCTGCCTGATCACCAAGAACAACACCAACGCCTTCTTCGTGAAGATGAAAGAGGGTGCCGAGGCCGCTGCAACCGCCGCCGGCCTCGACTTCCAGGCCTATGCTGGTGTTACGGACGGTGACGCCGCCCCGCAAATCACCGCCATCGAAAACTGCGTCGCCGCTGGAGCCAAGGGTATCCTGATCACGCCGTCGAACGACAGCGTCGGTCCGTTCCTCAAGGATGCTCGCGCTTCCGGCATTCTGGTGATCTCGCTCGACACGCCGC
>JANOER010000072.1:0-11930 GCA_031441285.1 Rhodobacterales bacterium
CACGGTGGTGCCGACAACGGCAATCGGCAAGGCCGCCGCCGAGGCGCTGGTCGCGCGCCTGAAGGGCGAGGCGGGGCAGGAGGTCACGGTGGTCCCGACCCGGCTGGTCCCGGGCGAGACCGGCTAGCCCATTGCCCAGGGGCCATGCGGCAGGTCGCGACCGTCCAGCCGCTTGAACCCGTGCAACCCGAAGAAGTCGCGCTGCGCCTGGATCATATTTGCGGTGCCGCGCGCGGTCCGCATCATGTCGAACCAGGCCAAACCCGAGGCCAGTGCCGGGCAGGCAAGTCCGTGCAGCGCCCCCGCCGCCACCACCCGCCGCAAGGCCGGCACCGACCGGCGCAGGTGGTCGGCAAAGAACGGCGCCAGCATCAGGTTGCGGCCCGCGTCCTCGGCCAGCGCCGAGGCCATGTCGTTCAGCATCGCCGACCGGATGATGCAGCCCGCCCGCCAGACCCGCGCAATGGCCGGCATGTCCAGCGCCCAGCCGAATTCCGCCCCCGCCGCCGTCATCATCGCAAAGCCCTGCGCGTAGCACAGGATCTTTCCCGCGATCAGCGCCTGTTCCAGATCGTCCGGCGACAGCCCGTCGACCCGGGCCGACCCCTTGCCGAACACCGCCTCACCCGCCGCCCGTTCCGCCAGCCGGGCCGACACGTTGCGCGCCATCACCGCCGCTTCGATCACCGGGATCGGGGCGGCAAGGTTCTGCGCCTCGATCACCGTCCAGCGGCCGGTGCCCTTCTGTCCCGCTGCGTCCAGGATCACGTCCAGAAGCGGCCCGCCCGAAGCGGCATCCTGGGCAAGGGCGACCTTGCCCGAAATCTCGACCAGATAGGACCGCAGGACGCCTTCGTTCCACCGAGCGAAGGTGTCGCCGATGGCGCCTGCGCCCATGCCCAGCCCGTCGCGCATCACGCCATAGGTTTCGGCGATCATCTGCATGTCGGCGTATTCGATGCCGTTGTGGACGGCCTTGACGAAGTGCCCCGCCCCGGCGGGGCCCATGTGATCGGCACAGGGCGTGCCATCGTCGGCCCGCGCGGCAATCGCCTGCAAAACCGGAGCCATGCGCGCCCAGTCCTCGGGCGCGCCGCCCGCCATGATCGCCGGGCCGTGGCGCGCGCCCTCTTCGCCACCCGAGACGCCGATCCCCATGACGCGGAACGGCAGGCCGGCGGCGCTGCGCCGGTTGGTGTCGTGGAAATTCGCATTGCCGGCGTCGATCACCAGATCGTCGGGCGCAAGCAGCGGCGTCAGGGCGGCCAGCTGGTCATCGACGGCCGCGCCGGCCGGGACCATCAGGATGATCGCGCGGGGTGGCTTGATTGCGGCGACCAGGGCCGCAAGGCTTTCGGTCGGGGTGATGCGCGGCGCAAGATCCCCCGCACCTGTCTTGAAGGCGTGTGTCACGCTGGTGGTCCGGTTCCAGACCGCGATGGGAAACCCCTTTTCGGCGATGTTGAGCGCGAGGGCCGCGCCCATCGTGCCAAGGCCGATCAGCCCGATCGTCGGCCCGTTCTCTGGCATCTTCATGGCCATTGCGCTCCGTTCCTGTTGAGGATCACCGAATAGACGCTGGTCGTCGCGGTGATGAAAAGCCGGTGCTTGGCGCGCCCGCCAAAGCACAGGTTCGACACCAGTTCCGGCACCAGGATCTTGCCCATGAGGTGCCCGTCAGGGGCGATGCAATGCACCCCGTCGGCGGCCGAGGACCAGAGGTTGCCGTCGCTGTCACAGCGGATGCCATCGGCGCAGCCGGGGCTGATGGTGTGGAAGTGCCGGCCATTGACCGGGCGGCCCGCCACGATGTCATAGACCCGGATGCTTTGCGGGTCGGCGCTGTGCATCCGGCCGGTGTCGGCCACATAAAGCCGCGTCTCGTCGGGGCTGAAGGCCAGTCCGTTCGGGCAGGCCATGTCGGTGATCACCGCCTCGACCGTGCCCGCGGGGTCCACGCGGTAGACCGCGCAGGGCAGTTCCTGCGGCGACCGGAAGCCTTCGTAATCCGACATGATCCCGTAATGCGGATCGCTGAACCAGATCGCGCCATCGCGGGATGCGATCACGTCATTGGGGCTGTTCAGGGGTTTGCCGTCAAAGCTGTCGGCAAGCGTCAGGATCGTGCCGTCCCAGTCCGTCCGGGTGACGCGCCGCAGCCCATGTTCACAACTGACCAGCCGCCCCTGACGATCCCGCGTGTGGCCGTTCGCATAGTTCGACGGCTGGCGGAAGGTGGTCACGCCGTCTTCCGTCCAGCGCAGGATTCGGTTCGACGGGATGTCGGAAAACAGCAGGCAGCCAAGATCGCCGAACCAGACCGGCCCCTCGACCCAATCAAATCCGGTGGCAAGGCGCTTTACGGGCGCGTTGCCCAGGACATAGGCCCCAAAGGCCGGATCGTGGATTTCGAAGAATGACATGACAGGTCTCCTTCCTTCAGTTATTTGTTATCGTTACCAAAGTCAGGCGTCAAACCCAAAGGCCCGCCCCATGCAGATCACCCATCCCACCGAAAGACTGACCGATGCGGCCCTTCTGGCCATGTTGCACGCAAGCGCCGAAAAGGCGCAAGCCATGGGCCAGCCGCAATGTATCGTGATTGCCGATCCCTCGGCGGTCGATCTGGCGGTGTTGCGGATGGCAGGCGCGCGGGTGCTGTCGATGCGGTCGGCCCGGGCCAAGGCGCAGACGGCGGCCTCGACCGGGAAACCCTCGGGCGCATTGCCCGAGGCGGTTCGCGTCACGATTGCCGTCGCAACCGAGGGCACGATGACCGGCCTGCCCGGAGGCCTGCCGATCTGGCGGAACGGGGTGCTGTTGGGCGGGATCGGCATCGGGTCAGGCTCCGGCGATCAGGATGTCGAGGTGGCCGAGGCTGCACTGGCCGCCATCGGGGCGACCTCTGCCCCCTAACCCGAAAACACGATCTGCGCCTTCATCGCCTGTGACCGGTCGCTGGGCAGTCGGAACGCCGTTTCCGCCTGATCCAGCCCGACCGTGTGGGTGATCAGCGGCTTGACGTCGATCAGCCCCTTCTGCATCAGCCCGACGCCCACCGCGAATTCGGGGTGAAAGCGGAACGATCCGCGCAGGTCCAGCTCTTTCGCGGTGATCGCCATCATCGGCAGGGTCATGTCGCCACCCAGCCCCAGTTGCAGGATCACCCCGCGCGGACGCAAGGCCGAGATCCCGCCAACCAAGGCCGCCGCGACGCCGGTGCATTCGTAAAGCACGTCGAAATACCCCTTGTCCGCACTGTAGGCGGCCAAAGCCTCAGGCTCAACGCCGGTGTTGATTACCCGGTCCGCACCCACCTTGCGGGCAAGGGCAAGCGTGAAGTCCGACAGGTCGGTCGCCACGATCTCGGCCGCGCCGGCGCGGCGGGCGGCGAGGATGGACAGCACGCCGATGGGGCCGCAGCCGGTGACAAGGACGCGCTTGCCCAGCATGTCGCCTGCCCGTTTCGTGGCGTGCAGCGTGACGGCGAGGGGTTCGCCCATTGCAGCCTCACCCGCGGTCAGGCCAGTCGCATCGACGCATTGGGCGGCATCGGCGACAAGGCTTTCCCGGAACGCGCCCTGGATGTGGGGGAAGGGCATGGCGCTGCCATAAAAGCGCATGTTCAGGCACTGGTTCGGCAGGCCCTCCAGACAGAACTTGCAGGTGGCACAAGGACGGCTGGGGGACACGGCGACCAGTTGCCCCTTCGTGAAACCGGTATCGCCCGCGTCCTCGACAAAGGCCGAAACCTCATGTCCAAGGATCATCGGTTCCTTCAGGCGCACGGCCCCGAACCCGCCGTGGTTGTAGTAGTGCAGGTCCGACCCGCAGACCCCACCCGTCGCCAGCCGCAGGCGCAGCTGGCCCGGACCCATGGCCTCCTCTGACCGGTCCTCGATCCGCAAATCGCGGGCCGCGTGTATGACGATCGCCCGCATCTATAGCACCGGCGTCAACAGGGGTTGGCCGGCGAAATGCGCGGTCAGGTTGTCGCGCATCAGCTTGCCCATGGCCTTCCTCGTTTCGACCGTCCCCGACCCATGGTGCGGCTGCAACAGCACGTTCGGCGCGGTCAGGAAGCGGGGGTTCAGGTTTGGCTCGCCTTCGAACACGTCCAGCGCCGCCCCGGCGATCCCTCCTGCCTCCAGCGCATCCAAAAGGGCTGTCTCGTCCACGTTCGCGGCGCGGCTGATGTTGATCACCGTCCCCTCCGGCCCCAGCGCCTGCAACACGCGGGCGTTGACGATGTGCCGCGTCTCGGCCGTCGCCGCGAGTGCCACGAACAGATGGTCCGACCGTGCGGCCAGCGCCACGGCATCGGGCACGAAGGTCCAGCCCTCGGCCCCCGGTTTCGGGCTGCGGGCGGAATAGGCGATGTCCATGCCAAAGCCCTGCAGGCGCCGCCCGATTGCCATGCCAATCCGACCCAGCCCCAGGATGCCCGCCCGGCTGCCCGACACCTTGCGGGTTAGGGGCGGCACGCCCTTGGCCGCCCAGTCGCCCGAGCGGACCCAGGCCTCGGCCGGCCCGATCCGGCGCACCAGAGACAGCAGCATGGCAACGGCAAGATCGGCGACATCCTCGGTCAGCACGTCCGGCGTGTTGCTGACGCTGACCCCGCGCGCCTTGCAGGACGGCAGATGCACCGAATCGTAGCCCACGCCGAAGACCGAGATCATCTCAAGCTTCGGGCAGGCCGCGATCATGGCCTCGGACGCCCCAAGATCGCCGCGGGTGGCAATCGCGCGGATGTCCGGGCCGACCCGGGCCAGAAGCGCATCCTTGTCTGCGGCCTCCCACCAGCGGTGCATGTGAAAGGCTGCATCCAGCGGGATTTGGTCCCATTTGGGATAGGGTCCGACCTGCAGGATATAAGGCTTTGTCATGGGGTCCAATCCGGCTTGACAGGGCATGTTAACGATAACATAAACAGGTGAGACCCCGCTTGTCGAGAACGAACTGAAAGGATGCAGACCTTGGGACACCGGCTTTTCGATCTGACAGGGCGCCGCGCACTGATCACGGGCTCGTCGCAGGGCATCGGCTTTGCCCTTGCCAAAGGACTGGCCGCTGCGGGCGCGCAGGTGGTTCTGAACGGGCGGGACACGGCCAGGCTCGCCACCGCCGCCGCGCGCATTCCGGGGGCCGAGACTTTGGCCTTCGACGCGACCGATCATGAGGGTGTCCGCGCCGCCGTCGATGCGTTCGAGGCTGCGGGCAAACCCATCGACATCCTGGTGAACAATGCCGGTATGCAGCACCGCGCGCCCTTGGAGGACTTCCCGGCTGACGCGTTCGAGCGCCTGTTGCAGACCAACATCGCATCCGTGTTCCATGTAGGCCAGGCGGTCGCGCGCCACATGATCGCGCGCGGGCAGGGCCGTATCATCAACATCGCCTCGGTGCAGACCGCGCTGGCCCGGCCGGGGATCGCGCCCTACACGGCAACCAAGGGCGCGGTCGGGAACCTGACTAAGGGCATGGCGACCGACTGGGCCAAGCACGGGCTGAACTGCAACGCCATCGCACCCGGCTACTTCGATACGCCCTTGAACGCGGCCCTTGTCGCTGATCCGACGTTTTCCGCCTGGCTGGAGAAGCGCACCCCGGCCGGACGCTGGGGCAAGGTTGACGAATTGCAGGGCGCCTGCATCTTCCTTGCCTCTGACGCGGCCAGCTTCGTCAACGGCCACATCCTTTACGTCGACGGCGGCATCACGGCCTCGCTATGACCCTGCGTGCCGTGATCATGGGCGTGTCGGGCTGCGGCAAGTCCTCGGTCGGCGAGGCGCTGGCCATGCGCCTAGGCATCCCCTACCGCGACGGCGATGACCTGCATCCGCCCGCGAATGTAGAGAAGATGCGCGCAGGCATCCCCTTGACCGATGACGACCGCTGGCCCTGGCTTGACCGGGTGGCCAAGGTTCTGGCCACCGAGGCCCCGGTGATCGTCGGCTGTTCCGCCCTGCGCCGCACCTACCGCGAGCGTCTGCGCAAGGGCGCAGGCGGGCCGGTGCGCTTCATCCACCTGACCGGCCGCCGCGAGGTGATCACCGGGCGCATGGCGCTCCGCACCGGCCACTATATGCCGTCCAGCCTGCTGGACAGCCAGTTCGCCGCACTGGAGGCCCCCGGCCCTGACGAGGCGCTGGCGATAGACATCGACCAGCCGCTGGACGTCATCATCACCGCAGCGGCCAAAGGACTGACCCCATGAGCGACAAGATTGCCCTGATCGGTGCGGGTGCCATGGGCGGCGCCATCGGCGCGCGTCTGGTGGCAACCGGCACGCGACTTGCTGTCTTCGACCTTGACCCCGCCAAGGTGGCTCCCCTGGTGGTCGCCGGGGCAACCGCCGCCACGTCTGCCGCCGATGCCGCGACCGGTGCGCGCGCGGTGATCCTGTCGCTGAACGCGCCCCATATCGTCCGCGCTGCGGTCTTTGGCCCCGGCGGTGTCGCCGAAGGAGCCGCCCCGGGCACGCTGATCATCGACATGTCGTCCATCGATCCCGAGGCGACCAAGACCCTTGCCGCGGACGCTGCCACAAAGGGCCTTGCTTGGGTGGACAGCCCCCTGTCGGGCGGCATCCCAAAGGCGGCGTCAGGAGAATTGACCCTTATGCAAGGCGGCGCGCCCGAGGCTGTGGCCGCAGCGCAGGCGATCCTGTCAAAGGTCGCGTCGAACCAGACCCGGATGGGCGGGCCGGGGGCGGGCCAGACCACCAAGCTGATCAATCAGGTGCTGTGCGGCTTGGGTTTCCTTGCCGTGGCCGAGGCGACAGCGCTGGCCGAAGCGGCGGGCGTGGACGTCACGATGATCCCGCAAGCGCTGAAAGGTGGCCGGGCAGACAGCGCCATCCTGCAGGAATACATGCCGCGCTTCGCCGCGCGCGATTATCGCCGCACCGGGCGGATCGACAACATGGTCAAGGACCTGAACGGGGCCGCCGACCTTGCCCGGCTGACCCACACGCCGATGCCCCTGACCGCCCTTTGCGCCGAGGTTCACCGGATGCTGACCGCCTCGGGCCTTGGCGGCGAGGATCAGGCGGCACTCATGGAATTCTTCTCTGTCAAGCAAAGCATCTGGGGCCCGAACAAGGAACAGTTCAAATGATCACCCGCTACGCCCTGTTTGAAGGCACCATTGCCCCCGGCCAGACAGAAGCCTTCCGCGCCGCCGTCCTGGACGAGATCCTGCCGGTCTGGCGCCGCTTTCCCGGCGCGCTTGCGATCCACGTCACCTTCGCCGACGACCGTGACGAAGGTGCGCCGGACTTTCCGCTGATCCTTGCCATCGACTGGCCGGACCGCGCCACGGTGGACGCCTTCCTTGATCACCCGATCCGCAAGGAGGGCCGCGCTGCGACCGAGACCGTGCTGTCGCGCTTTTTCAGCGGGCGGATCCACCATCACGTCACCACGGCCCTGAGCTTCGACCCGGTGTAACAGACGGCGGATTTGCTGGATTTTCGCCTTGGGTAACGATAACAAATTGGAATGAGCTCCGCCCGCAAGTCCCCCACGATGGCCGATGTCGCCAGCCTTGCCGGGGTCTCGCCGATGACGGTCAGCCGGGCCTTCAAGACCGACAGTTCGGTCAGCGACGTCACCCGCGATGCCATCCTGAAGGCGGCGGACGATCTGGGCTATGTGTTTGACAGCACGGCCTCCAGCCTTCGGTCGCAGAGGACGGACTTCATCGCCGTCACCATTCCGTCGATCAACAACGCCAACTTTGCCGAAACCGTGCGCGGGCTGTCCGAGGGGCTGAAGGCGCGCGGGCTGCAGATCCTGCTGGGCTACACCGACTATGACATGACCGAAGAGGAACGCCTGATCGAGCAGTTCCTGCGCCGCCGCCCCGAGGCCATCGTCGTCACCGGCGGCCGCCACACCCCGCGCGCCCGCCGGATGCTGGAAAACGCCGGGATCCCGGTCATCGAAACCTGGGACCTGCCCGACGATCCCATCGGCCATGTCATCGGCTTTTCCAATGCCGACGCGGTGCGCGGCATGGTCGATCATTTCGTTGCCAGGGGCCTTGCGCGGATCGCCTTCATCGGGGGCGACACGACCCGTGACACCCGAGGTGCCGACCGCCGCGCCGGATTCATTGCGGCGATGCAGGCGCAGGGGCTGGATGCAACCCGGCTGATCGCCGCCGGTGCTCCGCCCATCTCGATGCGCGAAGGGGCCGAGGCGATGGGGCGGCTTTTGGAAACCATGCCCGATACCGAAGCGGTGATCTGCGTATCGGACCTGTCGGCCTTCGGGGCCTTGACTGAATGCCAGCGGCGCGGGATCGACGTGCCGGGACGGCTGTGGATCGCGGGCTTCGGTGACTACGAGATCGCCGGGATCGCCGTCCCCGCGCTGACCACGATCAACCCCTTCCCGCGCGAGATCGGCGCGCGCACGGCAGCGCTGATCCTTGATCTTCTGGACGGGCAGGACACTCCGCCCGCCCGGATTGCCATCTTGCCGGAACTGCTTATCCGCCAGTCTACCGGTTGAAAGAGCACCGATACGGTCACGGCCCGGAGTGTTCCGCCTGACTGCCGCCACCGCAGTCTTGCGTCTTGAAGATCTGTCACGCGCCGGAGGCAAGGATTTCGGACCAGATCGAGTCTGCGACCGGCCAGGGGTTGCCGAAAAGTCTGACCGATGTGACGTCAAGCTGGCAGGACGGAAGACGCCCGGAGAGATCGACAAGGGTTCCGTCACTGATGCGGGCGCGGGCAAGGGACATGGGCACCCAGGCGACCGCCACGCCAACGACAGCCAGTTCAAGCGCAGCAAGTGTCAGGGCGGTCTCTGCCTTGGGAACCGGGCGGGTCATGTGGTGAAGCCGGGGCAGGATGATGCGATCCAGCACTCCGCCCAGGAACACCTCTTGCGGAAACGAGACGTAGGGAAGCTTGCCCGACTCGAACTGCAGGTTCAGGTCCGCAATCTCTTGGGCCGAGAAGACCGGGACCAGACGGTCCGCGCCGATCGTGACGGTCTCGACGAAACTCTGGCCGATCGGGTGGTCCTCGCCCGGCAGGCGATAGACGATGGCGATGTCGACCTGCCGGGACAGGAGCAAAGAGAAGCACTCGTCAAGGTTTGCCGACCGCAGACGGATGTGGGCGGCGTCATTGCGGGCCAGGATCCCGCGGACGATCAGAGGAGCCAGCGAGGTGGTCAGTGCATGCTGGCTGGCAATCGCGATGCGGTTCGCGGCCATTCGTTTGCCGCGCCGCAAGTCGCTGACAAGCTGGCGCAGGTCATTGGCCAGCCGGACGATCTGGTCTCGGTGATCGGCCGTCGTCGGAAGCAACTGGACCGGTTTTCGCGAGCGGTCGAACAACTCGACGCCGATCTGTTCCTCGATGTGCTGGATGCGTCGTGAAAACGCGGATTGCGTCAGCCTGCGGCGATCAGCCGCCTCCTGAAACGAACCGGTTTCCGCGACCGCCAGCACGTCTTCAAGCCATTCCAGCCGCATCCGAGCCTCCATAACATGCAATTCTTGCATCATATGTGGAGAATTTCGAAATTGCTTCCCTAAAGCTTCGCTGTAACTGTTGCTTTGCGCATATCTTGATGAGGGCCGCCTGATGCACCTGTCCCGTTTCCCCCGTGTTTTCCTGGCCCATTTGCCGACCCCGCTGGAGCGGCTGGATCGGCTGACCCACGAACTTGGCGGGCCCGAAATCTGGATCAAGCGGGACGATTGCACCGGCCTTTCCACCGGCGGCAACAAGACGCGCAAGCTTGAGTTTCTGATGGCCGAGGCGCAGGCCATGGGCGCGGACGTGGTGATGACGCAAGGTGCTACGCAATCGAACCACGCCCGGCAGACCGCTGCCTTTGCCGCCAAGCTGGGGATGGGCTGCCATATCCTCTTGGAGGATCGCACCGGGTCGAACAACCACAACTACAATGAAAACGGCAACGTGCTGCTGGACCATCTGCATGGCGCTGCGACCGAAAAGCGCCCCGGTGGTGTCGACATGCAGGCCGAGATGGAGACTGTCGCCGACGGCATGCGCAAGGACGGGCGCAAGGTCTATGTCATTCCGGGGGGCGGATCGAACCCGACCGGAGCGCTTGGCTATGTCAATGCGGCGTTCGAGCTGGTGGGGCAGGCCAATGACCGGGGCCTTGTGGTCGACCATCTGGTGACGGCGACCGGGTCGGCCGGCACGCAGGCCGGGCTGATCGTCGGGCTGAAGGCGATCAACGCCGGCATCCCGCTGCTGGGGTTCGGGGTGCGCGCGCCCAAGGCCAAGCAAGAGGAAAACGTGTTCAACCTTGCCGTCAGGACCGCCGAAAAGCTGGGCTGTCCGGGAGTCGTCCAGCGCGGAGATGTGGTGGCGAACTCGGACTACGTCGGCCCCGGCTACGGGGTTCCGCAGGCCGACACGCTGGAAGCGATCCGGATGTTTGCCGAACTGGAAGGGATCCTGCTGGACCCGGTCTATTCCGGCAAGGGGGCCGCCGGGCAGATCGACTACTGCCGCAAAGGCCATTTCAAGAAAGGCGAACGGGTCGTGTTCCTGCACACGGGTGGGTCGGTTGCGCTGTTCGGCTATGATGCGGTCTTTGCCGATGCCACGGCACGGCAGGCGGCCGAATAGCCGATGCCGCCCCGCGTCCTCACGTCACCGGAAAGGTCCACCGCATGAGGCGGATCGGCATCCTTGGCGGCATGGGGCCGGAAGCAACGGTACTTCTGATGCAGAAGATCATCGCCGCGACCCCTGCGCGTGACGATGCGGACCACCTGCCCCTGATCGTGGACCAGAATCCGCAGGTGCCCTCGCGCATCCGGCATCTGATCGAGGGCAGCGGCGACGACCCCGGTCCGGTGCTGGCCGCGATGGCACGGCGGTTGCAGGCGGCGGGGGCCGAGGCGCTGGCAATGCCCTGCAACACCGCGCACCACTATGCCGGTGCGATCCGCGCTGCGGTTGACCTGCCGCTGATCGACATGGTGGCGCTGTCAGTCGCACATGCCGCAAGGCTTGCCGGTCGGGGCGGCACGGTCGGGATCCTTGCGTCGCCCGCCGTGCGGCGCATCGGGCTTTTCGACCCTGCGCTTGCGGCAGCGGGCCTGACCGCGGCCTACGTGACGGACGAAGATGCGATGCTGGCCACGATCCGGCTGATCAAGGCCAACGGGGCAACCGCCGGCGCACGGGCAGCCCTTGCCGCAGCCTCGGCCGAGGTTCTGGGCCGTGGCGCCCAGGTGCAGCTGATTGCCTGCACCGAATTTTCCCTGATCGCCGACGCCGCCGATCCTGGAGCCATAGCCGTCGACACGCTGGACCTGTTGGCCGCCGGCATCATAGCCTATGCCACATCAAGTGGCCCAGACGCGAACAAGGCGGATCTTCAACCGCCGACCAAAAGCGCACCCATGCTTTCAACCACCCCCAACAAGGAGACGATCAGATGACGACCAAAATAAACCGCCTGTTGCTTGGCACGGCAGTCCTGGCCCTGACGGCGGGTGCCGCCCTGGCCGAAAACGTGATCATCGGCCATTTCGGCAACCCCACCCCGATGCAGGTCGCCCGTGCCGAAGGCGCGTTCGACGCCGCCACCGGCTGGACCATCGAATGGCGCCAGTTCGGGTCCGGCACCGAAGTGATCGCCGCAATGGCCAGCGGCGATGTCCAGGTGGCCGAGCTTGGGTCGTCTCCGCTGGCCATTGGCACCAGCCAGGGCCTTGATATCCAGTTGTTCATGATCGCCGAAGGGCTTGGCACCGCCGAAAGCCTGATCGCGACGAAGGCCTCGGGGATCACGGCACTTGAGGGCGTGAAAGGCATGCGCATCGCGGTGCCGGTCGGATCGACCGCGCATTACTCGCTGATGGGCGCGCTGGCACATGCCGGCATCGCCGAAACCGATGTCACGATCATGAACCTG
>JANOER010000073.1:0-31804 GCA_031441285.1 Rhodobacterales bacterium
CACATCGCCGACCATTCCATCCACATCATGGCCATGTCCGAGGACCTGCCAGACCCCGCGTCGCGCGTGATGTGGAAAGACGGTCAGGTCGTCCTTGACGCGCGGCGCACCAACACGCAGGCGCATGACCTGCTGGTGGCCCGCCTGAAACGGGCGATGCGCCGTGCCGGCTGGCCGATCACGCTGGCGCGCGGGTTTCCGAAGTCGAAGCCAAGCCACCAGTGCGGCACGGCGCGGATGGGGTCGGACCCGACATCCTCGGTCGTCGATGCGAACCTGCGCGCGCATGACCTTGACAACCTCTACATCTGCGACGCCTCGGTCCTGCCGACCTCGGCCGCCGTCAACCCCTCGCTGACCATCGCGGCCCTGGCGCTGCGGGCGGGCGAGCATATCGCAAAGGCTGCCGCATGACTGCCCCGCCAGCCCCCCTTGCCCTGATCACCGGAGGCCAGCAAGGCATCGGCCTGGGCATAGCCCGCGCACTGGCCGGGCAGGGGTTTCGCCTTGCCATCGCCTCGCGGTCCGCACCCGAGGATGCCAGCGTGCGCGAAGCACTGGCAGAGCTTGGACCGGACGCGCACTATTTCCGCCATGACCTTGCCGACCTCTCTGCGATCCCGGCGCTGCTGGACGGGATCGTAGCCGACCTCGGCCCGGTTGATGCCCTGATCCAGAACGCCGGTGTCGCCTCAAGGGTGCGCGGCGACCTGCTGGAGATCACGCCCGAGAATTTCGACTGGATCATGGGCATCAACCTGCGTGGGGCGTTCTTTCTGGCGCAGGCCGTGGCGCGGCGGATGCTGGCCCGGCAAAGCCCGCACTACCGGTCAATCACCTTTGTCACCTCCGTCTCGGCCCGGATGGCCAGCGTCGAACGGGCCGACTATTGCATCTCGAAGGCCGGGGCCGCGATGGCGGCGCAGGCGCTGGCGCTGCGGCTGGCCCCGCAGGGGATCGGGGTGTTCGAGCTGCGCCCCGGCATCATCGAAACCGGCATGACAGCGGGGGTGAAGGACAAATACACCGCCCGGATCGAAGGTGGCCTTGTCCCCGCGGCCCGCTGGGGCCAACCCGGCGACATCGGCGCGGCAGTGGTGCCGCTGGTGACCGGACAACTGGCCTTCGCCACCGGGGCCGTGATCCCCGTCGATGGCGGGCTTTCCATCGAAAGGCTGTGACCATGACCCCGACCCGCGCGCCGCAAATTTCTTAAAAGAAATTTGACCGGAATTTTCTAAAATTCCGGGCTCCCGGCAAGACCGGAGCGATCCGATGACCGAGGGCTTTGATTTCATCATCGTCGGAGGCGGGTCGGCCGGCTGCGTCCTTGCCGCCCGGCTGACCGAGGATCCCTCGGCGCGCGTCCTTCTGCTGGAGGCGGGAGGGCGTGACCGGCATCCGTTCTATCACCTGCCCGCAGGTTTCGCGAAGATGACCAAGGGGATCGGCTCCTGGGGCTGGCAGACCGTGCCGCAGCGCCACATGCGGGGCATGCAGATCCGCTACACGCAAGCGAAGGTCATCGGCGGCGGGTCGTCGATCAACGCCCAGCTTTACACGCGCGGCAACGCGCTGGACTACGACGACTGGCGGCAGATGGGCTGCACCGGCTGGGGCTACGACGACGTGCTGCCCTACTTCCGCAAGTCCGAACATAACGACAGCTTCGACAACCGCTGGCATGGCCAGGACGGCCCGCTTGGCGTCAGCCAGCCCCGCGCGCCGCTGCCGATCTGCGAAGCGTGGTTCAAGGCGGCGGCTGAAATGGGCATCCCCCGGAACCACGACTTCACTGGCGAGACGCAGGACGGCGTCGGTTACTACCAGCTGACCCAGCGCTGGTATCGGCGGTCCTCGACCGCGACAGCGTTTCTGAAGCCGGCGCTGTCCCGGCCAAACCTGACCGTCAGGACTGGCGCGCAGGTGCTGCGGATCGTGGTCGAGAAAGGCCGGGCCATCGGCGTCCAGACGCCCGAAGGCATCCTGCGCGCTTCGTCCGAGGTGATCCTAGCCTCTGGTGCCATCGGATCGCCGCGCCTGTTGCAACTGTCCGGCATCGGCCCTGCCGACGATCTTGCCCGCCTTGGCATCCCCATCGTGCTGGACCGCCCGCAGGTGGGTGCCAACCTGCAGGACCATCTGGACCTTTTCGTAATTGCCGAATGCACCGGCCCGCATACCTATGACCGCTTCGCTAAGCCGCATCTGTCGGCCTTGGCGGGGCTGCAATACCTGCTGACCCGCAAGGGGCCGGTGGCTTCGTCGTTGTTCGAGACCGGGGGATTCTGGTATGCTGACCCCTCGGCCCGCAGTCCGGACATCCAGTTCCACCTCGGCCTTGGTTCGGGGATCGAGGCAGGTGTCACCGCGATGCCGCAAGGGGGCGTGACGCTGAACTCGGCCTTCCTGCGGCCCCGGTCGCGCGGGAGCGTGCGCCTTGGCAGCGCCGACCCGAAGGCCGCGCCCCTGATCGACCCGAACTATTGGGAAGACCCTTACGACCGGCAGATGTCGATCAAGGGCCTGAAGCTGGCGCAAGAGATGATGCGGCAAGCGGCGCTTAAGCCTTTCGTTCTGGCCGAACGCCTGCCCGGCCCGGACGTTCGCAGCGACGAGGATTACATCGCCTACGCCTGCCGACATTCCAAGACCGACCACCACCCCGCCGGCACCTGCCGCATGGGCATTGACACCGAGGCGGTCGTCGATCCGGCCCTGCGCTTCAACGGCATCGAGGGACTGCGCGTGGCCGATGCGTCGATCATGCCGAACGTGATCTCCTCCAATACCAACGCGCCCACGATCATGATCGCCGAAAAGGCCGCCGACATGATCAGGGCCACCCATTCCAGCCCGAAAGGCGTCGCCGCATGATCCGCCACATCGTCCTTCTGAAAGCTCGCGCCGGAGTGACCGACGCGCATCTCGCCAGCATCTTTGCCGATCTTGCCGCACTGAAGGCCATGCTGCCCGGCGTGCTGGATATCCACTCGGGGCGAAGCGAAAGCCCCGAAAAGATCGAGCGCGGCTATCTGCACGGCTTCACCGTCGATTTCACCGACTGGACTGCCCTTGCCGCCTACCAGGACCACCCCGACCACAAACGCGTCGGCGCCGCACTGGTCGCCGCGGCCGAGGGTGGCATCGACGGCCTTCTTGTCTTTGATCTTTCCTGCTGAGGTGCATTCATGCTGATCCTGCCGACCGAGGATGCCCGCCTGCAAGCCTACCGGCTGACCGGCACCCCGCTTGTTGCCCGCGCGCCGAAGGTTGCGCTGACCCGGACCGCCTTTGCCGCGGCCCATGTCGTCACCGACACCCTGCGCGAGCGCAGCCCCTGGGACACCCGCCCCGCCGTCGACTGGGACGCGACGCTGGCCTTTCGCCAGCAGCTTTGGGATCAGGGCCTGGGCCTTGCCGAGGCGATGGACACCGCACAGCGCGGCATGGGGGTGGACTGGCCCACCGCGCTGGAGCTGATCCAGCGGACCATGCGGGCGGCGAAGGCGCATCCGATGGCCCCACGCGTGGCCTGCGGTGCCGGAACGGACCACAAGGCGCCGGGCGATCTGACCTCGGCCGCCGCGATTGCCGCCGCCTACGGCGAACAGGCCGAGGCAATCGAGGCAGCGGGGGGGCAGCTGATCCTGATGGCCTCGCGGTCCTTCACGGCGATCGGGGCCACGCCCGACACTTACCACCGCGTCTATCGCCAGCTGATTGACGGCGCGAAAGACCCGGTAATCTTGCATTGGTTGGGCGAAATGTTCGATCCCGCGCTTGCGGGCTACTGGGGCAGCGCGGACGTCGCCGCAGCCTCGGACTTCGTGCTTGGTCTGATCGCCGAGAACCCCGGCAAGGTGGACGGGATCAAGATTTCGCTTCTTGACCAGTCGCATGAAGAAGACTTCCGTGCGCGCCTTCCTGCCGGAGTGCGGCTCTACACCGGTGATGACTTCAACTATGCGCCCTTGATCGAGGGCGACGGGACGCGCCATTCGCACGCGCTTCTGGGCATCTTCGCCGCCATCGCCCCTGCCGCCTCGCAGGCGCTGGAGGCGCTGGCCATGGGTGACAGCGCCACCTATCACCGTCTGCTGGCTCCGACTGTTCCCCTCAGCCGCGAGATCTTCCGGGCGCCGACACGGTTCTACAAGGCCGGGATCGCCTATCTGGCGTGGCTGAATGGCCACCAGTCGCATTTCGTGATGCCGGCGGGCTTTCAGTCCAGCCGCGACATCACGCATTATGCGCAGGTGTTCCGGCTTGCGGACGCGGCGGGATTGCTGTCCCATCCCGACCTGGCCGAAAGCCGGATGAAGACGCTTCTGACCTTGCACGGGATCGACCAGACCTGACCCATGGACAAACGGCCGACGATCATCGACGTGGCGCGCGCTGCCGGGGTGTCGAAATCGACCGTCAGCCTAGTGCTGCAAAACAGCGCTCTGGTCCGCACCGAGACGCGCGAAGATGTCCGCCGCGCGATGGCGGCGCTGGGCTATGTCTACAACCGGTCAGCCGCGAACCTGCGCAGCGCCAATGCCGGTCTGATCGGGCTGGTGATCAACGATCTGCGCAACCCGTTCTTCACCGAATTCGCCACCTCGCTGCAGATGGAGCTTTCGGCGCAGGGCTATGCCACGGTGATCGCCAACACCGATGAGGACCCCGCTTTGCAGGCGCAGGTCGTCGGCGCGATGCTGGAGCACGGGGTCTCGGCCCTGGTGCTGTCGTCGGCCTACGGCGATGTCAGCGCCACCTTCGACGCCATCGCCCGCGCCAATGTGCCGACCTTGCAGGTTCTGCGGCGGGCCGAACCCGACAGGGACCGCTTTCCCTTCGCCGTGCCCGACTATACCGCTGGAAGCCGGATGGCGACGGACCATCTTTTGTCGCTTGGCGCCCGCCGCGTGGCCTTTGTCGGCGGGTTCGAGGGGCGCGAGGTCACCCTGTCGCGCATGTCGGGCTACCTGGCCGCGATGACGCATGCAGGCCTGCAGCCGCTGCATCTTCCCGGCCGACCCGGGCGCGACTTCGGGCGCGAAGTTGCGGGGCGGCTGGCCCGGGAACACCCGGATGTCGACGCGGCGCTGTGCTTCAACGATCTTGTCGCGTTGGGGCTGCTGACCGGCTGCGCCGAGCTTGGCCGCAAGGTCGGCAGCGACCTGCGCATCATCGGCTTCGACGACATCGCCGATTGCAGCCAGTCCTGGCCCGCGCTGTCCTCGGTCGGCTGCGACATCGCCAGCTTCGGACGGCTGATGGCGCGCACGGTCCTGCACTGGCTGAAGGACGCAACACCCCCGCCGCGCGAAACGGTGACCCCGGTCACGCTGATCCTGCGCGCTTCAAGCGAGGGGGTGCGGTGATCGATCCCGCAGTCTTCCTGCGCCAGCTTTTCGACCGGGCGGTCGAAATGGCCGACCCGATGCGGTCTCTTGCCGCCTTCCTGCCGGAAAAGCCGGCCGGGCGGGTGCTGGTGATCGGCGCGGGCAAGGCCAGCGCCCGGATGGCCGAAGCGGTCGAGGCGGTCTGGGGCCCCTGCGAGGGGCTGGTGATCACCCGCTACGGCTATGGCCGCCCCTGTCGCGGGATAATGATCGTCGAAGCAGCGCACCCGGTTCCCGACGCAGCCGGAGAACGGGCGACCCGGCGCATGCTGGATCTGGTGCGCGGGCTGGGTGACGGCGATTTCGTGCTGGCGCTGATCTCGGGCGGGGCCTCCGCGCTGTTGTGCGCGCCAAGCGATGGCATGACGTTGGCCGAAAAGCAGGCGGTCAACGCGGCCCTTCTGGCCAGCGGCGCGCCGATTTCGGCGATGAACACCGTCCGCAAGCACCTGAGCCGGGTGAAGGGCGGCCAGCTTGCCGCCGCCGCCCATCCGGCGCGGATGCTGGCGCTGATGATCTCGGACGTGCCGGGCGATGATCCGGCCTTCATCGGGTCCGGCCCGACTGTCGGCGATGCCAGCACCCCGGCCGAGGCCACAGCGATCCTTGACCGCTGGCAAGTCGCGGTGCCGCAGGCCGCGCGGGTGGCCCTTGGCCGATCGGGCGTCATTGCGCCCGGCGATCCGCGGCTTTCGCGCTGCACGAACCTGATCTACGCCGCCCCCGCGCAATCCCTGGCTGCGGCGGCTGATCTTGCCGGCGCAAGCTGCGAGGTCCGCCAGCTTGGGGATCGGCTGGAAGGCGAGGCCCGGCAGGTGGCCGGCGATCAGGCGCGGCTTGCGCTGCAGGTTGCCGCCACTCAGCGGCTCGGGGACCGGCCGGTCCTGCTGCTTTCGGGGGGAGAGCTGACGGTGACTCGCACCGGCGACGGTACCGGCGGGCCGAACGCCGAGTTCTGCCTTGCCCTTGCTCTTGCGCTGGACGGGCATCCCCGCATCCATGCCATCGCCTGCGACACGGACGGTGTCGACGGCGCGGCAGAGGTTGCCGGTGCGATCGTCGGGCCAGATACGTTGAATGCTGCGCGAAAGCTGGGCCTCGATCCGGTGGGCAGCCTGACCTGCAACGATTCGCACGGGTTTTTCGCCGCCATCGCCGCGCAGGTCATCCCCGGTCCGACCCTGACCAACGTGAACGATTTCCGCGCCATCCTTGTCTTTCCGCCAAAGGCCTAGGCGGCCTGTTGCCCCGTCGATCCGGCCAGCGTCAGGCCGCGTTTTCCGCCCGCGACACCGGAGACCGCGCGTCGCGCGGACAATGTTCGGACAGCGCGCTCTCGATCGCGGTCTTGCGCAAGGGTTTCGTGAGATAGCGGTCAATCCCCGAGGCAAGGATCGCCTCGGCGTCGCCATCCATCGCATGCGCGGTCAGCGCGACGATCGGCACCTTCACCCCTGCCCCACCCAAAGCGCGGATGGTGCGGGCGGCTTCCTTGCCGTCCATCTCGGGCATCGAGATGTCCATGAAGATCAGATCGGGCTGGAAGCTCTGGAACTTCTCGACCGCGATGCGGCCGTTGTCGGCAAATTCCAGCACGATGTCCATATCGCGGACCATCTTCTGAAAGACCAGCTGGTTGGTGCGGTTGTCCTCGGCCGCAAGGACGCGCATCTGCCGCAGGTCGGCGGCGGCGATCAGCGGTTCTTCTGCCACCTCAGGGACCACCGGGGCGGTCAAAGCCTGCAGGTGGCGGAACAGGTCCGACCGCAGGATCGGCTTTTGCAAGACGGCGGCAAAGTCGTGCTTGCCGGTGCCAAGGCCCATCGGATGCGAGCTGAGCAGCATCACCGGCAGGGTATGCCCGGCCTGACGGATATGCTGCAAAAGCGACAGACCGTCCATTTCCGGCATGGCATGGTCGGTCAGCACCACGTCATAGGGGGCGTCCATTGCCAGACGTTCCAGCACCTCGGAGCCAGAACGGCACAGGGTGACGGTGATCCCGCAGGGCGCAAGCTGTCGTTCCAGGATGGTGCGGTTGATGAACTGGTCATCAACTGCAAGCACCCGCTTGACGGTGACCGGAACCTGCACCGGCCCTGCGTCTTCGGCCACCGGAAGCGTCACGCGGAACCCGAAGCTGGAGCCCTTGCCAAAATCGCTGTCGACCCAGACCGCGCCGCCCATGTGTTCGATCAGCCGCTGGGTGATCGCAAGACCAAGGCCGGTGCCTTCGAACTTTCGGTTCCTCTCATCCTCGACCTGGTTGAACTCGCCGAAGATGTGGTCAAGGAATTCTGGCGCGATGCCGATGCCGGTGTCTTCGACCGTGACATGCAGGGTCTGGCGACCGTCCGCGTCGTCCACGCCGACCACCCGCGTCAGCACATGGCCGGTTTCGGTGAACTTGACCGCATTGCCGATCAGGTTGGTCAGCACCTGCCGCAGCCGCCCCGGATCGCCGACAAAACGGGTAGGCAGGAACATGTCGAAGTCGATCATCAGGTCGATGCCCTTTTCCCGCGCGCGGGGCTGAAGAAGCATGGTCACCTCGTGGATCGTGCGTTCCAGATCGAACGGCTCGGGGCGCAGGGTCAGCCGTTCCGCCTCGATCTTGGAATAGTCCAGGATGTCGTTGATGATGACCAGAAGCGCCTCACCTGACGAGCGGATGGTTTCCGCAAACAGGCGCTGTTCTTCGGACAGCGGGGTGTCGCACAAAAGTTCCGCCATGCCGACGACGCCGTTCATCGGGGTGCGGATCTCGTGGCTCATGTTGGCAAGGAAGGCGGATTTGGCGCGGTTCGCGGATTCGGCGGCCTTGCGCGCCGTATCAAGTGCTGCCTGCTGCTCGCGCAGTTCGGTGATGTCGCGGCGCAGGCCCACGCGCCCGCCATCCGGTGTCACATGATCGGATTCCAGGATCACGCGGCCACCGGCAAGCGTGTTTTCTGCAACGGAATCGGCTGCCCTGAATTCCTGCATCCGGTCGGCAAGCCAGTCATCCTCGCGCCCTTCAGCGCCGGGAACATGGCCCTGGCGCAAGCCGTGGCGCAAGAGGACTTCGAAGGGCGTGCCCGGTTGCATGTAGGGCGCAGAATCGGGAAACATCTCGCGGTAGCGCTGGTTGCAGGTCAAAAGCCGTTCCTCCCGGTCGAAAAGCACAAAGCCGTCGGGCAGCACGTCGATGGCGGCCCAGATGCGCATCTGTTCGGTGATGTCGATCGCCAGCGACACAAGATCGCCATCGGCGGCCCGGCGATCCTGCAGCTTGATCCAGGTGCCGTTGGCAAGTTTCAGCGTCACCGGCTCGATCGGGTCGACGTCGATCCGCGCCCGCATCCGCAAGATGAAGTCGGTGGCGGCCTCGTCGCCGAGATCGATGACCCCGGTGGTGGCAAGGATGCCAAGCACATCCTCATATGCAATGCCGGGGGCGACGGGCTGATCCTTGAACCAGGACAGCCAGGCGCTGTTCGCGGTTGCCAGTTTCAGCGAGGTGTCGAACACGGCGAACCCGTCCCGCACGGTGTTGATCGCATCCCAAAGCCGCCGCTCTGCCATGACGGCGGCGGTATGGGCGCGGTCAAGGTCGACGACAAAGCGGTGATTCTGGTCCTTCAGAACTTCAGCCTCGCTGAGTGCCGATTTGACCACCTGACGCTGTTCAACGATCTGGTCGGACAGCGACCGCGCATGGATCGCCAGCTTTTCATTTGCGGCGAAAAGTTCGCGGCTTTTCTGTTCCAGAAGGCGTTCGGCGGCAAGCCGCGCGCGCCGTTCCCTGACCAGACGTTCCGAAAGATCCATTGCACCCCAGCCGACATTCCGCCTGCAAACCGGCAAGCCGGGCATCGCCGGCAGGTCGGGTTTCCGCGACTACCCTGCAGGATCGAAGTGAACCAAGACTTAACGCTGGACAGATGCTGCAGCCTTGCCAGCCAAAGCCCCGCCATGCGACACTTCAGGCAATCATCCCGGGAGGCATTTTCGATGCTTTGGTTCTGCAAAACCCTTAAAGCGGCTGCATTTATCGGGGTGCTGGCGGGGGGGCTTGGGCCGGTCCTGGCGCAAGACCTTGTTCCTGAACGCCGGGTTGTCGTAACTTCGGACCAGGACTTGCAGGGTGGCGATGTCGCTAGCATTTTCGACACCACGATCGAGGCCTGCGAGCGTGCCTGCCTGACCAACGCGCGCTGCACGGCCTATGTCTACAACACCCGCAACGGATCATGCTTCGTGAAGAACGATCCGGGCGAGGGGGTCTTCTTTCAGGGTGCCTATTCGGCCTTCGTGATCGAAGCGGACGCGGGTATTGGGGCAATGGCCGCCGAACGTCGGGCCGAGATCGCCTTCATTCCGGACTGGGACATCCAGGCGGCCTACGAACAGGCCACCGGGCTTGGCCGGCTGCACAGCACCGGGCCATGGACGGCGGAAGAGCATCTGGCCGAAGCCGCAGCCTCGGAAGGGCGGGGCGACTGGGTCGGGGCGGCGGCTTTCACCGGGGACGCGCTGAACCTGACCGATGACGCAGCAACCTGGGGCGAATTCTCGCGCCGTCAGCTTGAGGCGGGCAAGGCCGATGCGAACCAATCCGGCTATTTCTTCTATCAGTCCTTCCTGTCGTCCCTGAACGCCTACTTGCGGGCCGGGAATCCGGCCTTGCGGCACACGATCCTTGTTGGCCTTGGCGATGCGCTGGAACGCAATGGCCGGGGCCGTGACACCGTGCAGGCGTTGCGGCTGGCACAGACCTTGCAGGACCGCACCGACACGGCGGCACTTCTGGATGACGCGATCGGAAAATACGGCTTCCGCATCGCCGAAACCCTGGTGCAGTCCGACCTTGCCCGCCCCCGGATCTGCGCGACGTTTTCCGAGGATCTGGTGGCTTCGGGCGTCGATTACTCCAGCTTTGTCCAGCTGACCGAACCGGGGCTGGTGGTGGAAAACGGCGGCTGGCGGCAGCTGTGCGTCGGCGGGCTTGAACATGGCAAGCGCTATACCATGACCTTCCGCGAGGGACTCCCGGCGGCGGATGGCCAGACCATGGCCAAGTCGGTCGAGATCACGCAATACGTCCGCGACCGCGCGCCCGGCGTGCGCTTTCCCGGCCGGGGCAATGTGCTGCCGAAAGCGGGCGAGGCGGCGCTTCCGGTCGAGACGGTGAACACCGAAAAGCTGGACCTGACGCTTTTCCGCGTGACCGACCGCAACCTTCTGCGGTCGATCCAGGACTACTATTTCGGCGCGCCGATCCAGGTCTATTCGGAGGACTACTTCACCGACACCGTGGGCGAAAAGATCTGGTCCGGAGCCGCGACCGTCGCGCAAGAGGTAAACCGCGATGTCACCACCCGCCTGCCCCTGACCGAGGCGCTGGCCGGCATGCCCGCCGGCATCTACGCGCTGAAGGCGGCGGTGCCGGGGGTCGATCCCTATACCATCGCTCCGGCCTGGCAGTGGTTCGTGATCTCGGACCTTGGCGTCACCACAATGTCGGGCGTGGACGGGCTGCATGTCTTTGTCCGCGCGCTTGGCACGGCGGGGGCAAAGCCCGGCGTGGCGGTCGAACTTTTGAACCGCGCCAACAGCGTTATCGGCACGGCGACGACGGACGACATGGGCTATGCGGCCTTTGACGCAGGCCTCACGCGCGGCACTGGCGGGTCCGCCCCCGCAATGGTCGTGGTGAAGGACGGCGATGCCGACATCGCCTTCCTGTCGCTGACCGACCCGGAGTTTGACCTGTCGGACCGCGGCGTCGAGGGGCGCGAGGCGGCCCCGCCGGTCGACGTATTCCTGACCACCGACCGGGGTGCCTACCGGGCTGGCGAGACGGTCTACGCTACCGCCCTTGCGCGGGATGCGGCGCAAGAGGCCGTCGAAGGCCTGCCGTTGACCGCAATCCTGTCGCGTCCCGATGGTGTGGAGTATTCGCGCCAACTGGTCGAAGACAGCGGTGCGGGCGGCCATGTCTTCAGCCTGCCGATTGCAGGATCCGCCCCGCGCGGGGTCTGGCGGGTAGAGATGTTCGCCGATCTGGAAGGCCCGGCACTCACCTCACGCACCTTTCTGGTCGAGGATTTCCTGCCGGAACGCATCGACTTTGATCTGACGCTGGCCGAAGCACCGCTGACCCTTGGCAGCCCGCCCGTCGATCTGACGGTCGCCGCGCGCTACCTCTTCGGTGCGCCCGGTGCAGGGCTGGCCATCGAAGGCGAGGTGCTTCTGCGCGCGTCCGAGGGGCTGGAGGCTTTCCCCGGCTACGCCTTTGGCCGCCACGACCAACCCTTCAGCGCCCAGATGACCGCGCTGGAAGCCGGCGAGACGGACACCGAAGGCAACGCCCTGATCCCGGTCGCGCTGCCGGTGATCGACGATCCCCTGCGCCCGCTGGAGGCGCGGGTGACGATCCGCGTCGCCGAAGGTTCGGGCCGGCCGGTGGAACGGTCGGTGACGCAGAAACTGACGCCTGCCGACACGCTGATCGGGGTCAAGCCGATGTTCGACGGCGTCGCCCCGGAAGGCGGCGAAGCGCGGTTCAACCTGATCGCGGTCGGTGCCGACGGGGCGCTGACCAGCCTTCCGGTGACGTGGAAAGTCGTCCGCGTCGATTACGATTACCAATGGTATCAGTCCTTTGGCAGCTGGAGCTGGGAGCCCGTGGTCAGCCGCACTCCGGTTACCGAAGGCGAAGCGACGCTGGGCGATCAGCCGGTCGAAATCGCGGCAAAGGTTGACTGGGGCACCTACGAGATCCTTGTCGAACGCACCGATGGCGGCAAGTCCGCCACCTCGATGGAGTTCTACGCGGGCTGGTATGCACCCGCCGATGCCTCTGCCACGCCGGACACGCTGGAACTGTCGCTGGACAAGCCCGCCTACAAGCCGGGCGAGACCGCGACCCTGCGGATCGTGCCGCGCGCGGCGGGGATGGCGCTGGTCACGGTGCTGTCGAACCGCCTCGTCGCCATGCAGGCGGTCGAGGTGACCGAAGGCGAGAACCTGATCACCCTTCCCGTCACCGATGACTGGGGCGCCGGGGTCTATGTGACCGCCTCGGTCCTGCGGCCGATGGACGTGGCGGCGGGGCGGAACCCGGCGCGGGCGCTGGGGCTGACCCATGCCGCGATTGATCCCGGCGCGCGGGCGCTGTCGGCGGTGGTCGAGGTCGCCGCCGAAGCCGCCCCGCGCGGTCCGCTGGACGTGGCGGTCAAGGTGGATGGCGTGACGGCGGGCGAGACGGCTTATGTCACTATCGCCGCGGTTGACGTGGGCATCCTGAACCTCACCGGGTTCAAGGCCCCGGACCCGCAAGCGCATTACTTCGGGCAGCGGCGGCTGGGTGTCGGCATCCGCGACATCTATGGCCGGCTGATCGACGGGATGAACGGTGCGATGGGCGAGGTCCGCTCGGGCGGCGATGCCGGCGCGCAGGCGCGGTTGCAGGCGCCTCCGCCCACGGAAGAACTGGTGGCCTATTTCACCGGCTCGGTGACTTTGGGGGCAGATGGCTACGCTCGGGCGACGTTCGACCTGCCCTCGTTCAATGGCACGGTGAAGGTCATGGCTGTCGCCTGGTCAAAAACCGGGGTGGGCCAGGCCTCGGCGGACGTGCTAGTGCGCGACCCGGTGGTGGTGACCGCCAGCCTGCCGCGCTTCCTGTCGCCCGGCGATAAAAGTCGACTCTTGCTGGAGGTCGTCCATGCCACCGGTCCTTCGGGCCGGATGAGCCTTGATGTAACCGCCGACGGCCTGACCCTTGGCACGGTGCCGTCGGGCTTTGAACTTGGTGACCAGGCCAAGGCGGTGTTCGAAGTGCCGGTGACGGCGGTCGCGGTGGGCATCCACACCATCGACATCAGCCTGACCACTCCGGACGGAAAGGTGCTAAAGAAGACCCTGACGATCCCGGTGCAGGTGAACGATCCCGAGGTGGCGCGCATCTCGCGGCTGGAGCTTGCGGCGGGGCAAAGCTTCACCTTCGACGACAACGTCTTTGCCGGGCTGGTGGAAGGATCCGGCAAGGCGACGATGGCAATCGGTCCGCTGGCGCGGCTGAACGCGCCGGGGCTTCTGGCGGCGCTGGACCGCTACCCCTATGGCTGCACCGAACAGATGACCAGCCGGGCGCTGCCGCTGCTGTATTTCGACGAGATCGCGCAGGTGATGGACCTGAAAGGCGCCGAAGACCTGCAACAACGGATCGACGAGGCGCTGGTCGAGATCTTGGCCAACCAGTCCTCGACCGGCGGTTTCGGGCTTTGGGGGCCGGGCGAGGGCGACTTCTGGCTGGACGCGTTCGTCACCGACTTCCTCAGCCGGGCCAAGGCGCAGGGCTATGCGGTGCCCGACCTCGCCTTCCGCAACGCGCTGGCGAACCTGCGCAATCAGGTGAACTATTCCCCCGATTTCAGCGCCGAGACGAACGGCGGGGGCGAGGCGCTGGCTTACGGTCTGATGGTGCTGGCGCGTGAGGGGGCAGCGGCGGTGGGCGATTTGCGCTACTATGCGGACGTGAAGGGCGACGACTTTTCCACCCCCATCGCACAGGCGCAACTGGCGGCGGCACTGGCAAGCTACGGCGATCAGGCGCGGGCGGATGCGATGTTCCGCAAGGCGGCGGCCAGGCTTGAGGCGCTGGCCGGTCCGGATGTCGAACAAATCTGGCGGGTGGACTTTGGCACCCGGTTCCGCGACGCGGCTGCGGTTCTGACGCTTGCGGTCGAAGCCGGATCGAACGCCGTTGACCGTGAGGCCCTGACCGACCGGATCGCGGCGCAGGGCAATGTGCTGTCGACGCAAGAGGCGACCTGGGCGCTTCTGGCGGCCAACGCGCTGATCGACCGGCCGGGGGCCGATGGCATCACCATTGACGGCAAACCGGCTGATGGCCCGCTGGTCCGCGTGCTGAACGCGGGCACGGTCACTCCGGTTGTGGTGAAGAACGACGGCGCGGATACCACGCTGACCGTGACCACCTTCGGTGTGCCGTCGGACCCGGAACCCGCGGGCGGCAATGGCTATGCGATCACGCGGACCTACTACACGATGGACGGGCAGGAACTTGGCGTCCGCGAGGGTGTCACGGCAGGCACCCGTATGGTCGTGGTGCTGGAGGTGCAGCCGTTCGCCTATGGCGAGGCACGGCTGATGGTCAGCGATCCCCTTCCGGCGGGTTTCGAGATCGACAACCCGAACCTGATGTCGGCGGGGTCAACCTCCGAACTTGGCTGGCTGGACGCCCTGCAGGACGTCCAGCACTCCGAGTTCCGGCAGGACCGGTTCCTGACGGCGGTGGACTGGTCGTCGGACCAGCCCTTCCGGCTGGCCTATGTCGTCCGCGCAGTCAGCCCCGGCACCTTCCATCACGCGGCGGCATCGGTCGAGGACATGTACCGCCCCGACTTCCGCGCGCGGGGCGAGACCGGTTCAGTGACGATCGCGCCCTGAGATGAACCACCCGCGGGCATATGCACCTCCCCTCCCCCACGTGGGGAGGGGATGGGGGTGGGGGGCGACCAGCTGGGATCGCGCAGCCCCCCCTCCCTCTCCCTCCCCCACAAGGGGGGAGGGAAGCTCTGCTTCAGTAGCCGCATGTTCCATGCCCGGCGGGTGCTGACCCATGCGCGCGCGCTGGATCGTTCTTCTGGTGGTCAGCCTGTGGCTTGGGGCAATAGGCCGCGACCGGATCGACTGCTGGATCGACGCCACCGTCTTGCCGCCGCTTGCGGTCGAGACTTCGGTCGAGGTTCTTGACCGCGACGGCACGCTTCTACGCGCCTACACCGTGGCCGATGGCCGCTGGCGGCTGGCCCTGCCGCCGGACAAGGTCGATCCGCTGTACCTGAAGATGCTGCTGGCCTATGAGGACAGGCGTTTTCGCGACCATTCCGGGGTAGATGCGCGGTCGATGCTGCGCGCCGTGCTGCAAGCGGCCTGGAATGGGCGCGTCGTGTCGGGCGGGTCCACCCTGACGATGCAGATCGCGCGGCTGCTGGAAGAAGGCACGACCGGCGAAGTCGCGGGTAAGCTGCGGCAGATGCGGGTAGCGCTGGCGCTGGAGCGGCGGCTGACCAAGGACCAGATCCTGCAGCTTTACCTGCACCTTGCCCCCTTCGGCGGCAACCTTGAGGGGGTTCGCGCCGCGTCGATCAGCTATTTCGGCAAGGAACCCACGCGCCTGACGCCTGCCGAGGCGGCCCTTCTGGTGGCGATCCCGCAAAGCCCCGAAACCCGCCGCCCCGACCGTGCCGCCGAACGTGCCGAGGCCGCGCGCAACCGGGTGCTGGCACGTGCGGTGGGCGAAGGCGTGATCGACGCGGACGGGGCGCAGGCGGCGCTGCGCGAAGCGGTTCCGGGTCTGCGCAAACCCTTCCCGGTCCTTGCCCCCCACCTTGCCGACCGGGCGATTGCCGGGAAGCCTGCGACCCTCGCCCATTCCCTGACCATCGACGGTGACCTGCAGCGCAAGCTTGAGGCGCTGGCGCTGGAGGCGGTCGAGGGGCGTGGCGAGCTGTTGCAGGTGGCGATCCTTGTGGCCGACCATGCCTCGGGCGAGATCCTCGCCAGCGTGGGATCGGCGGGCTATCAGGCGGACCTGCGGCAGGGCTTCGTCGACATGACGCAAGCCCTGCGCTCGCCGGGATCGACGCTGAAACCGCTGGTCTATGCGCTCGCCTTCGATGAGGGGCTTGGCCACCCCGAGACGATGATCGAAGACAAGCCGATGAGTTTCGGCGGCTACGCTCCGCAGAACTTCGACCGGATGTATCTGGGCACCATCCGCATGCGCGAGGCGCTGCAACTGTCGCGCAACATTCCTGTGGTCGAACTGACCGAGGCGCTGGGTCCGGCAAAGCTGATTTCGGCGATGGGACAGGCGGGGATGCGGCCGGTCTTTCCCGGCGACCAGCCGGGGCTGGCGATCGCGCTGGGCGGGGTCGGCGTGACATTGGAGGATATGGTTGGTCTATATGCCACTCTTGCGCGTGGTGGGGTGGCGCGGCCCCTGAGCTGGCGGCTGGACGGCCCGGGCGCCGAGGGACAACGCGTGGTTTCCGCTGTGGCGGCCTGGCAGGTGGGCGACATCCTCGCCGGTCTTGCCCCGCCGCCGGGAGCGCCGTCGAACCGGCTGGCCTACAAGACCGGCACCTCCTATGGCCACCGTGACGCCTGGGCGATCGGGTTTGACGGTCGCCACGTGATCGGGGTCTGGATGGGCCGGGCGGATGGCACGCCCGTTCCCGGTGCGTTCGGCGCCGATGTGGCGGCACCGGTCCTGTTTCAGGCCTTCAACCGGCTGAAGCCGAAACTGGACCCGCAACCGCCTGCGCCGGCTTCGACGCTTCTGGTGTCGAACGCCGAACTGCCGCAGCCCTTGCAGCGGTTCCGTGCGCGACGTGCCGCCTTCGAGGCGGACGCCGATGCCCCCGCCGTTGCCTTTCCGCCGAACGGGGCCGAGGTGGAACTTCTGCCCGCAGGCTTGAAGGTCAGGGTCAGCGGCGGGACGGCCCCCTTCACCTGGCTGGCAGACGGGGTGCCGCTGGTCGTGGCGATGGACGCGCGCGAGACGATGCTGGCCCTGCCGGGTGCTGGCTTCGTGACGCTAAGCGTGATCGATGCGGAAGGCCGGTCGGCGCGGGCCGAGGTCCGACTGCGGTAACGAATTTTCTGCGAAAATTCGTGGGCTTGCCGCTTTCACGCGGCATCCAGCCAGGGCCGCAACAGCGCCATCGGATGGGCGCGCAGCGTCAGGCGCATGGCAAGGTAGTCCTCGACCACCGCCTCGCCCTCGGTCATCTCGCGGAAGCGGACGGCGGGCTCGATGATCGCCTCGCCCTCGATGTCGGCGGCGAAAAGCGGCAGGGCGGGGCCGGGGGCCAGCGCCTCGGCGGCCCAAAGCGCGTCGCGGCGCGACAGGCCAAGGGCGGCGAAGGTGTCGGCCTCGGCCAGCCGGGCCAGCGTGGCGGGGCCGGTCCCGGCGCGGCGCCAGACATCCTGAACCGCAAGGTAGCCGTTGCCCCGCGCGGCGGTAATCCAGCGCGCCTCGTCCTCGGCGATGCCCTTGATCTGGCGCAAGCCCAGGCGCAGCGCCAGTACCGGTATGGCCTGGGGCCGGTCCAGCCATTCCATCCGGTTGTCCCAATGGCTGGCCTGGATGCAGGGCGGCAGCACCGTGACCCCGTGTTCCCGCGCATCGCGCACGATCTGGGCCGGGGCGTAAAAGCCCATCGGCTGGCTGTTCAAGAGCGCGCAGGCGAAGATGCCGGGGTGGTGGCGCTTGATCCAGGCAGAGGCATAGACCAGAAGCGCAAAGCTGGCGGCATGGCTTTCGGGGAAGCCGTAACTCCCGAAGCCTTCGATCTGGGCAAAGCAGCGGCGGGCGAAATCCTCGTCATAGCCCTTGGCCAGCATGCCGCCGATGAACCGGTCGTGAAACTCGCTGACCGACCCGTGCTTCTTGAACGTCGCAAGGGACCGGCGCAGACGGTCCGCTTCTTCCGGCGTGAAGCCTGCGCCGACGATGGCAATCTGCATCGCCTGTTCCTGAAAGAGCGGCACGCCCAGCGTCTTGGCCAGCACGCGGCCCAGTTCGTCCGAGGGGAAGCTGACCTTCTCCTGCCCGTTCCGGCGGCGCAGGAACGGATGCACCATGTCGCCTTGAATCGGCCCCGGCCGGATGATCGCGACCTGGATCACGAGGTCGTAAAAGCTGCGCGGCTTCATCCGGGGCAGGAAGTTCATCTGCGCCCGGCTTTCCACCTGAAAGACGCCAAGCGAGTCGGCGCGGCACAGCATCCGGTAGGTCTCGGGGTCTTCCGGCGGCAGGGTGGCGAGGGTGAACCGCTGCTGATGGTGCTGGTCCATCAGGTCAAAGGCCTTGCGCAGGCACGACAGCATCCCCAGCGCCAGAATGTCGATCTTCAGGATCTTCAGCGTGTCGATGTCATCCTTGTCCCAGGGGATGACAGTGCGGTCCTCCATCGTGGCGTTTTCCACCGGGCACAGTTCGTCCAGCCGGCCTTCGGTGATGATGAAGCCGCCGACATGCTGGGAAAGGTGGCGCGGGAAGCCCTGGATCTCGTCGATCAGGGCCATGGTCTGCGCCAGGCGGCGGTCCTTCGGATCCAGCCCGATTTCGGCCAGCCGGGTCTCGGTGACAGCCCCAGGCCCGCCCCAGCCCCAGATCTGGCCGGACATGGCGGCAAGCGTGTCCTCCGACAGGCCCATCGCGCGGCCCACCTCGCGCACCGCGCGCTTGCCGCGATAGTGGATCACCGTGGCACAAAGCCCGGCGCGGTGGCGGCCATAGCGGTCGTAGATGTGCTGGATCACCTCCTCGCGCCGTTCGTGTTCGAAATCGACGTCGATATCGGGCGGCTCGTTGCGCGCCTCTGAGATGAAGCGTTCAAAGACCATGGTGCCGATTTCGGGGGAAACCGAGGTTACGCCCAGCGCATAGCACACCACCGAATTGGCCGCCGACCCACGCCCCTGACACAGGATGCCGCGTGACCGCGCGAAGGCCACGATGTCGTGGACGGTCAGGAAATACGGCTCGTAGTTCAGCTTGGCGATCAGGGCCAGTTCATGCGCCATCTGGGTGCGGGCCTTTTCGGGCGGGCCTTCGGGATAGCGCCAGTCAAGCCCCGCCACGGCAAGCCGGGCCAGGCGTTCGTTCGCGGTTTCGCCCTCGGCGGTTTCGGAGGGGTATTCGTAGCGCAATTCGTCCAGCGAAAAGGCGGCCCGGGCGGCGATCTCTGCGGCGCGGGTGACCGCAGGCTCAAAGCCCCGGAACATCCGCAGCATCTCGCACCCAGAGCGCAGGCGACCCTCGTTGTTCGGCAACGCCCGGCGCCCCAGCCGGTCGACCGGCACCCCAAGGCGGATCGCGGTCAGCACGTCGGCCAGACGGCGGCGGCGGCCGTGGTGCAGGAACGGCAGGCCGCTCGCGACAGTGGGCAGGCGCAGGCTTTCGGCCAGCCGGGTCAGCCGGTCAAGGCGGTCACGGTCCTGCCCGTCATAGCGCGGCGCGATCACAAGACTGACCTGCCCCGGAAACCGGCGCTCCAGCGCGCGGGCATGGGCCTGCCAGCGGGCAAGGTCGCCCAGCGGATCGGGCATCGGGTCTGGCGGAGCCACGGCAAGGGTCAGGCGCTGGCCCGGAGGCAGGATCAGCATCTCCATCCCGTCGCCCCAGTCCAGAAGGTCGGGCAGGTCCAGCCGGCAGTCGCCCTTGGCGGCGCGCAGCCGGCCAAGGCTGAGCAGCCGGCAAAGCCGCCCCCAGGCCGCCCGGTCACGCGGCAGGCAGGTGACGGCGAAGCCATCCGTCAGCACGATCCGCGCCGCCGGGATCAGCCGCACGACGGGGCCGCCATCGCGCGCCAGTTCCCGCGCGCGGGTATGGGCCCGCACGATCCCCGCGACCGAGTTCACATCGGCCACCGCCAGCGCCGGCATCCCCATTTCGGCGGCGCGGTCGATCATCTCCTCGGGGTGCGAGGCCCCGACAAGGAAGGTAAAGTTCGACAGGGCAGAGAGTTCGACAAAGGCCATCCGGCGACTCGGGGTGCGAGAACAAAGATGGAACATTCTGTCATGATCCGCAGTCCGGCGCCAGCGGTCAGGACAGGGCCGGGCCGAGGTGGGGCGAGGGGCGGCCTACTCGGTCAGGGATTTCAGCCGCGCGGCCTGATCGGCGCCGATGCGGTAATGCCCGGTCATCGGATAGGCAAAGAGGATATCCTCTTCCTGCGCACCCTTGCCGATGTTGTGCAAGATCAGGGGCGTGCCATCCGCCCCCCGGCGGTCGGAAACGATGCCGATATGCGCCAGATTGCCGGGCAGGGCCCAGGTGACGATATCGCCGGGCAGATAGGGTGTGGGATCATCCGACAGCGGCAGTTCCGCCCCGATGCGGGCGAACAGCGCCTGCTGGTTCGGCACCCGGCGATGGTCGATGTTGCGGTCGGTCCCGGTCAGGCCCCACAGCGCGGGATAGGCCCGGAAATCTGCGGACATGTCGCGGTTCACGGCCAGTTGCAGGTCGATCCCCCAGCCGTCGCGCAGCGCGCGGATCACCACGTCGGTGCAGACGCCCCGATCCCGCGGCAGATCACCGCCGGGAAACTCAAGCCCGACATAGGCCGGATCATAGGTGACGGTGACACCTACCTGCTCACGCGCCGCATCCGTCAGGCGCGAAGGCACAGATCCGGCAAGGATCGGGCTGGCAAGGACGGCAAGGACGGCAAGGAGAAAAACCAGTTTCCGCATGGTTGCATCATGCGCCGTGCCGGCATCGCTGGCGAGGGAGGAATTCCGACCCCATGCCCGGGCTGGCACCTTTCCGCCGGGATTGGTAAGGATCGCAGGATGGCACTCACCCTTACCTCACTCGCCGATCTGGCGGCGCAAGGCTTCGATGAGATCATCGACGTGCGCGCCCCGGCCGAGTTCGCCGAGGATCACCTGCCTGGCGCGATCTCGCTGCCGGTTCTTGACGACGAGGAGCGCGCGCGGGTCGGCACGATCTACAAGCAGGTCAACCCCTTCACCGCGCGAAAGCTGGGCGCAGCGCTGGTGGCCCGGAATTCGGCAGCGCATCTGGAAGGGCCTCTGGCCGACCGTCCGGGCGGCTGGCGTCCGCTGGTCTACTGCTGGCGCGGCGGGCAGCGCTCCGGGTCATTCGCGACGATCCTTGGCCAGATCGGCTGGCGGGTCGAGACGCTGGCGGGCGGCTATCAGTCCTGGCGCAGGCTGGTGGTCAAGGCGGTCTACGATACGCCGGTCACAGCCCCGGTGGTCGTTCTGGACGGCAACACCGGGACAGCCAAGACCGAGATCCTGAACCTTTTGCCCGGCCTCGGGATGCAGGTCATCGACCTGGAAGGGCTGGCCCGGCATCGCGGCTCGCTTTTCGGCGCGATGGGCGGGCAGCCGTCACAGAAGGCCTTCGAAGCCGCACTGGCGCTGGCGCTGGCCCGGCTTGACCCAGGCCGGCCGGTGGTGGTCGAGGCGGAAAGCTCGAAGATCGGTGACTGCCGGCTGCCGCCGGAACTGTGGAAAGCGATGGTCGCGGCACCAAGGGTGGCGATCGCTGCGCCCCGGGCGGCGCGGGCTGGCTATCTGGCGCGCGCCTACAGTGACCTGACTGCGGATCCGGCGCGTCTGGGGGCAACGGTCAGCCTCTTGCAACCCTCCCACCCGCGCGAGGTGATCGAGGCCTGGCAGACGCTGGCCGCCGCCGGAGAGCATGCGGCACTGGCCGACAGCCTGATGGAACAGCACTACGATCCGCGCTACGGCAAGCACCGCGCACGGATGGCAGCTCCCCTGGCCGAGATCACGGCCGAAAGCCTGGCCCAGGCCGACCTGCCCGGACTTGCAGCCCGGGTCGCCGCCGCTGTGCAAAAGCTGACACCCGCCTGACGCTTGCCGTACCAACCGCGCCCCGGCGTTCATCTTTGCGCAAATATTCCCGCCGGAGGCGCAGGTTTCAACCAGGCCCTGCCGTGGTCAGGGTTGCGCCCGCGTCTCGCGTTCCCAGCCGTCCAGAAATTCCACCCGGTCGCAGCCCGCAAACCGGGCCAGCCGGTCAAGTTCGGCCTCCAGCCGCGCGCGGCGCTGCGCGGTCAGCCGGATGCCGGCTTCGGGCCAGAAGCCCTTGACCCGCAGCGCGCCCGCGTCGCGGAACGCCTTGGCGTCAATCCGCCCGACCAGCCGGCTGCCTTCCAGCACCGGAAAGACGTAGTAGCCGAAGGTTCGCTTCGGTTCTGGCACGAAAACCTCGATCCGGTAGCGGAATCCGAACAGGAATTCGGCGCGGTCGCGGTCGCGCAGCGCAGGATCGAAGGGCGACAGGATCCGCAGGCGCGCAGGTGGCTCTGGTGGCATTTCGGTCGGGGTCTCGGGCCGGACCAGCACCTTCCGGCGCTGTCCGCTGGCACCCTCGACCACGATCTCGCGCAGGTCCCCGCGCGCAAGGGCCGCACGGCACCAGGCCTTTGCGGCCTCGGGTCCGATGGCCTTCCAGTAGGCCGCGATCTCGCCGCTGGTGGCAAAGCCAAGCTGGTCAAGCGCGCTTTGGCAGGCCCAATCCGCGATCCCGGCTTCTGGCACTGGCGCGCGGTGGGCCTCGGGGATCACCCGTTCGGTCAGATCGTAGATCTTGGCAAAGCCGTCGCGGCGGGTGACGGCGACCCGGCCAGTGCGCCACAGCCATTCCAGCGCGGTCTTGGACGGGTGCCAGTCCCACCAGCCGCCCTTGCCGCGCACCTCGCCTTCACCGACGTCCGCGGTTCCGACCGGCCCGTCCTTCGCGATCCGGTTCAGGATGGTGTCGAACTGGGCCTCATAGCCTTCGCGGAACCAGCTGCGCCAGTTCGCCTCAAGCCGCACAGCGTCGCGGGCAAAACGGTGCTGCCAGACACCGTGCAGCCTTGCGGGCAGGATCGAGGCATCATGCGTCCAGTGTTCCCAAAGGCTGCGATCCCGCTCCAGCAGCCGCTTCAACGCGGGGGGGCGATAGGACTGCCGGCGCGACCACAGGATCATGTCATGCGCCCGGGCGACGGTGTTGATGCTGTCGACCTGCACAAAGCCGATCCTTTCGATCAGGTCATGCAGCGCCTGCCCGGCGGCGGGACCAACTGGCGCCTCGGCCAGGGCGTGGCGGTCAAGAAACAGGCGGCGGGCAAAGGCATTCGGGATCAGATCGGTCATCCGGCAGGCTTAGCATCGCCGCAGACTGCGGCAAATGGCGGAAATGCGTCGGATCCCGAAGCTGCGGCATTGGAAAACATGATCGGGGAGCCTACGATCCCCTTGTCTTTCGCAGAATTTCCCCGAAGCGCAGCCCGGCCGGAAAGGACCGCAGCCATTGCCCCACGACACGCCTTTGATCACCACCCTCGTCATGGGTTTCGGCCTTGCGTTCCTGTTCGGCCTTTTGGCCCAGCGCCTGAAACTGCCACTGATTGCCGGGTATCTTCTGGCGGGCGTGGTGATCGGGCCGTTCACGCCGGGATATGTGGCCGATCTGGAACTGGCCGGAGAGCTGGCGGAACTTGGGGTTATCCTCCTGATGTTCGGCGTCGGCCTGCACTTTTCGCCGCGCGACCTTATGGCTGTGCGCCGGGTTGCCGTGCCCGGCGCCATCGGGCAGATCGCGGTCGCGACAGCCTTTGGCACTGCTATGGGTTGGCTGATGGGGTGGAGCATCGGGGCCGGGCTGATCTTCGGGATCGCGCTTTCGGTCGCCTCGACGGTCGTGCTGCTGCGGGCCCTGCAGGACCGCGAGCTTTTGCACTCGGATCGAGGCCGCGTCGCGGTGGGCTGGCTGATTGTCGAGGATATGGTGATGGTCCTCGCCCTGGTGCTGATCCCGCCGCTTGCCGGCCTCTTGGGTGGCAAGGCCATTCCGGTGGCCGAAGAGGCTCAGATCGTGGCCCAGGCCGGCATCGGCCCGATCGCGGCGACGGTCCTGATCACGCTGGTCAAGGCTGCGGCCTTTGTCGCCCTGATGCTGATCGTCGGGCGGCGGGTGATCCCCTGGGTGCTGCATTTCGTGTCACACACGAAATCGCGTGAGCTGTTCCGCCTGTCAGTCCTGGCCATCGCGCTTGGCGTCGCCTACGGGGCCACGCACTTCTTCGGGGTCAGCTTTGCGCTGGGTGCGTTCTTCGCCGGGATGGTCATGTCGTCCTCGACCCTGTCGTCACAGGCGATGCGCGAGACGCTGCCCCTGCGCGACGCCTTTGCCGTGCTGTTCTTCGTGTCCGTCGGCATGCTGTTCAACCCGGAGATCCTGTGGACCGCGCCGCTGGCACTGGTGGCGACCGTGGCAATCATCATCGGCGTCAAGGCGGCGACGGCCTATTACATCGTCCGCGCCTTCGGGCGGGATCGCGACATGGGCCTGACCATCGCGGCCAGCCTTGCCCAGATCGGCGAGTTCTCGTTCATCCTGATCACCATGGGGGTCCAGTTGGCGATCGTCCCGCCCGAGGCGCGCGATCTGGTGGTGGCGGGGGCGATGATCTCGATTCTGGCGAACCCGCTACTGTTCCATCTGCTGGACAAGCGGGCCCTGCGCAAGGCGACGTCAGTGGCCCCGGATCCGGCGGAGGGGGGCAGTGTGGGCGTGGCCGGGAAAGACGGTAGCGAAACGACGGAGCAGGGCTGAATAGCTGTAGCCAACCTCTGACGCCTTGCAGATGCGGTCCCCGGTATCACGCGATTGCAGGATCAGCCCGCCGCCGGATTCGGCAAAGCGGTAGCCCTTGTCGGAGAGCCGCGACTGAAGGTCGCCCCAATTTCGGGCATAGGCGAAATCGCCAGCGAGAAGCGCCCGCAAGGGAGCGACGAGCCGCTCATCCGCCCTGACGGGCGTCTTCGCTTCGGCACGGCGACGGATGTCGCGGTTGACGGCATCGCGGATGATCTGACCGACGCTTACGTCGTCGTCTGATGCAATCCGCTCAAGAACAGTCCAGACGGCGGGATCAAGGCGAAGGGGCTTTTCCATCCTGACAGCGTGTCAGCCGATGGCTAAAGTTCTCTAAATCCCCGCCTCGGCCGCAATCTCGGCTTTCGATTTCCGCGCCCGTTCAGTGGCCGATTTCAACTGGCCACAGGCGGCCATGATGTCTTCGCCGCGCGGCGTGCGGATCGGGCTGGCATAGCCCGCGTGGTAGATGATGTCGGCGAAGGCGTGGATCCGGTTGCCGGACGACCGCTTGTAGGGCGCGCCGGGCCATTCGTTGAACGGGATGAGGTTCACCTTGGCCGGGATGCCCTCCAGCAGTTTCACCAACCGGTGCGCGTCTTCCCTGGTGTCGTTGACGCCGTCCAGCATCACATATTCGAACGTGATCCGTTCGCTGTTCGACAGACCCGGATAGGCCTTCAACGCCTCCAATAGCGTCGCGATGTTCCAGCGCTTGTTGATCGGAACCAGTTGGTCGCGCACCTCGTCCGTGGTGGCGTGGAAGCTGACCGCCAGCAGGCAGCCGATTTCCGTTGCGGTGCGGGCGATTTCCGGCACCACGCCGCTGGTGGACAGGGTAATCCTGCGGCGGCCAAGGGCGATGCCTTCGCCGTCCATCACCACGCGCATCGCATCGCGGACATTGTCGAAATTGTACAAGGGCTCGCCCATGCCCATCAGCACGATGTTCGAGATCAGGCGGACCTCGTCCTTCGGCGCGCCTTGCACCGGCCACTCGCCAAGGTCGTCGCGGGCCAGCATGACCTGGCCGACGATTTCCCCCGCCGTCAGGTTGCGCACCAGCTTTTGCGTGCCGGTGTGGCAGAACGAACAGGTCAGCGTGCAGCCAACCTGGGACGAGATGCACAGGGTTCCCCGGTCGGTTTCGGGGATATAGACCACCTCGACCTCATGGCCCCCGGCGATCCGCACCAGATATTTCCGGGTGCCGTCCTCGGAAATCTGCCGGGTCACCACCTCGGGCAGGTCGATGGTGAAATGCTCGGCCAGAAGGGCGCGATAGTCCTTGGCAAGGTTGGTCATCAGCGCAAAATCGCGCACGCCCCAGTGGTAGACCCATTGCCAAAGCTGCCCCAGCCGCATCCTGGCCTGCTTTTCCGGCGTGCCGGCCGCGACCAGTGCGGCGCGAAGGGCATCGCGGGTCAGACCGACGATATTGGTCTTGCCCCCGTCCGGCAGCTTGCGCGGCAGCGTCAATACATCCTGGGTGATCGGAGCGATCATCGGGCAGATCCTTTCGTCGGGCCTTGTCACAGGCGATCTGGGCTGGCGCGGATATAGGTGAGGTGCGGCCAAAAGAAAAGCGCCCCGGAACGGGGCGCCTTCAATCCGGTTGCGCCAGCCTTACTTGCAGCGCGTTTCGGCGTCTTCCATGGCGGCGGTGAACCCGCGCAGGCTGAAGGTGTCGGCGGTCTGGGTGCCTTTGCCGGACCGGGCGCTCATCACCGCGCTCGTGCCGTTCTTCATCGCCGCCAGCAGGGCCGCGTCATCCTCGGCGCTTCCCGGCCAGGCCCATTCGCCGTCGGTGAACAGCTGGTAGGGCTGGCCGTCGACCGTCACATCGACCGTCGAGCCGCCCGCGAAAGGATAGCCGCCGGTAAAGCTGATCTCGCCCGGCTTGCCGGGACGAAAGGTGACGAAGAGCAGGATGTCGCCACGCCGCACCGAAACCGGCTTGCCGTCGCGGCTGTTGACCGATTCCTTCGGCTTCGAGACACCCCAGCATTCCTTGGGGCTTTCCTCGGTGAAAACGTTCCAGTCGGTCATCGTCGCGACCCGGTTCGTCGATTCCTGGGCAAGCGCCGAAATCGACAAGGCCGATGTTGCCACAAACGACACCGAGATGACGGCAAGCGCACGGCCGAAAAGGGAAGTCATGTCTGACGCAGCCTCCAAGCTGTCTTGTGCCCCGCGCCCAGCCTGGCCTTCCTGGCCCTTTATGGCTGGCGCATGAACGTTCTACCCGATATCCGAGGCATAATCAAAAGCGCCACGCCGCGAAAGCCCCATGGGCGACAATTCGCGCAGATGTTACAGGGATTTCCGATGCCGAACCCGGCTCCGATGGTCGATCTGGTGCGCGGCGGCATCGTTGAAAGCCATCATTCGGGCCATGCGGTGGTCTGGGGGCCGGACGGGATCGAGGCGGTCTGGGGCGATCCCTCTACGGTCATCTTCCCGCGATCGTCCTGCAAGATGATCCAGGCGCTGCCGCTGGTGGAAAGCGGGGCCGCCGATGCTGCGGGCCTGACGGATGCCCATCTGGCGCTGGCCTGCGCCAGCCACCAGGGCGAGCCCGGCCATGTCGGGCTTGCCGGCGACTGGCTGAAAGCCATTGGCCGGTCCGACTCCGATTTGCGCTGCGGTGCGCATGAGCCCTTTGACCGCGACGCAAGGAACCGGCTGATCCGGGGCGATGAAAACCCCTGCCAATTGCACAACAACTGTTCAGGCAAGCATTGCGGCTTCGTCACGGTCACGAAACACCTTGGGGCCGGCCCGGACTACACCGAGATCGACCACCCCCTCCAGCGGGCCATCCGGCAGGCGACCGAGGAGGTTGCCGGCGAAACCGTGGCTGGCTGGGGCGTCGATGGCTGCTCGGCCCCGAATTTTGCGCTGACGGTCGCGGGCCTTGCGCGGGCGATGCAGGGCTTCGCCGCCGCAAGCGCCGGCGGCGACAGCCGGTCGCGCGCCATGCACCGGTTGACGCGGGCGATGGCGGATAACCCCCAGCTTGTCGCGGGGACAGGCAAGACGACGACCACGCTGATGCAGGCAATGGGCGGGCGCGTCGCGCTCAAATACGGGGCCGAGGCGGTCTTTACCGCGATCCTGCCGGATCAGCGGCTGGGCGTCGCGCTGAAGATCGCCGATGGCGGCGAGCGGGCATCCGAAACGGCGATCGCGGCGCTTCTGGTGCGATTGGGCGTGCTGGATCCGTTCCATCCCACGGCCCTTGCACATCTGAAGGCGATCCAGCGGAACCGCAGGGGATTTGCCGCGGCCGACCTGCGCCCCGCGCCGGGCTTTCCCGGTTGATTTGAGGATCGAAGCGCGTAAGCTTCGATCATGAACGCCGAGGCTCCGATCCCTTTTCCGCAAACTGACCGGGCCGCGGATCAGGTCAGCTTCAACCGGCAGGAACTGGGTCAGATCCTGCGGGTCTATGGGCGCATGGTTGCGGCGGGCGAATGGCGCGACTATGCGATCGCGGCAATGCGCGACCTTGCGGTGTTCTGCGTGTTTCGCCGGACTGCGGAAACGCCGCTGTACCGGATCGAGAAGCGCCCGAAACTGCGCGCGCGGCAAGGGCTTTATGCCGTGGTCGGCATGGACGGACAGGTTCTGCGCCGCGGACAAGACCTTGATCAGGTGCTGAAAGTGCTGGAGCGCCGCCTGATCGGCCCGGTCGGGTGACGCCGTCTGCTCTGGTTCTGACCCAACCGCTTATCAAGCCCTTGCGGGCTTTCTTCGCTTTGGCCGGAACGAAGAATGCCCGCAAGGGCCTGATGAGTGGCTGCCGGAAGAAAGGTCAGACCCGCTGGCGCGCCTGAACCAGCCCGCCGCCCCCGGCCGAGATCCGCTGGACCGCTTCGCGGATGCCTTCATAGGCCACCGACATCGTGCTGCCATTGGCGTGGATCAACACGTCCGGGTTCACGACCATGGCGACATGGCCTTTCCAGAAGATCAGGTCGCCACGGTTCAGCGCCTCGTTCGGGGAAAGCCCGCGGCCGATCTGCATCTGCATGTCGCTGTCACCCGGGCAATCCTGACCCGTGGCATGCAGCGCGACCTGCACCAGCCCGGAACAGTCGATCCCGAAGCGCGAGTTGCCGCCCCAAAGGTAGGGCGTCCCGAGCAGGCTTTCCGCAACCGACACCGGGTCCGGCGCCCATTGGTCCAGCGGGCGGATATGGCACAGCGGCACATAGCCATGCGGCGTGCTGGCCCAGGCCCCCCAGGAGCCGGTTACGGCAAGCCGCGAGCCGAGGCTGATCCCCGCACGCTCGGGCGACTGGACCACGGGTTCGGAATAAAGATGCGCGCTTGGCGCCACGATCCAGTGCGTCGGCTCTGGCCCCCGGCCGGCGGCACCTTCCTTCAGCCAGCCACAATAGCCGTCTCTCTGCGACTGCACGAAGACGTGGCCGCGGTCGCGGTCGATGACGGTGACCGCGGTTCCAAGCAGAAGCTGGCGTTGCCGTCCCCCGCCCGGCGTGTCGTAAAGATCGGCCAGCGGCAAGGTGATCTGGGCCGCCTCGCCCTCGGTAAACGGAGCGACCATCTCGTCGCGCAGACTGACAAGGGCCACCCGGCCGGAAAACGGTTTCAGCCTGCCATCCATCACTGATCCTTCCACTCGAACATGCCCGAAAGCGCACCAAGAACTGCCCTTGCCCCTTGACCGGCCCCGCCTTTCGGGCGTGCGGGCTGGTCGCTGGGACTGTGACCGTAGATATCGAAATGCAGATAGCGCGTGCCGGACACAAAACGACGCAGGAACAGCGCTGCGGTGACCGACCCGGCGAAGCCGAAGCCCGGCGCGTTGTCAAGATCGGCGATCCCTGGTTCGATCACCGTCTCATAGGCGTCGTGGAACGGCATCCGCCAGACCGGATCGAAACCGGCGACTGCGCCTGCCTCAAGCGCCGCGACGATCTTCTGGTCATCGGTATAGTAGGGCGCAAGGTCCGGTCCGACCGCCACCCGTGCAGCGCCGGTCAGCGTGGCCATGCTGATCAGGACGTCCGGAGCGTCCTCGCAGGCCAGCGCCAGCGCGTCGGCCAGCACAAGGCGCCCTTCGGCGTCGGTGTCGTTGACCTCGACCGTCAGGCCCTTGCGGCTGGTCAGGATGTCCTTCGGCTTCAGCGCGTTGCCGGCGATGACGTTTTCGACCGCCGGGATCAGGACCCGCAACTGCAGGGGCAGGCCCAGCGCCATGATCATCTGCGCCAGCCCCAGAACCGTCGCGGCGCCGCCCATGTCCTTCTTCATCAGGCTCATCCCGGCCGAGGGTTTGAGGTTCAGGCCCCCGGTATCAAAGCAGACCCCCTTGCCGACCAGCGTCAGTCCGGGCCCTTCGCTGCCCCAGCGCAGGTCAATCAGGCGCGGCGCGCGCGGGCTTGCGCGTCCCACCGCATGGATCATCGGAAAGTTCGCGGCAAGTAGATCGTCGCCGGTGGTGACCTCGACCCGCGCGCCGAACCTGGTGGCAAGGTCGCGGGTGGCGGCCTCAAGCTCGGCCGGGCCCATGTCCTGCGCGGGAGTGTTGATGAGATCGCGAGTCAGCATTTCGGCTTCGGCCATCGCAACCAGCCGTGCAGCGTCGATCCCGTCCGGGCACACGAGGCCCGGCGGGGCCGTGACGGTGCGGTCCGGGCGGTAGCGGTCAAAGCGGTAGGATGCCAGAAGCCAGCCAAGCGCCGCCTCGGCGCGCTCTGCCTGCGACAGGTTTCCAGAAAGTCTCCAGGCCCCAGCTGGAAGGCTGCCAACAACCTTCGCAAGGCCAAAGCGTTGCCGGCGCTGGGCCTCGGCCGTGCCGATCCCGGCCACCGCGCCGGCAATCCCCCCGTCCTTGCCCGGCAGGAGGCATAGCTCGCCCGAAGCGGCTTTGAAGCCGTTGGCCAGAAGCCAGGCCGCCCAGTCGGCCCCGGCCCCTTGCAGGTATGCGGCAACCTCACCCGGTCGCAGCACGAACAGCGGCCGTGCAGCGGCGGTGTCAGCCGCAAAGGCGAGGGTCGAAATGCGCGACATTGGCGGTCCGGCTTTCCTGAAGGCTATCGTAAGTGAATGATATTCCTGACCCGATGCAAGATGTTGCAATGTCAAACGCCGCAAATTGCCGGTTCTCCACTGCCAATCCTTCGCTTCGGACCGATACTGTCCAGCAAGCCGGACCGGCGCGCTAAACGTGGAAGTGCGCGGCATGGCGCAGACACAACCCGCGCGGGCAAAGGCGCGAGTTTGCCTGACCCCGGATCACCGGGAAAGGTCGGCAATGCCGGGAATCGGCGAGATCGATTTCTCGGCCACACGCACCAGCCTTGCCCAGACTGCCGAGAAGGCCGTGCTGTCAGCGCGTTTGAGACAGATCCGCGCGTCCCTTGCGACCTCCGCCAGGCTGATCAGCCCGAGATCATCCGCCAGCCGGTCAAGTCGACCAAGCTGGTCAGCCACGTCGCGCAGGTCCTGCGCCACCACGGTTTCCGCCAGCCTTGCCATCGACAGCGCCAGTTCGCCCAGCGCGCGCGACACCATCTTCTCGGCCGTGGGCGCGCCAAGATTGCGGTAGATCACCGCAATCGCCTCAACGTCCTGACGCACCACGTCCCGCGGAGCGAGCACCGTCACCTTGCCCATATCAACACCCGATCTTCCACCACTACCCGGTGCTGATGCTGCGTGGGCATCCTGAAGAATTGGTTTCGTTCGGCAGGCGACGGCCGGCAATTGCCTCTCGAATTTTCTGCGAATGCCGCATAGGGAGGAGGGGATCGACCGAAAAAGGATGCCAATGACCCACATCCGCACTTTGCCCGCCTATCTGGTGCAGCGCTTCCATGGCTGGCGTGCCACGACCTATGCCGAGAACCGCGCCTGGTATCGCCGTCTGGCGGAAGTCGGCCAGCATCCCCGTGCCATGGTGATCTCGTGCTGCGACAGCCGGGTGCTGAAGGGGTGCGGGCTGAAGTGTTCGGACCTCCGACCTTCAGCCTGTACCCCTTCTGCCTGCATCCCTCTGCACCCCTTCGGTCTAGGCTGCCTCCGATGGGAAACGCTTCCTCATGTACACGCTGCCGAGCCTCCGCACCAACGTGCCGATCACGCTCATTCAGAACTGGCAGCCTGGGCTGACTATCGATCGCTGAGCAACTCGGCAACG
>JANOER010000074.1:0-2583 GCA_031441285.1 Rhodobacterales bacterium
CGGTTCGACAGGTCGTCAAGGTCCGACAGGCGTTCGCGCAGATAGGCGTCGGGCACCTGTTCAAAACGGTTCCGGGCGGCGGACTGTTCCTTTTCGACCGCAGCCTCGGCGGACAGGCCAAGCTGGATGTCCTCCTCCATCCGGCGCAGCCAGCCCCGGGAATGGGCGAACATCCGGTAAGCCTCGAGCACCGCCTTCTGGTCCTTGTCCAGGCTTTCGGCCGACAAGAGGTCATCGACCGACACCCGCAACTGGCCGACGGCATCGCGGATGCGGTCAATCTCGGTCAGGGGGTCGTCGGCGACGGGGTTGGTGACGACGACGCGGGGTTCGTGCAGCCAGACCCGGCCTTCGGCCGCACCTTCCTGGCCCGAGGTTGCCCGCAGCATCACCGGCTGCTTGTGCAGGGCCTTCATGCCACCCTCGTCGCCGGTGAAGGCACCAAGTTCGGTCATCTCGGCCAGCACCATGGCGACAACGTCCAGCGCGTAGATGTCATCCTCGGAGAACTGGCGGGCGGTCTTGGACTGGACGACAAGGACGCCCAGCTTTTCGCCCACGCGCTGGATCGGCACGCCAAGGAACGACGAGAACAGCTCCTCTCCGGTTTCCGGCATGTAGCGGAAGCCCTTTTCCGACGGCGCGTTGGCAGTGTTGATCGGCTGTCCGCTTCGGGCCACACGGCCGACCAGGCCTTCCCCAAGCTTCATCCGGGTCTTGTGGACAGCTTCGGGCTTCAGCCCTTCGGTCGCGCAAAGCTCCAGCGTTTCGGGGTCGCGGAAGAGGTAGATCGAGCAGACCTCGGACCCCATGCTGTCGGCAATGAGATGGGTGATCTGGTCAAGCCGGTCCTGACCCTTGCCCGGAACGGCAAGGGTATCGCGCAGGCGGCGCAGAAGCTTTCGACTGTCGCTTTCCGTGCGTTCGGGGCATGCGGACCCCTTCGAACTTTCCAACTTCATCAAGCTATAAGCGACTTGTCCGGCAAAAGGGAGTGCGATTAGGCGCCCCCCTCCACAACTGGGAAGCGGGGCAGCAAGCCAGCGACGTCAGGCAGAGGATCGGCGAAACCGGGACGGCGGCCGCACCTCGTGCCGCACCCGGTTCAGCAGCGCCAGACGCGGCGTTCTCGACTCAAAGGCAAAGCGCGCGCATGCTGGTTTCGCCAACCCCGGTTGGTTTGGGTGAAATTCTTGGGAGGACATGGCAATGGCATTCTACCTTTATCAACTCCGCTACTCAAAGGAAGCAGTCGCGTCGATGGTCGCCAGTCCAAGCGACCGCGAAGCCGCCGCGCGCAAGCTGATCGAGGCGCTGGGCGGCAAGCTGCACCACCTGTTCTTCGCCTTCGGGGAATGGGACGTGATCTGCCTGATCGAAGGGCCGGACGACAAGATGATGATGGCGGGGGCCGCTGCGGTCGCCTCGGCCGGGACGGTCTCGGCCTCGTCGACTGTCAAGTTGATGACGCCGGCGGATGCCATGGCCGCGATGTCGATGGCGGGCAAGGCGACCGGGGCCTACAAGCCGCCGATGGGCTGAGCCGCCCCGAACGGCAAGCACGGCGGGCCATCAGTGGCCCGCCGCACCTGCGGCCCTATCCAGGCTTATGCCTTGTCCAGCTCGAACGTGTCGTGCAGCGCCTGCACCGCCAGTTCCATGTATTTGCGGTCGATCAGCACCGAGATCTTGATCTCGGAGGTGGTGATCACCTTGATGTTGACGTTTTCCGCCGCAAGGGCCGAGAACATGCGCGCCGCGACGCCGGCGTGGCTGCGCATGCCGATGCCGACCACGCTCAGTTTGGCGACGTCGGTATCCGTCACCAGGCCGGCATAGACGAAGCGGCCTTCGTCGCGGGCATCCTCGATGGCCTTCTGCGCGCGGGTGACTTGGTTGGTCGGGCAGGAAAAGGTCATGTCGGTGTAGGCCCGCTTGTCGCCCGGCGCATCGGTTTCACTGATGTTCTGCACGATCATGTCGACGTTCACGCCTGCGTCCGCAAGCGGGCCGAAGATCGCCGCGGCGATGCCGGGGCGGTCCTCGACGCGGACAAGGGTCATTTTGGCTTCGTCGCGGGAATAGGCCACGCCGGAAACAACTTTCGATTCCATGATTTCATCCTCGTCGCAGACCAGGGTTCCAGAGTTTTCGTCGGTGTCCTCGAACGAGGACAGCACCCGCAGCCGCACCTTGTAGCGCATCGCCAGCTCGACCGACCGGGTTTGCAGCACCTTGGCGCCAAGCGAAGCAAGTTCCAGCATCTCCTCGAAAGCGATCCTTTCAAGTTTGCGGGCCTTGGGCGAGATGCGGGGATCAGTGGTGTAGACGCCGTCCACGTCGGTGTAGATGTCGCAGCGTTCGGCCGCGAAGGCGGCGGCGAAGGCGACGGCGGTTGTGTCCGACCCGCCGCGGCCCAGCGTGGTGATCCGGCCTTCCGGACTGACACCCTGAAAGCCCGCGACCACGGCAACCTTGAAGCCCTCGGCGAATTTCGCATCGATGTTGGCGCGTGGGATGTCCACAAAGCGCGCGGCGGCATGGGCCGACGTGGTCTGGATCGGCACCTGCCAGCCCTGCCAG
>JANOER010000075.1:0-11783 GCA_031441285.1 Rhodobacterales bacterium
CCGGACATACTCGAAATTCCGCGCCCGCAGGAACTCGGCCCGGACGACGCCGACCAGCGAGGTCCAGCCGAACAGCACCATCAGCCCGACCATCAGCCAGAAGCTTTTCGACCAGATCGCGGTCAGGATGATGATGACGTACAGCGTCGGGATCGAGGACCAAAGCTCGATCACCCGCTGGAAGATCAGGTCGGTCCGGCCGCCGAAGTAGCCTTGCACGGCCCCGGCAATGATCCCGATGACCGAGGTCAGCGCCGTCACGATCAGCGCGAAGGTGACCGACAGGCGGAACCCGTAGATCACCCGCGCCAGCACATCGCGCGAGGTGTCGTCGGTCCCCAGCAAGTTCAACGCCGATGGCGGCCCCGGAGCCACGCCGCCGGTATTGACGATGGTGTTGTAGCTGTAGCGGATCGGCGGCCAGAGGATCCACCCCGCCTGCACCGGCTGGCCGGCGGCGGTGCCCTTGTCCTGCACCTCGGCGATGATGCCTTCGGGGTCGTCCCAGCAGTCTAGCGATCCGGCTGCCACGATCAGGCATTGCACCTCGACGGTGGAATACTTCGCCTCGGTCCGCAGGTCGCCGCCAAAGGCGATCTCGGGGTAGAAACTGAACACCGGAGTGAAGGTCTCGCCGTTGTGGCGCACCAGGATCGGGCGGTCATTGGCGATGAATTCGGCGCAGAGCGACAGCCCGTACAGGACAAGGAAGATCCACAGCGACCAATAGGCCCGCCGGTTCGCCGTGAAATTCCGCCAGCGCCGCTGGTTCAGGGGCGACAGTCGCATCAGCCGCGCCTTTCAAAGTCGATGCGCGGATCAACCAGCACATACATCAGGTCCGAGATGATGCCGACAACCAGCCCGATCAGCCCAAAGGCGAACAACGTGCCGAAGATCACCGGATAGTCCCGTTCGACCGCCGCGCGGTAGCCAAGCTGGCCCAACCCGTCGAGCGAGAAGATGAACTCGATGATCAGGCTGGACCCGAAGAACACGCCCAGAAACAGGCCGGGAAAGCCCGCGATCACGATCAGCATCGCGTTGCGGAACACATGGCCATACAGCACGCGGGTTTCCGACAGGCCCTTGGCGCGGGCGGTCATCACGTATTGCTTCTTGATCTCGTCGAGAAAGCTGTTCTTGGTCAGAAGCGTCAGCGTCGCAAAGGCCGAGATCAGCTGCGCCGTCACCGGCAGGGCGATGTGCCACAGGTAATCGGTGATCTTGCCCCAGACGGTAAAGTCCTCCCAGCCGTCGCTGGTCAGGCCGCGCAACGGGAACCACTGGAAATACGAGCCTCCGGCAAAGACCACCATCAGCATGATCGCGAACAGAAAGCCCGGGATCGCATAGGCCGCAATGATGATGCCAGAAGTCCAGGTGTCGAAGCTTGACCCGTCCCGCACCGCCTTGCGGATGCCCAGCGGGATCGAGATGAGGTAGGCGATCAGCGTTGACCACAGTCCCAGCGTGATCGACACCGGCATCTTTTCCAGGACCAGATCGACGACCGAGATCGACCGGAAGTAGCTTTCCCCGAAATCCAGCGTCAGATAGTTGCCCATCATGATCAGGAAGCGTTCCACCGCCGGGATCGCTTCCTTGCGGCACTCGGGAGCGGTGATCGCCGGGGTGCCGGTGAACCCGGCATCGCAAACGATGCGGGAAAAGCCGAACTGCACTTCCAGTTTGGCCAGAAATTCGGGCGGCAGACCGCGCGCGCCGACATAGGTGCTGCCCTCCTCTTGCACGCCACCGCCTTCGGTGCCGGCAAGGTTCTGGATCGCATCGCCTTCGCCTTCGAAGCGGGCCTGGATCTGGTCGATCGGCCCGCCGGGGACGAACTGGGTCAGCCCGAAGTTGATCACCATCACGCCAAACAGCGTGGGGATCACCAGAAGCAATCGCCGGAGAATGTAAGCGCCCAAGATTCCTGCCCGTACTTTCTTATTGCAACGCGCCCCTGGCCTTCAGCGCGGCACCTTTTTCGGCGTTGTACCACCAGAAACTCAGCTCGCCCAGAGCGTAAGGCGGCAGGTTTTCCGGGTGTTCGTACATGTTGAAGTACGCGACCCAGTTGTCCCGCTTGTAGTAGCGCGGCACGATGATGAACTGCGACCGCAGCACCCGGTCCAGCGCCCGGATCACTGCCGTCAGCTCGCCCCGGCTGGTGGCGCCTTCGGCCACGTCCAGAAGACGGTCCACTGCCGGGTCGGCATAGCCCATCCGGTTGCGGCTGGAGTTGTCCTTTGCGACCGAGGCCCAGGCCTGCTTCAGCACGCCGCCCGGCTCCAGCCCGCCATTGACCACAGTGGTCGGCAGCGCGTCGAAGTCGAAATTCGGCGGGCTTGCGCGTTCCTGCAATTGCGGGTCGTCGATGATGTCGAAGCTGGCCTCGATGCCCAGCGCGCGCAGGTTCTCGACATAGGCGTTCATCACCGGCAGCAGGTCGGTCCGGGCATGGACCATCGCCATCCGCAGCGTCTCGCCCTTGGCATTGCGGCGGATGCCGTCGTCGCCCACGATCCAGCCCGCCTCGTCCAGCAGGGCCGAGGCCCGGCGCAGGTTCTTGCGGTCAAGCGCGTTGTCCTCGGACGACACCGAGGCCATCACCACCGCATCCGTCAGGATGCTGGCGGGCAACAGGCCCTCGTCCACCAGCGGCTTAAGCAGGGCCACTTCTTCAGGCGTTGCCACCCCGGTCGCCGCAAGGTCCGAATTTTCCCAGATCGAGTTGATCCGCGCGAAAAGCCCGTAGAACAGCGCCTTGTTCGACCATTCGAAGTTCAGCATCAGGCTTAGCGCCTCACGCACACGTGGGTCCTGAAACTGCGCGCGCCGCAGGTTGAAGATGATCGACTGGCCCCCGGCAATGTTGCCCGACGGGATCACGTCCTTCACCACGTCCCCGGCCGCGACCGCCGGGAAATCATAGTTGTTGGCCCAGCGTTTCGGGTCGGTCTCGGGGCGGAAGGTGTAGACACCGGCCTTGAACGCCTCCATCGCGGCATTGTCGTCGCCGAAATATTCGATCCGGATCCGGTCAAAGTTGTTGTGACCGACGTTCAGGGGGTGCGTTTCGCCCCAGTAATCCTCGTCCCGCTTGTAGATGATCTGCTGGCCGGCCTTGAAACTTTCCAGCACATAGGCGCCGGTGCCAAGGAACGGCTCCAGGCTGGATTTCTCCAGATCGCGGTTGTTTGCCTCGTAATGCGCCTTCGAGAAGATCGTCGTGCCGCCCGCCTGTCCCGGCATGTCGCGGAACGGCGTGCCGGGCGTGAAGGTGAACTTGATGCGGTAGGGGTCCAGCACCTCGACCGACTGGAACTTGGCGTTGGCCACGCTGCGATATTCGGGAATGCCCTTGTCGCGGAACAGCTCGTGGCTGAACAGCACGTCTTCGGCGGTCATCGGGCTGCCGTCCGAAAAGGTTACATCCTTGCGCAAGTTGAAGATCACCCACGAGCGGTCCTCGGGGTACTCCATCGTCTCGCACAGAAGGCAGTAGGCGGCGCTGACATCATCAACGGTGCCGGACAGGATGGATTCGTAGAAGATCGACGCCAGCGCCCCCGCGTTGCCCGCGATCGCATAGGGGTTGAACGAATCGAAACTGCCGGGCGACCACTGGCTGATCTCGCCGCCCTTCGGCGCATCCGGGTTGACGTAAGCCAGATGCTTGAAATCGGCGGGAAGTGCGAGGTCGCCGAAGGTCGAGATCCCGTGCGATACGATCACCTCTTCGGCGCGGGCGGACAGGGCCTGCGCGGCAAGGGCCAGGATCAAGGCTCCGGTCGCAAGTGCGGGCTTGCCGCCGACTGTCCGCCGTTCCACCGCCACGCTTGCCGCTTTTCGCGCACCCATCTGCATTCGCCAACCTCCCCCGCTGCGTCCCGATCATCCTTTTATGCTAAATCACGCTTTGTCGAGGCAACAAAGTTGCGATTGGCCCGTGCTTTTCCGTGAGGACGCCAAAACATGAAAAAGCCGCCCGGAGGGGCGGCTTTTCACGCAGATGCCGTGGGCGGGATCAGGGCGTGGTCGTCGCCAGATAGGCAACCAGGTTCGCACGGTCCTCGGGCTTGGGCAGGCCGGCAAAGGCCATCTTGGTGCCCGGCAGGTATTTCTTCGGGTTCTCGACGAAGCCGGCGATGTTTTCCGGGCTCCAGCTTTCGGACGAAAGCGCGAGGATCGCTTCCGAATAGGCGAAGCCCGCGATCGAGGCCTTGGCCCGGTCAACCACGCCGTTCAGGTGCGGGCCGACGCCGTCGCTGCCATCCAGCTTGTGGCAGGCAGCGCATTTCTTGAACACCGCCTCGCCGGCCGCGGCATCGGCCGACGCCAGCAGCGTCGCGAAGTCGGGGCCAGCCTCGGCGCCCTCGACCGGGGCTTCAGCCTCGCCGGTATCGATCGTGTAGGCCTGGGCATGCTCTTCGCCCTCGCCGCCGTGGTGCGCGCCGCCAACGGTGAAAAGCGACGTGCCGGCCCAGCCGACCATCAGGAACACCAGAAGCGCACCGCATACTGCGCCAACCGCCTTGGTCATCGTCATTGTGTCGAACATGGTGCACCTATCCCGGGTCTTGCTCCGCGCGGTATCTACCCGCTTCCGTCGACAGGTTTCAAGGTGTAGACGCGCGGCGAAACGCCTCTCATGGCAGGTTTTCGGGACGGAGTTGCCAGGAATGACCGGACGCATCGCCTTTCAGGGGGAACTGGGCGCCTATTCGCATCAGGCCTGCCAGCAGTCGCGCCCGGACATGGAGGCGGTTCCCAGCACGACATTCGAGGAAGTCGTCGACAAGGTTGCCCGGGGCGAGGTCGATCTGGGCATGCTTGCGGTCGAGAACTCGACCTATGGCCGGGTCGCGGATGTCCACTCGCTTTTGCCGAAATCGGGCCTGCACATCGTGGACGAAGCCTTTGTCCGTGTGCATGTGAACCTGCTTGGGGTTCCGGGCGCCAGGGTGGACGACGTGCGCGAGGCGCATGGCCATGTGGTGATCCTGCCGCAATGCGCGGGCTTCCTGAAAGCGCATGGCATCCAGGGCCGCGTCAGTTCGGACAATGCCCGCGCGGCGCGCGAAGTGGCCGAGGCCGGCGACAAGACCCGCGCCGCACTGGCAAGCGAGCTTGCCGCGACGATCTACGGTCTGGACGTGCTGGCCCGCCATATCGAGGACCAGGCCAACAACACCACCCGGTTCCTGGTGATGTCACGCTCGCCCGATCACGCCCGGCGCGGTGCGGAAAAGATGATCACGACCTTCACTTTCCGGGTCCGCAACATTCCGGCGGCACTTTACAAGGCGATGGGCGGCTTCGCGACCAACGGCGTGAACATGACCAAGCTGGAAAGCTACATGGTTGGCGGCACCTTCACCGCAACCGAGTTCTATGCCGACATCGAGGGCCATCCGGGTGACTCGAACGTGGCGCTGGCCCTGGAAGAGCTGCGCTACTTCACCACCGAGACCCGGATCCTTGGCGTCTACCCGGCCGACCGCGGGAGGGGCTGACCGCTCATCAAGCCCATGCGGGCTTTCATCGCTTGCGTGGAACGAAGAAAGCCCGCAAGGGCTTGATGAGTGGCCCCGCGCGGAACGCTTCGGGATTGGCCGGATCAGGCCTTTTCGCGGGCGTAGCGATCCTCGATCCGAGCGGCCAACTGGCCCAGCCGCTTTTCAAAGCGCGCTTCGGCCGGCCGCCTCGCCAGCCGGAGTGTGTTCAGGAACAGGCGCGCAGTCAGCGTCTTGGGCTTGACTTCCACGGTTACCCGCAGACGGCTACGACGGGCCGAAAGGGCCTTCGTTTCCAGCTGGGCAGTGCCGGTCATCGACTGTCCTTCGAAGGAAAACGTCATGCTCTGGTCCTGCACCATGCTGTCAATTCGAAGCTGGAACTTGCGCAGCCGTCCCCGGAAGGGCACCTGAACCAGCCAGACTGCCCCTGTTCGTTTCAGGGGCACGTCAGCAGGCCTCTCGATCGCGACACCGCGGCGGACGGCTTCGCGTTCCCAATAGTCGGTGTCGGCGATGCAGGCATAAAGAAAGAACAACGGAGCTTCGAGGTCGGTTTTAGCCGTCAGTTTCATCCGTCAGTCCTGCGGTTCATGCTTCGGTCGGGCTGCGGCAGCATTGCGTCAATCAAGCCGGTCGGCAAGCCAGTTGCGCAACAGGAATTCGGCAATCGCCCCCTTGCGCGGCGGCCGGATGTCCGGGTGCTGCCCGGCGAACACCCGCACCAGATCTTCGCGGCTGACCCATAGCGCCGCCTCAAGCTCCTCGGGGTCGAGGGTGATCCGGCCGTCAAGCGCTTCGGTGCGCATCCCGATCATCAGCGAGGCCGGAAACGGCCAGGGCTGGCAGGCGATGTAGCCGACATCGCCACAGCTGATCCCGGCTTCCTCCAGAACCTCGCGCCGGACTGCCGCCTCCAGCGTCTCGCCCGGTTCGACAAAGCCTGCAAGGGTCGAAAACATGCCCTCGGGCCAACCCGGACTGCGGCCAAGCAGGACCGCGTTGCCCCGCGTGACCAGCATGATGACAACCGGGTCGGTGCGCGGGAAATGCTGGGCACCACAGGCCGGACAACTGCGCTGCCACCCCGCTTGCGCCACGTCCGACGCAGCCCCGCAGGCGGCGCAGTACCCGTGGCTGCGGTGCCATTGCAACAGTGCCTTGGCGGTGGCCGCAAGTTCGGCCTCGCGAGGGGTGAGGCCGGCCATCAGGCCACGCAGTTCGTGAAAGCCGGTCTGGCGGCCCAGCGCCGGATGATGCTGGACCGAAGGATCAAGGAAACCCGCCTGAACCGCTTCGGCATCCGGCTCCGGGATCCAGTCCGAAATGTCGACGGCAAAGCGCGGCCCCGCGGCGTCCAGCCCCAGAAACAGCGGCTCCCCCGCCCCCGCCAGCGCCGGATCGCCGGACCGCAACCACGCCAGCGCCCCGCCGGTCCCGGCCAGCACCTTGCCGCGCCACAAGGGCAGGATCCAGCCGCGCTTCAGTGCACCGGCCAGTCCGGCCGGATCCTTGCGAAGCCCGGCGGCCCGGTCCAGGCCCGATCCACCGAAGGTAACTGTTTCGGCATTCCGCACTGTGTAGCCTCCATCGCCGGTGTTGCCCCGGCGGAATGCCAGTTTCCGCACCGGATTTCCAGTGCCGCCAGCGGCTTGATGGCGTATTGGCAGGAAGTTTCATACCAGTCGTGCCGCATTGGGAAACAGTTTGAAACCGGTCGATTTGCCATAGGTTTGATTCAACTAATACGGTAACGTTCCTGTAAGAACTGTGCCGCAGGTTTAACTAATACCGGGGTTTTCCTGCGCGAGTTGCGGGGCGACGACCCCACAGTCGCAAGGTTTGCAAGTAACGTGCCAGGGTCCGTTTCCGCACAAGAGGTCAACGCCGATCCAACCCGGACAATCGTGGGGTCCTCCGCGCTTGGCGCAAGCGATCTGTCCCCGAACGCTCTTTCCCTTCGCCTGATCGCCACCACCGATCTGCATGCCAGCCTTTTGCCCTACGACTACCACGCAAACCGCCCGGTCGCCGGGCGCAGCCTGTGCAACATTTCGCGCCAGATCGCGGAAGCCCGGTCCGAAATCCCGAACAGCCTGCTTTTCGACAACGGCGATTTTCTGCAAGGAAATCCACTTGCCGAATACATTGCCAGCGCGCCGAGGCGGCGGCGGACCCATCCGGTGATCGCCGCCTTCAACTCGCTGGGGTATGACGCCGCCACGCTGGGCAATCACGAATTCAACTACGGGGTCGGCTTTCTTTCGGCCGCGCTGTCGCGGGCGCAGTTTCCGGTGGTGTCGGCCAACATCACCACAAGGCTGGGCAAAAGCCCGCTGCGGGACCGGACCTTCGTGCCGCCCTTCGCCTTGCTGAAACGCCGGTTGACCGATGGCATGGGGCGAACCCACACGCTTCGCATCGGGGTCATCGGCTTTGCGCCGCCCCAGATCGAGATCTGGGACCGCGACCATCTGTCCGGGCGGATCAGGATGCGCGACATCATCGCTGCCGCCAAGGCCTGGCTGCCACGGATGCGCGCGCAGGGTGCCGACATCATCGTGGCGCTTGCCCATTCCGGGATCGGCCCGGTCGAGGCCGAGGAGGGGATGGAGAACGCGGCCGCCGCCCTTGCCGCCCTGCCCGAGATTGATGCAGTGATCGCGGGGCATTCCCACATGGCCTTTCCCGGGCCGGAATTCCCGGCCACCTTTGGCATTGACCCCGCACGCGGCACTCTGGCCGGCAAGCCCGCGGTAATGCCGGGCCATTCCGGAAGCCATATCGGGATCATCGATCTTGTGCTGTCGCGCAGCGAACAGGGGCCGCGGCGCTGGGTGGTGCAGCGGTCGGAGGCGTCCTTGCGTGTGCGCTCGGGGCGTCCGCTTGACCGGGAGTGCCCGTTGCGCCAGACCGTCGGGCCCGACCACCGCGCGGCTTTGGCCTGGTCGCGGCAGGTGCTGGGCACGTCGCGCGCGCCGCTGCACACCTGGTTTGCAGCCACGGCCCCAAGTGCCGCGCTGGACCTTATCGCCGACGCGAAAGCCGACCACGTCCGCCAACGGCTGGCCGGCACAGCCCTGTCCGGCCTGCCGGTGATCGGATCCGCCGCGCCTTTCCGGTCGGGCGGCCGGGGCGGGGCTGACAACTTCACCGACATTCCGCAAGGGTCCGTCCGACTGCGAAACATCTCGGATCTCTACAGCTTCCCCAATACGCTGGTGGCCCTGGCGCTGTCCGGGGCCGAGGTCGCCGACTGGCTTGAGCAATCGGCGGCCGTGTTCCGCCAGATCGCCCCGGGCGCCGAGGACGCGCCGCTGCATGACGTCACGATTCCGGCCTTTTCCTTCGATGTCCTGCCTGACCTGTCCTATGCCATCGACCTCAGCCAGCCTGCGCGGTTCGATGCGCGCGGCCGGCTGGTCAACCCCGACGCCCGCAGGATCGTCGGGCTAAGCTTCTGCGGCCAACCGCTTGACCCCGCGCTGCGTCTGGTTCTGGCGACGAACAATCACCGGGCCAGCCTTGCTCAAGCCAACATCGCTCATCCGGGCCAACCGGACCGCCCCCCCATGGTGGTTCTTGCCGAGGGTGCCCGGATGCAGGACATCCTGGCCGATCATGTCCGCAAGCTGCAGCAGATCGGTGCTGCGCCGCGCAGGTCCTGGCACTTTCTGCCGATGCCGGGGACGACCGTCACGATCCGCAGCGGGGCCGCGTCCGAGGCGCATCTGGCCGACATCGCAAGCTACCGGCCCGAAGCGATCGGCGTCGATTCCAACGGCTTTCGCCTCTACCGGCTGCATCTCTGATCCGGTATAGCGCCGCCAGACGTGGAGGCCGGGATGTATGACGCGCTGCTGTTTGATCTTGACGGAACCCTGATCGACACTGAAAGCATCGCGCTGGAAACCGGCCTTGCCGCCTTTGCCGCGCATGGCCATCCGGTCAGCCGGGCCTTTCTGGAGGGGCTGGTCGGCAGGGACGACCCAACGTCCGAAGCCCTGATCCGCGCGGCCTATCCGGGGATCGACCTGCACGCCGTCAACAGCGCCCACCGCGCGGCCTTTGCCGAACGGGTCGATCTTGGCCTTGCGCTCAAGCCAGGCGCTGCGGAACTTCTGGCTACGGCGACCCTGCCTTGCGCAATCGTCACCTCGTCGCGCCGGGCCGGGGCGCATCGCAAGCTTGCGATCGCCGGCATCGCGCAGGCCTTTGCCCATGTCGTGACGCTGGACGACGTCAAAGCGGCGAAACCTGCACCGGATCCCTATCTGCTGGCGGCAAACCTGTTCGGCGTCGCCCCCGGACGCTGCCTTGTGTTCGAGGACAGCGAAACCGGGGCCGAGGCGGCGCATCGGGCAGGTTGCATCGTCGTGCAAGTGCCGGACATGGTTCCAAGCGACGGGCGCTGGGCGCACCACCTTGCTCCCGATCTCATGACCGGGGCACGGATGGCGGGACTGCTTTGACGCCTCAGCAGACCACGACCTGGGCCGGATCAAGAAGGTAGGGCGCGACGATCCCGCAGGTATCGGCCAGGGGCAACAGCGTATCGGGCACGTCCATGCCGATCACCTCGCGCATGAACGTCGCCCGCGCAGCACAGCGCCGGGCGACGTTCGGAAAGGCGCGCGCCAGATCCGCGCGCAAGGCCGCGTCAGCGATGACATAGCCATCCTCCATCCGGGTCGAACCGTAAACCGGATGCGACGGGATCACGTCCATCTGCATCGCCATGCCGCTGGCCAGCGCGTCGGTCGATCCTTCGCGGATCGGCGAGGACATCCATTCGTCCAGCCCGATCAGATGACCGGGGTTCAGCGTCACTGAGAACGGGTCGCGGGGCAGCGCTGCCATCATCCGGGACCAGACATAGCCGCCCGACACGCCCGGCCGCATCATCGAACACCAGTCGGACATCGCCGCGACGTAAGGCTGGGCGAAGTCGGCCACATAGTCCCGCGCCGCCGTCGGCAGGTCGGCTCCGGACCGCGCAAGCCAGCCGGCCCTGCAGACATTCGCCCCCCAGTGGCAGATGTTGAAACTTGCGGGCAGACCAAGCGTCAGATGCCGTCCGGCAGGCCCGCAAAGACCCGGCGCATCGCCGACGGCAAAGGTTGTGTGGCAGCCCATCGGCAGCCCGCCGGTCCGCGCCGCTTCGACCGCCTGAAAGTCGGTCATCCCTTCACGGAAGGCAAAGACCATCCGTTTCAGGGCCGCCGCCGCCATGTGGTTGGCAAATTCCAGCCGGGCGATTTCGGCCGCGTCCACCCGTGCGCGCAGGCCGTGCGCCGGGTGCATCATCAGGTCGGTCGCATTCTCGACCTTGGCGGCCAGCCGGCGCAGCGGGTCGGCCAGGAAGGCCGGAAGGTCCAGCGCCGTCGCCGGGTCGTCCACCTCGTCCGGGCCGAACCATTTCCAGCCGACCGCGCCGACCCGGTCGTCCAGCGCCAGCATGTCGGCCAGCCAGTCGGCCAGACGCCGCCCGCCCCTTGGCTGCGATGGCAGCGACAGGCTGGTGCAAAGACCGGTGCGCACCGTCCCGGACTGCACCAGCGGCGAGACCGCCGTATAGGCCAGGCATTCGTTTCCGGCCAAAAGCAGCGCATCACCCGGAGTGACCACCAGCACCGCCTCTTCGAAACGCGGATCGAAGCCGGTCAGCCAATGCAGGTTGGCGGCATGCTCGCGGTCACCATAGACGACGATGGCGTCGTAGCCATGTGCCTCGGCCACGCTGCGCAGGCCGCGCAGGCGGGACGCGCAATCGTCAAGCGTCAGGGCGGGTGGGATGTCCGGCGTGCCGTTGTCGGTCCAGTCGATGCGGATGAGTCGGGTCATGCCGGCCTCCCTTTGCGGCCAAGTCTACCGCAGGGACCGAAGCCGGGCCACCGCCTTGCGCCTGCGCCGCCCATCGCCTATATCCAGCTTCGAGAGGTTGGCGCGGGCAGGCGCCTCGCCAACCCGGTCAGGTCCGGAAGGAAGCAGCCGTAACGAGCCCCGCTTGGGTCGTTGTCCAGCCTCTCACCCTTCCTCCTTCATTGGCCTTGTTTTGCTGAAACCCCTTGTGCACAAGGGGCTATTCCACATACGCAGGGCGTTGTTGCACAACTCTGCCGTTGGAGGAGTCACATTGTGAATCCATGCGGTTAGACAGGCGGCATTGGCAAGTCATCACCCGCCCGCTTCCGCACGACGAACTGGCCCGGCTCCACCGCCTCATTGAAGAAGCGTGGGTCTTTGCTGATCTGGCTGGAC
>JANOER010000076.1:0-3001 GCA_031441285.1 Rhodobacterales bacterium
TGTGACCCGCACCGGCCCACGAACCTGGCGGCGGTGGCCGCGCAGCCCCCGAGGGGCCCGTTGTATTACGGCTAACACCGGGTGGCGCGACCTGTTCGGGCGCCCCACCTTTCTCTTCTTCACGCGGGGCCCGCATGTCCGTCCTGATGCTTCTTGCAGTTCTCGCTGTTCTGTCCCTGGCAGCCTACATTCTGGCGCGACAGCGGGCGATGGCGACAGCGGGTGGAAACCCGCGGCTCTTGCACTCTCTTCCTGGTTACTACGGCTGGTTCGGCGCCGTGTCCGTAGCGCTGCCGGCAATTGCCGTGCTGATTGTGTGGCTGATCGCGCAACCGATGGTCATCGAAGGGCGGATCGCCTCCACGCTGCCCGGAACCCTGACCTCGGATGCCAGCGCCCGCAAACTTGCGCTGGCCGATGTCCGCAGGGTCGCTGGCGGACTTGACGCCCTTGTTGCGGCGGGGGCGATGACCTCGGCAGAAGCCGACGACCCCGGCCTTGAAGCAGCAACCCTGCGCAAGAAGATGGCAGATGTCCGGGTCGCCCTTGCCGGCGAAGTAAGCCAGGAAACGCTGGATGCGGCGCAAAGCTACCGGTCCGACGCGGCCTGGGGCGCGGCAATCCGCACCGTCCTTGTGCTGATCGTCGCGGTCGCCGGGCTTTTCTGGTCCGTCCGGCGCAGCGAAAAGGATTACCGCGCGCGCAACGTCGTGGAAAAGGTCATTCTGGGCCTGTTGATCCTGGCATCCTCGATCGCGGTGCTGACCACGGTCGGGATCGTCTGGTCGCTGGTGTCCGAGACGTTCGACTTCTTCACGAAATACCCCTTCCAGGACTTCTTCTTCAGCCTGACCTGGTCACCGAATTTCCGTGGCGGATCCGAGCTTGGGATCCTGCCGCTGATCTGGGGCACGCTCTACATCACCCTGATCTCGATGCTGGTCTCGGTTCCGATCGGACTTTTCGCCGCGATCTACCTGGCCGAATATGCCAGCCGGCGGACGCGCAACTGGGTCAAACCGCTGATCGAGGTGATCGCCGGCATCCCGACCGTCGTGTTTGGCCTGTTCGCGCTGGTCACCGTCGGCCCATTCCTGCGCGACTGGTTCGCCGTCCCGACCGGGCTTGGCAACTCCGGATCGTCGGTGATGACCGCGGGTATCGTGATCGGGATCCTGAACATCCCCTTCATCTCGTCGCTGTCGGACAACATCATCAACGCCGTGCCCCAATCGCTGCGGGATGGCAGCCTGGGCCTTGGCGCAACCCGGTCCGAGACCGTGCGGATGGTGACCCTTCCGGCCGCCCTGCCCGGTATTGTCGGCGCGATCCTGATGGCCGCGTCGCGTGCCATCGGCGAGACGATGATCGTCGTGATGGGCGCGGGTGCGGCGGCAAAGCTGAGCCTGAACCCCTTCGAGGCGATGACGACTATGACGGTCAAGATCGTCGGACAGCTGACCGGCGACACCGACTTTGCCGCCCCTGAAACGCTGGTCGCCTTCGCGCTGGCGATGACGCTGTTTGTCATCACGCTGGCGCTCAACATCTTTGCGCTCTGGATTGTCCGCAAATATCGGGAACAGTACGAATGACCGACGCATCAGCCAACCCAGCTGCCATTCCGGTTCGCGGCAAGGCGGCCCGCCCCTCGCTTCTGGCCCCGTCTGCGGACATGCGCCGTCGCAACGCCGCAGAAAAGCGGTTCAAGGCCTACGGTATCGCCGCGATCAGCGTGTCGCTTCTGATGCTTGCGATCATGCTGTTCACCATCTTCCGCGATGGTGTGTCGTCCTTCACCCAGGCGCAACTGACCTTTCCGGTCACGCTGTCGGCCGAGGTGCTGGACCCGCAAGGCAATCGCAACCGCGACGAGATGAACAAGGTCACCACGGTTGGCTACGGCAAGGTGCTGAACGACGGCTTCATGGCCGAGCTTTCCCGCCTTGGCGTCTCCCAGGATGGCCTGAGCGACAAGGAGATCACCGAACTGATCTCGAAAAGCGCGCCCGGGCAATTGCGCGCCCGGGTTCTGGCCGATCCGTCGCTGGTTGACACGACGATCACCGCGACCGTCCTTGCAGCCGGCCGGATCGACGGGTTCCTCAAGGGCCGCGTCACGCTGGAAACCGCCGAGCGTGACGGCAACGTAACCCCAGACCAGTTGCGTCTGGCCGAAAAGCTTGGCGCCGCCGGAGTGCTGGACACCGACTGGAACTGGGGCTTCCTAACCCGGTCCGACGCGTCGGACCAGCGGCCCGAAGCCTCGGGCCTTGGCGTCGCCCTGATCGGTTCGGCCTACATGATGGTGCTTGTGCTGGTGATCTGCGTGCCGATCGGCGTGGCCACTTCGATCTATCTCGAGGAATTCGCGCCGCAAAACCGCTGGACCGATGCCATCGAGGTCAATATCTCGAACCTCGCCGCCGTGCCGTCGATCGTCTTCGGCATCCTTGGCCTTGCGGTCTTCATCAACTTCGCCAAGCTGCCGCAATCCTCGTCGCTGGTCGGTGCGCTGGTTCTCAGCCTGATGACCTTGCCGACCATCATTATCGCGACGCGCGCGTCGATCCGGGCTGTGCCGCCGTCGATCCGGGATGCGGCCCTTGGGATCGGGGCGTCGAAGATGCAGACGGTGTTTCACCATGTGCTGCCTCTGGCGATGCCCGGCATCCTGACCGGAACTATCCTGGGCCTTGCCAGCGCCCTTGGCGAGACGGCGCCGCTTCTGCTGATCGGCATGGTCGCCTTCGTCGACAACCACCCCGGACCGCCGATGTCCGGCATGCTCGATCCGGCCACCGCCCTGCCCGTCCAGGTCTATTCCTGGGCCAGCCGCGCTGACCCGGCCTTCATCGAACGCTCGAACGGCGCGATCATCGTGCTGCTGGTGTTCCTCGTCATCATGAACGTCGCGGCGATCATCCTGCGCCGCCGCTTCGAACGCCGCTGGTAGGGATATGACTCCGATGAACGACATGACACGCACCGAACTGGAAAC
>JANOER010000077.1:0-22226 GCA_031441285.1 Rhodobacterales bacterium
TCGGGCAGTTCCCACATGCCGGCCGCGCAGCCCCGGGCGTAGGACCCGACCGGCATCGGATCCTGCGCCGAGGGTGCGGCCATCCCGCCGAAAAGCTTGTTGGCCAGGCTTTCGGCCTGGGCCGGGGTGGCAAGGAGAAGGGCCAGAAGAAAAGCGCGGGTCAGCATCAGGGGGCCATCTCTCCCTTGGGTTTGACGAAGGATAGCAGGAAAAGCCCGATCAGGAACAACACAACAAGCGGAGCGATGCCAAGCCGTTGTGATCCCGTGGCAGAGGTGGTCAGCGCGATCAGCGCCGGCGACATGAAGCTTGCCACCTTGCCGGACAGCGCGAACAGGCCGAAGGCCTCGGTCGCGCGGTCGGGGGTGGTGTGCCGGGCCATCATCGTGCGGGATGCCGCCTGCAACGCGCCCCCGGCCCCGCCGATCAACGCCCCGCAGGCAAAGAAGATCTGGTCTGGCAGCCGCGATGCCGGGTCCATCGCAATGCCCCAGAGGCTGTCGCGGGTCATGCCGACGATCAGGATGCAGACGAAGATCAGCACGATGATGCAAAGGGCGATCACCGGCTTTGGCCCGAAGGCACGGTCCAGGCGCCCGCCGATCCAGGCCGCAACCATCGCGGTCAATGCCCCCACGATCCCGAAGATGCCGATCTGGATGATCGACCAGCCGAGGACGCCCGAGGCATAGACCCCGCCAAAGCCGTAAAGCGCGTTCAGCGCGCGTCGCGGTAAAAGAGCGAGGACGCAAGGTAGGCGGTCAGGCTGTGGCGAAACCGCAGCGACCGGATCAGCTCGCGCAGGCTGGCGAAGGCCCGGCCGATGTGCAGCGGGCGCGCGTCGGTCTTGGGTTCCTTCACCCACAGGAAGAACGGGATCATGAACACCACGAACCAGATCGCGGTGAAGGGCCCGACAAAGCGCGTTCCTTCGCGGGCTTCAGGCTCAAAACCGAAAAGCGGCGGGGTTCCCAGAAGGGTCAGGCCGCTGTCGGCCCCTTCGGCGAAGAACAGCAGCATTGTGACCAGCGCCAGCAGCCCGCCCAGATAGCCGAAGGCAAAGCCCGAGCCGGAAATCGCGCCCAGATCGTCAGCCTGGGTCAGCGACGGCATCAATGCATTGGTGAAGATGGTCGCGAATTCCATCCCGATGAAGCCGATGCCGAAGAGGACGACGGCCCAGACCAGCATGCTTGCATCACCGCCCGGCGCGACCCACCACAGACCTGCGGCCCCCATGATGTAGAAGGATGAAAAGACCCAGACCCAGACCAGTCGCCGCCCGGTTCCGTCGGCGATTGCGCCAAGGATCGGTGCCAGCACCGCCACCACGATCGAGGCAAGTGCCAGACCCCACCCCCAGTAGACCTGCGCTGCGGCCTTCGCGGCCTCTTCGTCAAGGCCCGCGCCCATGTAATAGCCCCGGGCGATTTCCGCGAAATAGGGGCCGAAGATGAAGGTGAGGAGAAGGGTGTTGTAGGGCTGGCTGGCCCAGTCGAAGAAGTACCAGCCCCAGATCCGCTTGCGCGCGCTTATCATGCCCTGCTCCCGTTTTGCGGCAAGTGAACCCGGAAAACCAGCGGGGCGCAAGCTGCCGCTCTGCGCGACCCTGGCGGTCGCTTATCGCTTGGGCCGGGAAAGCGGGAAGCGCCCGGACGGGAGCGCCGAGCCGCCCGTCAGCGCGTGGGTGGCCAGGGGCGCGTGGCCTCGGCCGCGACCCAGGCCTGCACCCAGTCCGGCAGCTTTGGGCTTTCCGGCGCGGCATTCAGCGCCATTGCCAATTCAGCCGGCGGCACGATCCCTGCCTTGCCGACCACGGCCGAGCGGATCAGCGCATGCGATGTGCACTCCTCGCCCCGCCACATCGACTGCACCATGTACAGGAACCGGTCGTCCCAGCCGACGCAGTGCGTGTGCATCACCAGCCGCGAGAACACCGTCACCCGGCGGCGATAGCGGATCGTGGACCCCGCCACCGTCAGCCCCCAGCGCTTTTCCCGCAGCACCCGTTCAACCCCGGTGCGACGGCCCAGCGGCAGCCGGCCAAGGTCGTAAAGCGTCAGCGTCCGGCCGTTGTTCAGTTCCAGCCAGAGGTCCAGATCCCAGGGCCAGCAGATGTGGTGGCTGACATGGCTGTCCATAAGGCCCATCAGCCCCAACCGGCGCGCGCGCAGCAGTTCCTTGGCCATACGAACGAACGGATACATCACAAGCTCCCGGTTTGGCTGCAGGGGTGGACCGCCCCTTGCGCGCCGTCAAGCGGAACGCTGCGTTGGGCATTGCCCTTCCGCGCCCCTGCGGCTACCTCTGCCCAAACTCATGACGGAGCGCCCGATGACCTCGATCTTCCAGATCCTGCTGTTGATCCTCGACATCGCCCAATTCATCATCCTCGCGCACATCATCATGAGCTGGCTGATCAGTTTTCAGGTGCTGAACCTGCGCCAGCCCCTGGTCGCGTCGGTCTGGCAAGGGCTGAACAGCCTGCTTGAGCCGCTTTACGCCCGTGTCCGCAGTTTTCTGCCGAAGGTCAGCGGTCTGGATCTTGCACCCCTGGTGGTGCTGATCGCGGTCTATGCGCTGCGCATCGTCCTGCTGAACAACGCCGCGGTTTTCCTCTGATCCCCGCTTCAGTGCTGTGAACCGCGCCGCAGACCTGCTGCATTCCGTTTTCGGCTTTCCCGACTTCCGGCCCGGCCAGGCCGAGATCGTCGCGGCGGTGCTGGCCGGACAGAACACCCTTGCCATCATGCCCACGGGCGGCGGCAAGTCGCTGTGCTTCCAGCTGCCCGCCCTCTGCCGCGACGGGGTGACGGTGGTGATCTCGCCGCTGATTGCCCTCATGCGCGATCAGGTCCGCGCGCTGAAGGCGGTCGGGGTCGAGGCCGGGGCGCTGACCTCGGGCAACACCGATGAGGAAACCGAAGAGGTGTTCCGCGCGCTGGACGACGGGCGGCTGAAGCTCCTCTACATGGCGCCCGAACGGTTGGCCTCCGGGGCAACGCTTGGCCTTTTGCGCCGCGCGCGCTGCAGCCTGATCGCGGTGGACGAGGCGCATTGCGTCAGCCAGTGGGGCCACGACTTCCGCCCTGACTACCTGCGCATCGGCGAACTTCGCCGCGCGCTGGCCGTGCCGCTTGCCGCCTTCACCGCCACCGCGGACGAGGAAACCCGCGCCGAAATCGTCACCCGCCTGTTCGACGGTCAGGCCCCGGCCACCTTCCTGCGCGGCTTTGACCGGCCGAACATCCACCTTGCCTTCGCCGTCAAGGACGGCCCGCGCGAGCAGGTCCTGCGCTTCGCCGCCGCGCGCAAGGGCCAGTCCGGCATCGTCTATTGCGGCACCCGCGCCAAGACGGAAACGCTCGCGCAGGCCTTTCGCGAAGCCGGGCATCCGGCCGTCGCCTACCACGCCGGAATGGACGCCGAAGACCGCCGCCACGTCGAAACCCGCTTCCAGCGCGATGACGGGCTGATCGTGGTCGCCACCGTCGCTTTCGGCATGGGGATCGACAAGCCCGACATCCGCTGGGTCGCCCATGCCGACCTGCCGAAATCGGTCGAGGGCTACTATCAGGAAATCGGCCGCGCCGGACGGGATGGCCTGCCGGCCGAGACGCTGACCCTCTACGGCCCCGACGACATCCGCCTGCGCCGCTCCCAGATCGACGAGGGCGGCGCCCCTCCCGACCGCAAGGCCGCCGATCACGCCCGGCTGAACGCGCTTCTCGGTCTGGCCGAGGCGCTGGCCTGCCGCCGCCAGGTTCTCTTGGGCTATTTCGGCGAGACGTCCGAACCCTGCGGCACCTGCGATCTTTGCGACCGTCCGGCGCTGCTCTTCGACGCGACCAATGAGGTTCGCAAGGCGCTGTCCGCCATCCTGCGGACCGGGGAATGGTTCGGCGCGGGCCATCTGATCGACATCCTGACCGGAACCGCCACGCCCAAGGTGCGCGAGCGCGGGCATGACCAGCTGCCGACCTTTGCCGTTGGCCGCGACCTCTCCAAGCCCGCCTGGGGCGCGGTTTTCCGGCAGATGATGGGCCGCGACCTGATCCGCCCCGATCCCGACCGCCATGGCGCGTTGCGGATGACCGATGCCGCCCGCCCGATCCTGCGCGGCGAAGCGCAGGTCACCTTGCGGCGTGACACCGTGGTCGCGGCCGAACGGGAACCGGCCCGGTCGCAGGTCTCGGACGAGGATGCGGGGCTGCTGTCGCTGCTCAAGGCCAGGCGCCGGGCTTTGGCCGAGGCGCAGAACGTGCCGGCCTATGTGGTCTTTGCCGACCGCACCCTGATCGAGATGGCAGAGAAGAAGCCCGCGACGCTGGACCAGATGGCCGGCATCACCGGCGTTGGCGTCAAGAAACTGGAAAGCTATGGCGCGGCCTTTCTTGAGGTCATCACCGGGGCCGCCGAGCCTTTGCACCCCGCAAGGATGCGGCTGGTCGGCAAGCCGGAAGGGGCGCTGTTCGACCGGCTGGCCGAGGCGCAGCTGGACCTGTCGCGGGGCGAGGACGGGACGGGCAAGTATCTCAGCTGCTCCCCGTCGACGCTGCGCCAGATCGCCGAACGGCGGCCCTCGACCCTGGCCCAGCTGCAGGCGATCCAGGGCATGGGCGAGTTGAAGCTCGACCGCTTCGGCGCGGCTTTCCTGAAGGTGCTGCGCGAGGGGTAAGTCCAGCCAGCGCGACGGCTGACCCTTCCCGCTTCCGGCGTGACAGCCGGCTGCGGGCAGGCTAGGACCAGCGGATGGACCAGCCCCTTCCCCATTGCCCCGCCCGGCGCCTTGTCATGGCGCGCGCCGGATGACCGCCAGGATCATGATCCAGGGCGCGGGCTCGAACGTCGGCAAGTCGCTGCTGGTCGCGGGGCTTTGCCGACATTTCACCAGGGCAGGCCTGACGGTGCGGCCCTTCAAGCCGCAGAACATGTCCAACAATGCCGCCGTGGCGATCGGCGGCGAGATCGGCCGCGCTCAGGCCTTGCAGGCGCGGGCCTGCGGCGTGCCGGCGCATGTCGACATGAACCCGGTGCTGCTGAAGCCCGAATCGGACACCGGCGCGCAGGTCGTCGTGCAGGGCAGGCGGCTGACCACGGTCCGGGCGCGGGACTATGCCGCCTTGAAGCCGCAGCTTATGGCCCCGGTCCTGGAAAGCTTCCACCGGCTGCGGGGCGAGGCCGATCTTGTCATTGTCGAAGGCGCAGGCAGCCCGGCCGAGGTGAACCTGCGCGCCGGTGACATCGCCAACATGGGGTTCGCCCGCGCCGCCGATGTCCCGGTGATCCTGACCGGCGACATCGACCGGGGCGGGGTCATCGCCCAGCTGGTCGGAACGCAGGCGGTGCTTGACCCCGCCGACGCCGCGATGATCGCGGGGTTCCTCATCAACAAGTTCCGTGGCGACCCCCGGCTTTTCGACGAGGGCTACCGTCTGATCGAAACCCGCACCGGCTGGCCGGGCCTTGGCGTCATCCCCTGGTTTGCCCAGGCCCACCGCCTTCCGGCCGAGGATGCCGCCGACCTCGCCGGCATCCGCGGCTCCGGCAGCTTCCTCGTCGCAGTGCCCCACCTGAACCGCATCGCGAACTTTGACGACCTCGATCCCCTGGCCCAGGAACCCGGCGTGACGCTGAAGATCATCCCGCCCGGCCAGCCGCTGCCGGTCGAGGCCGACCTGATCATCCTGCCCGGAAGCAAGGCCACGATCGCCGATCTTGCCCATTTCCGCCAGCAGGGCTGGGACATCGACCTTGCCGCCGCGCTGCGACGCGGCGCGCGGGTGCTTGGCCTTTGTGGTGGCTACCAGATGCTTGGACGCGAAATTTCGGACCCCGACGGCATCGAAGGCAAACCGGCGTCGATTCCCGGTCTGGGCCTGCTTGATGTCTCGACAGTAATGACCCCCGACAAACGGGTGACCGAGACGCGGGCGCTGCACCCGGCGTCGGGAACCGTGGTGCGGGGCTATGAGATCCACCTCGGCCAGACGACCGGACCCGACCGGGCGCGGCCGCTCTTTACGGTCGAGGGCCAGCCCGAGGGTGCGGTCCGGGCGGATGGCCGGGTGATGGGCAGCTACCTGCACGGCATGTTCACCGAAGATGCCTTTCGCAGCGCCTTCCTTGCGGGTCTTGGCGCGGCGCCGGGAAATCTGGGTTACGACGCAGCCGTCGAGGAAACCCTGAACGCCCTCTCCGATCACCTGGCGGCCCATATCGACACGGCGTCCCTTCTGTTGCTGGCGCAAGGCGCCCCCTACTTCGACCGTCGCACCCGCTGACACCCGGCGCAGGGGGGCCTTCCGCCCCCCTCAGCGCTGCGCGCCTCACCCCCCGAGGATACTTGTGCAGAAAGGATGCCATCAACGTTAATCGCATCTTCACCCGAATCGATCAGACCGGACGGGCGGTACAGGCGGGGACGCCGATGACCGTCAGATTGGAAGTCGCTCTGTCACCGGGTCGCCTGGTGGCAGGGTCCAAGCGTTCCGATTTCCTTTCTGCAAAAATATCCTCGGGGGTCCGGGGGACGAGTCCCCCGGTTCCGCCGGTCGGGCAGGGGTGGACGCCCCAGCAGGTTGCAGACCCCTTGCGCGGCGTCAGAACAACCCGTCGCCGCCGTTTTCCTGTTCGATGACTTCGTCCGCCACGACAGCGACCGCACCACCCACGACCAGCGGTGCGCAGGCAGACACGGCAAGGGCCGCGAAAGCCAGAAGCATCCCGAAAGCTGTTTTCCGCATGTTCATATCCTTGCTCCTGACTTTGCTGTCCTTGATGTGCACAAGTACCTCATTGATCTTCTTGCGAACGGCCGGCTGCCCGATCTTGTGCATCAGAACTCAACCCCGGCCTGAGCCTTGATCCCGGCCCGGAACGGGTGTTTCACCAGCGTCATTTCGGTCACGAGGTCTGCCGCCTCGATCAGGTCATCCTTTGCATTGCGCCCCGTCAAGACCACATGGGTCAGGGACGGCTTTTCTGCGCGGAGAAACTCCAGCACCTCGGCAAGATCGAGGTAGTCATAGCGCAAGGCGATGTTGATCTCGTCCAGCAGTACCAGGCGGATGGACGGGTCTCGGATCAGCTCTTTCGCCTTCTCCCAGCCGGCTTTGGCCGCCGCGATGTCGCGGGTCTTGTCTTGCGTTTCCCAGGTGAACCCCTCGCCCATCGCGTGAAACTGGCAAAGGTCGGCGAAATGGCTGGTCAGCAGCCGGCGCTCGCCAGTGTCCCAGGCGCCCTTGATGAACTGGACGACCGCGCAGGGCATGCCATGGGCGACACAGCGCAGGATCATCCCGAAGCCCGAGGACGACTTGCCCTTGCCTGCCCCGGTATGGACGATGATCAGCCCCTTCTCGCCAGCCTTGCCTGCCATGATCTTGTCGCGCGCGGCCTTCTTCTTCGCCATCTTGGACGCATGGCGGGCAAGCTCTGCCTCTGGATCGGGTGTCGCAATGGGGTCCGTCATGGTCGGTCGTGTCCTTGACAATGCTGGGCCAATCGCCGCAGGTAACGTGGCGCTGGTTCCTGTCTATGACAGGCGAAGAGGGAATGCGACAGGGCTTGACGGTCCGAAGCGCAGCCGCCCCCGCGACCGTGACCGGAGAGGTCCCAAAAGCCACTGGCCGCAAGGCTCGGGAAGGCGGGGATCGTGGGGGAGGGCCCCCGGATCCGCAAGCCGGGAGACCTGCCAGCGCGAAGGACTGAACCGGCGGACGGGGTGTTCCGCGACCGGCAGATGGCGGGGTGACCGCCCTCTCTGGCCCATCCCCATTCCGTCCCCTGGATAGGCTGCAATGGGCACCACGCTTTATGTCTGCACCACCTGCAAGGCCGGCGAGCCGGTGCCCGAAGGCGATGTGCCGCCCGGCGCGAAGCTGCATGCCGCCCTGCTGGCCCAGGGCGCGTCCGAAGGTATCCGCATCGTCGGGGTCGAGTGTCTGTCGGCCTGCAACAGCGGCTGCGCGATCTCGCTTTCGCAGCCCGGCGCCTGGGCCTATGTTTACGGCCGCCTGACCCCGGATGATGTGCCCGCGATCCTGGACGGCGCCGAAAAATACGCGGCCACGACCGACGGCCTGGTTCCCTGGCGCGACCGCCCGATCGTCTTTCGCAAGCAAAGCATCGCCCGGATCCCGCCGCAGTTTCCCCCGCCCCCCAGTTCCCCGCCCTCCAGTTCCCCGCCACCAAATCCCCTGCAAGAGGCCGCCGAATGACCATGCCAGAAATGGACCTGACGAAAATCCCCGTGACCGTGATCACCGGCTTTCTTGGCGCCGGAAAAACCACGCTGATCCGGCATCTGATGCAGAACCCGCAGGGCAAGCGGCTGGCGATTCTGGTGAACGAATTCGGCACCGTGGGCGTGGATGGTGACATCCTGAAATCCTGTGCCGACGCCAACTGCCCGGTCGAAAACATTGTCGAGCTTGCCAACGGCTGCATCTGCTGCACGGTCGCCGATGACTTCATCCCGACGATCGAGGCCCTGATGGCGATGCCGGTCCGCCCTGACCACATCCTGATCGAAACCTCCGGCCTTGCGCTGCCGAAACCGCTGCTGAAGGCCTTCGACTGGCCGGCGATCCGCAGCCGCATCACCGTGGACGGGGTCATCGCACTTGCCGATGCCGAGGCGGTCGCCGCCGGCCGCTTCGCCCCGGATGTCGCTGCGGTCGACGCGCAGCGGGCCGCCGACCCCAGCCTCGACCACGAGACCCCGCTCAGCGAGGTTTTCGAGGACCAGATCCTTTGCGCCGACCTGATCCTGCTGTCCAAGGCCGACCTGGCCGGCGAAGCGGGCCTTGCCGCGGCGCGGAAGGTGATCTCGGCCGAACTGACCCGCCCGGTGCCGATGCTGGACATGACCGAAGGGGTGATCGACCCGCGCGTCATTCTGGGACTGGCTGCGGCCGCCGAGGATGACCTTGCCGCCCGCCCCTCGCACCATGACGGCGAAGACGGGCATGAACATGACGACTTCAATTCGGTGGTGATCGACCTGCCCGAAGTGACCGATGCCGACGCGCTGACCCGCGCGATCGTCCGGCTGGCAGAGGAACAGCGCATCCTGCGCGTCAAGGGCCACGTGGCGGTTGCCGGCAAGCCTTTGCGGCTTCTGGTGCAGGCGGTGGGCGCGCGCGTGCGGACGCAGTTCGACAGGCCCTGGGGCACCGCCCCGCGCCGGTCGCAGCTGGTGGTGATCGCCGAACAGGGCGACATCGACGAAGCCGCGATCCGCCGGGTTCTGGAGGCCTGAGCCTGTGCCATGTCTTCGCCGCCCCTCGTGTCGCACCGCGCCGTCCGCCCCCTTCGCGGGGCAAGGTTGGCGCGGTGCGATGCGTGGCGCGTGCGCGGGGAGGGCCTGACCCATGCATGTCGTCTACCGTGAAAGCCACGGGCTGGAGGAGACGGAAACCCCGTTCGACCCGGGCCAGGACCCGGCCGATCTGGTGGTGCTGTCCTTTTCCGACAGCGACCTTGGTGCCTTCGAAGCGGGGTGGGAGCGCATGGCCCGGACGGGACGCGGCGCCCATCCCACGCTGCGCCTTGCCAACATCGTCGCCCTGAAGCACCCGGTCTCGGTCGATACCTATGCCGAGCGGACGCTGTCGGGTGCAAAGGCCGTCCTGGTCCGCCTGATCGGCGGCGAGGCCTACTGGCCCTACGGTCTGGCAACCCTTGGGGATCTTGCCCGGCGCAACGGCACAGCGCTTGCCGTCCTGCCCGCTGATGGGCGCGAGGATCCCCGGCTTGATGCGATCTCGACCTTGCCGGTCTCGACCCTGCGCCGGCTTCAGGCGCTGTGCGATGAAGGCGGGGCGGTGGCCGCGCAGGCGGCACTGGCCCAGCTTGCCTTGGCGGCGGGGCTTTATGCCGGCCCGGTCGCCGGTGACAAGACCGTGCCGCAGATGGGGTTTTATGACCCAGCACTTGGTGTCCGTGTGGCCCCGTCGGGCGCAAGGCCGGTGCTGGTCGCCTTCTACCGCAGCTACCTGACGGCAGGCGACACCGCACCGGTCGATGCCCTGATCGCGGCCCTACGTGCGAAGGGGTTTGCCGCCTACGGCGCCTTCGCCCCCAGCCTCAAGGCCCCCGGCGTTTCCGGCTGGCTTTCGGCGCATCTGGCGGCGCATCCGCCGGTCGCGGTCCTGAATGCCACCGCGTTTTCGGCCAAGGCCGAAGACGGCGGCACCCCCTTCGATGCCGCCGATTGCCCGGTATTTCAGGTCGCGCTGTCCACCGCGCGCCGCCGCGACTGGGCGGCCTCGGACCGGGGCCTGTCGCCCGCCGACCTTGCCATGCACGTTGTCCTGCCCGAGGTTGACGGCCGGATCTTCGCCGGCCTCGTCAGCCACAAAAGCCCCGGCAAGCGCCATCCCGACCTGCAATTCTCGCGCTTTGCCCACCGCGCCGATGCGGAACGGATCGCTGCCGTCGTCGACCGTGTTGCTGCCTGGGCGCGCCTGGCCGAGACTCCCGCTTGCGACCGGCGGCTGGCGGTCATCCTGTCGACCTATCCGGGCCGGGCGCATCAGATGGCCCATGCCGTCGGGCTTGACGCCCTTGCCTCGACCGACGCGCTGCTGGCGGATCTTGCCGCCAACGGCTATGTCACCGGCGACGGCTCGCCGGTGACCCCGGCCCTGACCCAGACCCTTGCCTGGCCGTTGCCGGACTACCGGGCCGCGCTTGCCAGCCTTCCCGAACCGCTGCGCCAGGATCTTGCCGCCGCCTGGGGCGCGCCCGAGAACGATCCCGCCGCACGGGACGGTGCCTTCCACTTTGCCGCCCACCGGCGCGGGACCTGTCTGGTCGCACTTCAGCCTGAACGGGGCGAGGTTGCCGCCCGCGACGCCGACTACCACGACCTTTCACGCACGCCGCGCCACGCCTACGTCGCCTTCTACCTCTGGCTGCGCGCGCAGGGCCTGCATGCGGCGGTTCACATGGGCGCGCATGGCACGCTGGAGTGGCTTCCGGGCAAGTCGGTGGCCCTGTCCCAGACCTGCTGGCCGGGTGCGCTGACCGCAGAGCTTCCGGTCATCTATCCGTTCATCGTGAATGACCCGGGCGAGGCCGCCCAGGCCAAGCGCCGGATCGGCGCCGTGACCCTTGGCCACCTGCCGCCGCCGATGCAGGCCTCGGCCCTGCCACCGGGACTTGAACAGCTTGAACGACTGCTGGACGAATACTCGACCGCCGACGGCCTTGACCCCGCCCGCCGCAGCCGCCTGATCGCCTCGATCCGCGACGAGGCCGCCGCGTCGGGTGTCGCCGAAGACCTGGGCCTTGCTGCCGACGCAAGCCCGGCCGAGGCGATCACCCGGATCGACCGTTTCGTCTGCGATATCAAGGAAAGCCAGTTCGGCCACGGCCTGCACATCTACGGCCAGGGGGCGGGTGAGCGGGACGGCCTGATCACCGCACTTGCGGGCCGTCGGGTGGCCCCCGGCCCGTCTGGCTCGCCCAACCGGGGGCGGTCGGATGTGTTGCCGACCGGGCGGAACCTCTATTCGGTCGATCCCCGCGCCGTGCCCTCGCGCAATGCCCATGCCCAGGGCGTGAAGCTGGCCGAAGAACTGGTCCGCCGCCATCTGCAGGACCATGGCGACCATCCGCGCGGTCTGGTGGTCGATCTCTGGGGCTCGGCCACCATGCGCACGGCGGGCGAGGACTTCGCCATGGCGCTGCATCTTGCCGGACTGGCGCCGCGCTGGGACGAAGGCTCTGCCCGGGTTTCGGGCTTCGAGATCCTGCCGCTTGCCCTTCTTGGCCGCCCCCGGATCGACATCACCCTCCGGGTCTCGGGCCTGTTCCGCGATGTCTTCCCCGGCCTTGCCCAGCTTTTCGAAGCCGGGGCCGAAGCACTGGCCGCCCGCGACGAGGCGCCCGGGGACAACCCCTACATCGCCCGCACCGCCCGCGTCTTCGGCCCGAAACCCGGCCTCTACGGCCTTGGCATGGGCAGTGCCGCCGATACCTTCACCGACGCGGCCCGCGCCGCTGCCGGCGAGGCCTGGCTTGACGCGTCAAGCTGGGCCATCGGCACCGACGGCCGTTCGACCGAGAACCGCGCCGGGATCGAGACCCGCGTGCTGGCGGCCGATGCCTTTGTCCATGTCCAGGACCTGCCGGAAACCGATGTGCTGATGGCTGCCGACTATGCCGCCCACGAGGCCGGCTTCGCCGCGGCCGTCGCGCGCCTTGGCGGGTCCGCGCCAAGCCTCTACCACCTCGACGCCACCCGGGAAGGCACCCCCCGGGCCCGCAGCCTGACCGAGGAAATCGCCCGCACCGTCCGCGCCCGCGCCGCGAATCCTGACTGGGCGCAAGGCATGATGAACCACGGCTTTCGCGGCGGTGCCGAGATCGCCGCCACCCTGGACCATCTGGCCGCTTTCGCCCATCTGGCCGGGGTCGTGCCGCCGCACCTCTTCGACCTCTACCACGAGGCGACCCTTGGCCGCGACGATGTGCGCGACTTTCTCGTGCGGGAAAACCCCGCAGCACTTCAGGCGATGGAAGACCTCTTCCGCCGCCTGCGCGACGCGGGCCTCTGGCTGACCCGCCGCAACTCCATCGCGGCAGGGCTGGAGGGGGTGGCATGACCGTCGCGTTTCACATTTGCCCAAATATCCCCGCCGGAGGCACGGTCCAAGCCGGTTGCGCGCCCTTCGCGCGCAGAGGCGAGGCAAAAGGCCTGCGCCGCAAGGCGCTCGATCTGAAAACCGCCCGCAGTTCCGGGCACACGGCATGTCTGTAGCGCCAGAGATCAAAGGCTGGTGCCCGGGTGCCTTGCGCCCGATGGCGTCGGGCGACGGCCTCATCGTCCGCATCCGGCCCCCCGGCGGCAAGCTGACCCCGGTGCAGGCGATGGCCATCGCGCAGGCGGCCCTGCGCCACGGCAACGGCATCATCGAGCTGTCCGCCCGCGCCAACCTGCAGCTTCGGGGCGTGACCCTTGCCTCGCACCCGCACCTGATCACGGATCTGCGCGCCGAGGGCCTGATCGACCCTGACATCGAAACCGAATCCCTGCGCAACCTGATCGTCTCCCCGTTCCGGTCCGGTCTTCGCTCCCCAGCCCTGTCCCACGAAGGGCAAGGGGGTGAAAGCCGGATCGCCGACGCCGCCAGCCCCGACGACCTCGCCGCCGTCCTGACCGCGGCATTGGCCCGGATGCCGCGCCTTCCGGGCAAGTTCGGCCTGGCGCTCGACCCCGGTCCGCGCCCGGTCCTGACCGAGGCGTCCGCCGACATCCGCATCGAACGCTCCGCCGACGGCAGGCTGATCCTGCGCGCCGACGGATATCCCCTGGGCCAGCCCGTCACCGATCTGGCCGCCGACGCCATTGCCATGGCCGAATGGTTCGTGGCGTCAGGCGGCATTGCCGGCGGCCGGGGCCGGATGGCCGCCCTCATCGGCCGTGGCGCGGTCCCGCCGAACTGCGACACCGCCCCCGCCGACCCGCTGCCCCGGCCCGGACCGGGCCTGTTCCCCGACGGCGCCCTTATGGCACTTGCCTTTGGCCAGATCCGGGCCGAGACGCTTCTGGCCCTCGCCGCCCTTGGCCACGAGATCCGGCCCACCCCGTGGCGCAGCCTGATGCTTGCCGGGGCGACCCGCCTGCCGGACATTCCGGGCCTGATCGCCGACCCGACGGATCCGCTTCTACGCGTCACGGCCTGCACCGGAGCGCCGGGCTGTCCGCAGGCGCTGGGCGAGACGCGCGCGCTTGCCCGCAGTCTTGCGGCGCTGGTGCCGGACGGCCGGCACCTCCATGTCTCGGGCTGTGCCAAGGGCTGCGCGCATCCTGGCCCCGCCGACCTGACGCTGGTCGCAGCGGTGGGCGGCCATGACCTCATCGTGCAGGGCACCGCGTCCGGCACCCCCCGTCTGCGCGGGCTTGCCGCCGCAGATATTCCCGAACACCTGAAAGCCCCGCATGCCCCATACCTATGAAACCGACGGCGCGGCGATCTACCTGCAAAGCTTCGCCATGATCCGGGCCGAGGCCGACCTTGCCCGCTTCTCCCCCGAGGAAGAGATCGTCGCCGTCCGCATGATCCACGCCGCCGGGATGGTCGGGCTGGCCCCGCACATCCGCTTTTCCCCCGGCATGGCGATTGCCGCCCGCGCCGCACTCGAGGCCGGCGCCCCGATCCTGTGCGATGCGCGGATGGTCAGCGAAGGGGTGACCCGCACCAGACTGCCGAAAGGGAACGAGGTCATCTGCACCCTGCATGATCCCCAGATTCCCGACCTTGCGAAAGCCATGGCCAACACCCGCTCCGCCGCAGCACTTGAACTGTGGCGCCCCTATCTGGCCGGCGCGATCGTGGCCATCGGCAACGCGCCCACGGCCCTGTTCCACCTTCTGAACATGCTGGAAGACCCCTCCTGTCCGCGCCCCGCCGCGATCATCGGCTGTCCGGTCGGCTTTGTCGGCGCCGCCGAATCCAAAGCCGCGCTGATGGCAGCACCACCGGTCCCCTCGGTCATCGTTCAGGGCCGGCTTGGCGGATCGGCAATCACGGTGGCCGCGATCAACGCGCTTGCCTCGCGAAAGGAATGACCATGGGTCGTGTGATCTGCGCGGGTCTCGGCCCCGGCGACCCCGACCTGATAAGCCTGCGCGCCGCGCGGGCCATCGGCGGCGCGCGCCATGTCGCCTATTTCCGCAAGGAGGGCCGGGCGGGACAGGCCCGGCGGATCGTCGAGGGGATGCTCTCGCCGCAGGCCATCGAATATCCGATGGAATACCCGGTCACGACCGAGCTTCCCTTCGACAGCCCGGACTACACCGGCGCGCTGGCGACGTTCTACGATGACTGGGCCAATCGCCTTGCACGGCTTGCGCTGACCGAGGATGTCGTCGTCCTGTGCGAGGGCGATCCGTTTTTCTACGGCTCGTTCATGCATCTGCATTCGCGCCTGCAAGGCCGCGTCCCGGTCGAGGTGATCCCCGGCATCACCGGCATGACCGGCTGCTGGCACGCCACCGACACGCCGATCACCTGGGGCGATGACGTGCTGACCGTCCTGATGGGCACGCTGCCCGAGGATGACCTTGTCCGCCACATGGCCAGCGCCGACGCTCTGGTCATCATGAAGACCGGGCGCAACCTGCCCCGGGTGCGTCGCGCGCTTGAACGCAGCGGCAGGCTTGCGGCCGCATGGCTGGTGGAACGCGGCACGATGCCGGGGCAGCGCGTTGTCCGGCTGGCCGAGGTCGATGCCGCCGACTGTCCCTATTTCGCGATCGTCATCGTGCATGGCCACGGCCGCAGGCCGGAGCTGCCCGAATGACCGCCGCCGCAGTGCCGGGCTGGCTGGTCATCGCCGGGCTTGGGCCGGGCGACGACCGGCTGGTGACCCCCGAGGTGACGGCGGCGCTGGCCGCGGCGACCGACGTGGTCGGCTACATCCCTTACGTCGCCCGCGTCGCCCGCCGCGACGGCCTGACCCTGCACCCCTCTGACAACCGGGTGGAACTTGACCGCGCCCGGGCGGCCCTTGCCATGGCCGCCGACGGCAAGCGTGTGGTCGTCGTCTCGTCCGGCGATCCCGGCGTCTTCGCCATGGCCTCGGCGGTGTTCGAGGCTTTGGAAGGGCGTCCCGACTGGCAGGCGCTGGACATCCGCGTCCTGCCCGGCATCACCGCAATGCTGGCCGCAGCAGCCGCAGCCGGAGCGCCCCTTGGCCATGATTTCTGCTGCATCAACCTTTCGGACAACCTCAAGCCCTGGCCGGTCATCGAAACCCGCCTCGTCCATGCCGCGCAAGCCGACCTTGCCATGGCCTTCTACAACCCCCGCTCTGCCAGCCGCCCCGAGGGATTTGCCCGTGCGCTGGACCTCCTCAGCCGGGAATGCGGGCCGGACCGGCTGATCACCTTCGCCCGCGCCGTCAGCACGCCGGATCAGCGGCTGGTCACCGTGACCCTGGCCGAGGCTACGCCCGACATGGCCGACATGCGCACGGTGGTGATCGTCGGCAACTCGGCCACCCGCCGCGTCGGCCGCTGGGTCTACAGCCCCCGGAGCGCGGAATGACCTGCCACCCGACCAGCGTGCGGGACAAGATCCTTCGAAGGATCTTGCAAATTTCTTCGAAGAAATTTGGCCCGCCGCAGCTAGCCGCGAAGCCAGCCCATGACCGCCTCGACAGTCCGCATCACCTGTCGCCTTGGCATGTCGGGCCGATCGATCAGAATGACCGGCAGGCCCAGATCCCGCGCGGCGGTCAGCTTGGCCTCGGCACCCGCCCCTCCGGCGTTCTTGGCCACGATCACCTGGGTCCGGTGGGCGATCATCAGCGCCCGGTCGCTGCCTACGTCGAAGGGCCCGCGCGCGACGATCACGTCCGTCCGGGGCAGGGGCAGGGGCGCGTCAGGCGGATCGACGAGGCGCAGCAGGTAATGATGCTGCGGCGCCCCGGCGAAAGCTGCCAGCGTCTGGCGGCCAATCGCCAGAAAGACCCGTTGCGGGCTTTCCCCAAGTGCTGCCACCGCCCCGGCAAGGTCCGGCACATGGGTCCAGCGGTCGCCATCGCCTGCCACCCAGGGCGCGCGCTCCAGCGCGACAAGGGCTGCGCCGGCCATGGCACAGGCCTCGACCGCGTTCCGGCTCATCGTCGCGGCGAAGGGGTGCGTGGCGTCGATCACATGGCTGATCGCTTCGGCCTGCAAGTAGTGTGCCAGACCCTCGGCCCCGCCAAAGCCGCCCACCCGGACCGGCAGGGGCTGGGCCTGGGGTGCCACGGTCCGGCCCGCGTAGGAATAGACCGCATCCCACCCGGCATCGGCCAGGGCCTGCGCGGCACCGGCGGCCTCGGTCGTTCCGCCCAGAAGAAGGACGCATGGCATGGCTGAACCCTGGCTTGCGATCATCGGTCTGGGCGAAGATGGACCGGCAGCCCTGTCGCCTGCAAGCCGCGCGGCACTTGACCGGGCCGAAACCGTGTTCGGCGGCCCGCGCCATCTTGCCCTGATCGGTGCCGGAGACCGGGGCCGGCCCTGGCCCGTGCCCTTCGATCCGCGCCCGGTCCTTGCAAGCCGGGGCAGGCCGACGGCCGTCCTGGCGTCGGGCGATCCGTTCTGGTTCGGCGCGGGCGGCAGCCTCATGGCGCATCTTTCGCCGGGCGAGTGGACGTCCCACCCCCAGCCCTCGACCTTCCAGCTGGCGGCGAACCGGCTTGGCTGGCGGCTCGAGGAGGTGCTGACCCTGGGCCTGCACGCCGCACCCTTTGCCCGCCTTGGCCCGCTTCTGGGCCGGGGGGTCCGCACGATCTGCACCCTGCGCGACGCCGCTGCCGTGGCAGAGCTGGCCGTCTGGCTTGCCGCGAACGGTCACCCTGCGGCCCGGCTTGTCGTTCTGGAACGTCTGGGCGGCCCACAGGAACGCCTGCGCGAGGCGACGCTGGACGACCTGCCTGCCGACATCGCCGCCCCGGTTGCCGTGGCGATCCTGGCCGCCGACCCCGGGCTGCCCCGCGCCACGGGCCTGCCGGACAGCCATTTCCTGCATGACGGCCAGCTGACCAAACGCCCGGTCCGGGCGCTGACGCTGTCGGCCCTTGCCCCCCGCGCCGGCGAGGTGCTGTGGGACATCGGCGCCGGTTCCGGCTCGATCGGGATCGAGTGGCTGCTGGCCGGGGGCGGACGGGTCGAGGCTGTCGAGGCCGACGCAACCCGCCTGAACCGCGCCCGCGTCAACGTCGAGTCCTTCGGGCTGTCGCACCGGCACCGGCTGCACGCCGCCCGCGCGCCCGACGGCCTAGCCGATCTGCCCGGTCCGGATGCCGTCTTCATCGGCGGCGGCGCAAGCGACGCCCTTCTGTCCCGTCTGTGGGCGATCGTCCCGCCGGGAACGCGCCTGGTCATGAACGCCGTCACCCTTGAATCCGAGGCTCTGGTCCTGATCTGGCAGGCCCGCCATGGCGGCAGCCTGCTGAAGATCGAGCTTGCCGAACCCGCCGCAATCGGAAGCCGGCAAGGCTGGAAATCCGCCCTGCCGATCCTGCAATGGAGCGTCATCCGATGATCGTCGCGGGGTTCGGCTTCCGGTCCAATACCAGCCTCGCAGCACTTCGCGAGGCGCTGGACCTGGCCGGAGGCGCGGACGGCGTGACGCATCTGGCGACGCTTGCCGCAAAGGCCGCGGGCCTTGCGCCGCTGGGCCGGCAGCTTGGCCTGCCGGTTCTGGCGCTTTTGCCCGAGGCGCTGCGCGACCAGCCCACGCTGACCCGGTCCGCCCGTGTGGCGCTGCTGCACGGCACCGGATCGGTGGCCGAAGCTGCGGCTTTGGCGGCAGCCGGACCGGGCGCAAGACTGCGCGGTCCGCGCAAGGCCTCGCAGGATGGAACGGCGACGGCGGCCATTGCCGTGGGGGAAGGTGCATGAGCCAATCCGCAACAGGCCCGATCGCCCAAGACCCGACTCTTTGCCGGTCGACCACCCCCCCACCCCCTCCCTTCCCCTCAGCGGAGAGAGGGAGTCGCCCGACCTTCCGCCGCAAGGCCCTCGCCCAAAGGTCTGGCGCGGCCCGCAAAGGACCACTTGCATGACCGTCCATTTCATCGGCGCCGGCCCCGGCGCGCCCGATCTTCTGACCCTGCGCGGCCGCGACCTGATCGCCGCCTCGCCGGTTTGCCTTTACGCGGGCTCGCTGATCCCCGAAGGCATCCTGTCGCATTGCCCCCCCGATGCGCGGCGCGTGAACACCGCGCCCCTGTCGCTGGACGAGATCATCGCCGAAATCGCCGCCGCCCACGCCGCAGGTCAGGACGTGGCGCGGCTGCATTCGGGCGATCTGTCGGTCTGGTCGGCGATGGGCGAACAATTGCGCCGCCTGCGCGCGCTGGGCATCCCCTATGACGTGACCCCGGGCGTGCCGTCCTTCGCCGCCGCCGCCGCCAGCCTTGGGGCCGAACTGACCCTGCCCGGTCTGGCGCAGTCGGTGGTCCTGACCCGGACCGAAGGCCGCGCCACCGCAATGCCTCCGCGTGAGACGCTGCCCGCATTCGCCGCCACCGGGGCGACGCTGGCGCTGCACCTGTCGATCCACCTGATCGAAAAGCTTGCGGCCGAGCTGATCCCGCACTACGGCCCCGACTGCCCGGTCGCGGTCGTCTGGCGTGCCAGCTGGCCGGATCAGCGGATCATCCGCGCCACGCTTGCCACCCTTCAGGCCGCGGTTCCGGCCGAGGTCGACCGCACGGCGCTGGTCCTTGTTGGCCCGGCGCTGGCGCAGGAGGGGTTCGAGGAAAGCCGCCTTTACGCCGGCGACTATGACCGCCGTTACCGCCCCGTCGGCACCGACCCGCGCTTTCCGGGCACCGGATCATGACACCCCGTCCCGCGCCGGTTCCCGGTCTGGTGATTTCCGCCCCGGCCTCGGGCAGCGGCAAGACCACGGTGATGCTGGGCCTTCTGGCCGCCCTGCGCGACCGGGGGCTGGTGGTGCAGCCGTTCAAGAACGGGCCGGACTACATCGACCCCGCCTTCCATCTGGCCGCATCGGGGCGGGCGTCCTTCAACCTCGACAGCTGGGCCATGCCGGAAGCGATGCTGGACGAGCTTCTGGGGGTTGCGGACGGGGCGGACCTGATCCTTGCCGAAGGCTCGATGGGCCTTTTTGACGGCGTGGCGCAGCCGGGGGCCACGGGCAACGGCGCGACGGCAGACCTTGCGCTGCGGATGGGCTGGCCGGTGGTCGCGGTGATCGACGCCAGCGGTCAGGCGCAGACCGCCGCCGCCGTGGCGCTGGGACTTGCACGGTTTCGTCCGGGCCTGCGGCTGGCCGGCGTGATCCTGAACCGCATCGCCAGCCCCCGGCACGAGGCGCTGGTCCGCAAGGGGATGGAAGAGGCCGGGATCGCCGTCTTTGGCGCCTTGCCGAAACGGGCGTCGATTGCCATGCCCGAACGCCACCTTGGCCTTGTGCAGGCTGAAGAGCAGCCCGCCCTGCGGTCGCTGATCGCCGAAGCCGCCGCCCTGATGCGCGAGGCGGTCGACCTTGACGCCCTGATCGCCGCCGCTGCGGCCACCGCCACCGGCCCCACGGCGGGCGTGCGGGTGACGCCTCCGGGCCAGCGCATCGCCCTGGCCCGTGACGCGGCGTTCAGCTTCGTCTACCCGCATCTGCTGCAAGCCTGGCGCACGGCCGGGGCCGAGATCCTGCCGTTCTCGCCCCTTGCCGACCAGACGCCCGACCCCTTGGCCGATGTCTGCTGGCTGCCGGGGGGCTACCCGGAACTGCATGCCGGACCCCTGGCCGCCGCCGACCGCTTCCGCGCCGGCCTGCAGGACTTTGCCCTGACCCGGCCGGTCCATGGCGAATGCGGAGGCTATATGGCGATGGGCGAGGCGCTGGTGGACAAGACCGGCACAAGGCACCGGATGGCGGGGCTTCTGGGGCTGGTGACCAGCTACGCCGACCGCAAGATGCACCTTGGCTACCGCACGGCGCGACTTGCACATCCAATACCCGGCTATGCCCAGGGCGGCCTGCTTCAGGGTCACGAGTTTCACTATTCAACCATCCTTGCCCAGCCAGACCAGCCCCTGGCCAAGGTGACCGACGCCACCGGCGCCCCGGTCGCCGAAACCGGCAGCACTCGACTTCAGCCGGGCGGCGGACTATCCACCGGCACCTATTTCCACCTGATCGCAGGCGCGACATGACCGGTACGGCATCTGGTTCGGCATCTGGCTTCGTCACCTTCGTCTCCTCAGGCCCGGGCGATCCCGACCTCTTGACCGTGAAGGCGGTCAAGGCGCTGCAGGTGGCCGATGCCGTGCTGTATGACGACCTTTCGTCGGGCCCGATTCTGGCGCTTGCCCGTCCGGGGGCCGACCTGATCGGCGTTGGCAAGCGCGCCGGTCGCGCCTCGCCGAAGCAGGACCACGTCAGCCGCCTTCTGGTCGACTATGCGATGACCGGGGCGCGGGTCGTCCGGCTGAAGTCCGGAGATTCGGGCATCTTCGGGCGGCTGGAAGAAGAGCTGACCGCGCTGCATGCCGCTGGCATCCCGTGTGAGATCATTCCCGGCGTGACCTCGGCCTCGGCCGCTGCTGCTGCGGCGGGGATCCCGCTGACCCGGCGGATCCATGCCCAGCGGGTGCAGTTCATCACCGCCGCCGATACCTCGGGCAACCTGCCTCCGGGCCTGAACCTTGCAGCACTTGCCGACCCGCTGGCGACCACGGTCGTCTTCATGGGCAAGCGCACCTTTCCCGCACTGGCCGCCGCCCTTGTTGCCCATGGCCTGTCGCCGGATACGCCGGCCCTTCTGGCCGAGGCGGTCAGCACCCCGGACGAACGCCTGCACCGCACCACAATCGCAGGCCTTGCGGCCGACCTTGCGGCCGACCGGTCGCCCCTTGCCGGCCTGATCATCTTTGGTGCACTGGCCGGGGCGGCGCCGTGATCGTCACCCTCTGCAACGGCTGCGACCTTGGCCGGTCCGGCTTTGCCGATACCGCCCGCGCGGCCTTTGCCGCCGCAGGGATCACGGCCGATCTGCGCGCCACCGATTGCATGTCAGGCTGCGCCCGCCCCTCGACCTGCGCCTTCCGGGCGGCCGGCAAGACCGCCTACCTGTTTGGCGACCTGACTGTGGACGATCTGGCCGACCTTGTCGCCTTCGCCCGGCTTTACGCGGCCTCGGCCGATGGCACCTTTGACGACGCAAGGGTGCTTGGCGCGCTGCGCAGCAAAGCCATCGCCCGCATTCCCGGATGATCGGTCGCATTCCGCCCGCAAGCGGCGCAAATGCGGCTTGACCCCGAAGCTGCGGTGATGGCAACTGATCCGACATGGTGTCCGGCAAGACGCTGAAGCGTTCGGACTGAAACGGGAATGGGCAATGGCGTACCGTGAACGGCGCCGGAAACCCGACCGCCCCCGCGACTGTATGCGGCGAGCGGCTTTCCAGATGGCCACTGGTCTTTCGGGACCGGGAAGGCGGAAAGCTGCCGCGACCCGCGAGTCAGGAGACCGGCCATGTCGTGAAACATCAACACCGTCGGGTGTGACGGCTGGGAGATAGAGATGACGACGACCACGACAACAACCCGCGCCTCGGACAGGACCACCGCCCTGCTGTCGGTGCTTGGCATGGCAATCCTGGGCCTGACGATCCTGTTCGCGGCGGGCCATGCCCAGTCGGCGGCCCTGCATGACGCCGCCCATGACGTGCGCCACGCGACCGGC
>JANOER010000078.1:0-5763 GCA_031441285.1 Rhodobacterales bacterium
TGTCGGCCCCGAACGGGTCATGCGTCCAGGCCGCCGCATCGCCGACGGGGACCACATCGGTATGCCCGTTGAACCCGAAGGACCGGTTCGCCCCGGCCTTGCCCCAGCGGGCATAAAGGTTGGCGATGCCGCCCCGGTCAACGCGGGTGCAGCTGAACCCCGCTTCGGCCAGCACATTGGCCAGAAGCGTTATCGCGCCACCCTCGGCGGGGGTGACCGACGGGCAGCGGATCAGCCGGGCGGTCAGGTCGACAGGATCAAGGGCAAGATCAAGGGCTGGGTCGGGCATGCACTGTTCCACTAAGCGGCCGGGAAGGCCCTGACTATCCAATTGCCGTCACGCCTGCAACTTGCGCGCGATCAGCGGTGCGTCAGTCGTAGAACGGAGTCATCTCGGCGACGATCACCGAGTTTTCGGCCAGCGCCCGGTTCATCAGCGCCTGCTCGGCCTCGGGGATGTCATCGCCGGCCTTGAGCCGTTCTTCCACCGTGCCATGCCCGGTCACTTCCAACGGCGCGAGGTCAGCTTCCTTGAGGATCGCCACCGTCTCGCGGACCGCCTCGGATTCGTCGACGCCACTGGCGTAGATCAGCAGGCCGGCCCCGGTCGCCTTGTCCGGCAGGCCGTCGCCCGGCTTGCGGCCGACCTCGACCACCAGAGTGTAGACTTTCTGCGGGCGCTTTGGCCTGGCGGTGTCGTTGTCCTGATCCGGCATCGGGCTCTCCTTGGCGGGCCAAGCCTAGACGCGCTTTTGCCCGATGCCAAGGTCAAGGTGTCTGGCCGAAAGGGCTGGGCCAGACCTCCGTTGGCGGACGCGCCAGAATGATCGCGGCAGGCGACAGGACGGCGCATCACTCGCCCGCAGCGCGAAACTTGGGCAAGGTCACCACAATTCTTCATCCTTCGGCCAAGGCGTGACCCGATTCCGGCCACACCGGCAGGATATTCCACGATCCGGGTTAGCCGTTTCTTAGGTGTTCGTGGCGACACTTGGCCGGCACGTCATCTTTGAGGATCAAGTGGTCACCGCCAGCAAACTTTCGGTCGATAGTTCCGCCTCAGCCATGCAGATGGCCGAAGCGATGTTCGGATCCGGCATCACTATCGTCAACGCATCGTACAACGGTGACCCTGCTTCGGCTGGAATCTATTCCGGTGGCGACACGGTAGCGCCGGGGGTGACCCCGTCGGACAGTGGCGTCATCCTGTCCACCGGAAAGGCCTCGGACTTTACCAACAGCAGCGGCGAAGCCAATCAGTCCTCGTCCCGCACCACGAACACCAGTGGCGCGAACAACGATGCCGATCTGAACGCTGTGGCGGGCGTCAACACCTTCGACGCGGCGATCTTCACGGCGGACTTCATCCCGACGGGATCTATTCTGACCATGCAGATCACCTTCTCGTCGGAAGAGTATCTGGAATACGTAGGCTCGGGGTTCAACGATGCCGTTGGCGTCTGGGTGAACGGCGTCAAGGCCGAACTGACGGTCGGCAACGGCGACATTTCGATCAACAACATCAACCCGACATCGAACGGCAACCTGTATGTCGACAACGCGCAGGACCAGTTCAATACCGAGATGGACGGCTTCACCGTCACCCTGACGCTGAAGGCTCCGGTCACTGCGGGCGTGAAGAACACCATCAAGATCGGTATCGCCGACGGGGGCGATGCGGCCTATGACAGCAACCTGATGATCGCAGCCGACTCGGTCCAGACGGCCGTAGTCGCCGTGGATGACACCTTCATCGCCAAGCGCGGCGAAGACCAGATCGTCAACCTGACCGGGAACGACACCAATTCCGGTGCGGGTACCCTGACGATCACCAAGATCAACGGGTTTCCGGTCGTCGCAGGCGAAACCATCGAACTGCCGTCAGGGGTAGAGATCCTGGTCAACGCCAACGGAACGATCACCGTTATCACTGACCCGACTGACGCGTATGCCCCCGAAAGCTTTTCTTACGAGGTCAAGAATCTTGCCGGGATCAGCGATGTCGGTCTGGTAAGCGGCAGTATCGTGCCCTGTTTCGTCGCGGGCTGCCGGATCGAAACGTCCAGGGGGGCAGTCCCGGTCGAAGCGGTCGAGGTGGGCGATCTGGTCCTGACGCTTGACGATGGCTGGCAGCCGGTCCGCTGGCATGGCGCCCGGCAGGTGTCGACGCTTGGGTCGATGGCGCCGGTCGCGATTCCCGCGGGCACGTTCGGTGACCATGGGGCGCTTGCCGTCTCGCCGCAGCACCGGCTGCACTTCACCGGCTGGCGGGCCGAGCTTTACTGCGGCGAGGACGAGGTTCTGGTCCGGGCGATCCATCTGGTGCGGGCTGGCCGGTTGCAGCAGGACCGGTCGGGTGCGCCGGTGACCTATCACCACCTGCTGTTTGACCGCCACCAGATCATCCGCGCCGAAGGCCTGTGGAGCGAAAGCTACCATCCCGGCCCGGCGTCGCTTGCGGGCCACGATGCCGAGACGCAGGCCGAACTGCTGACGCTGTTCCCTGAACTGGCCGCCGACCCCGCGTTCGGATACGGCCCCGTCGCCCGGCCCGAGGCTCCGGCCCATGTGGCCGGGCTGCTGGCGGTCTGATGCCGGTCAGTCCCGCAAAAGTTCGTTGATGCTGGTCTTGGACCGGGTCTGGGCGTCGACCTTCTTCACGATCACCGCGCAGTAAAGGTTGATCCCGCCCTTCGACGGCATCGACCCGGCCACCACGACCGACCTGGCCGGCACCTCGCCATACATGACCTCGCCGGTTTCGCGGTCGACGATCTTGGTCGACTTGCCGATGAAGACGCCCATGCCAAGGACCGATCCTTCGCGGACGATGCAGCCTTCCACCACCTCCGACCGCGCGCCGATGAAGCAGTCATCCTCGATGATCGTCGGGCCGGCCTGCATCGGCTCCAGCACGCCGCCGATTCCGACGCCGCCGGAAAGATGCACATTCTTGCCAATCTGCGCGCAGGATCCGACCGTCGCCCAGCCGTCAACCATCGACCCTTCGTCCACATAGGCTCCGATGTTCACGAAGGACGGCATCAGCACGACGTTCTTTCCGATGAACGCCGACCGCCGCACGATCGACCCAGGCACCGCGCGAAAGCCGGCCTTGCGCCAGTCCCCGGCGGTCCAGCCCTGCCACTTCGACGGCACCTTGTCCCACCAGTTCGACCCGCCGTTGCTGCCGGAAATCTCGTGCATGTCGGTCAGCCGGAACGACAGAAGGACAGCCTTCTTCGCCCACTGGTTCACATGCCAGTCGCCGCCCCGCTTTTCCGCCACCCGCAAAGTGCCACCATCAAGGGCCGTCAGGGTTGCCTCGATGGCGTCGCGCGCCTCGCCTTTGGTTGCGGGGTTGATGGCGTCGCGCGCCTCCCAGGCGGCTTCGACGGCAGCTTCAAGGGCGGCGTTGGACATGGGGCGGCCTTTTCGATTGGTCAGGGAACCTCCGACCCTATAAGGCTTGGCCCAGAGCCATGCAATCCGAGTGCCCGATGAAAGACGAACCCCGCAGCCACCCGTTCCGCGACAGCGTCGAGGACATCGCCGCCGCCAAGCGCATCCCGGACACGCCGCAAACGCGCGCCCCGGCCTACCGTCTGGCCTTCGCCGACCGCGATTTCCTGACGCGCGAGGAACTGCGCCCGGTTCGTCTGCAACTGGAACTGCTGAAGCCCGAACTGATCATGGACGAACGCGGGATCGAATCGACGATCGTGATGTTCGGCGGCGCGCGGATCCCCTCGCCCGAGGCAAAGGCCACCGCGAAAAGCAAGGTTCTGGCCGACCTGTCGCACTACTACGACGAGGCGCGCCGCTTCGCCCGCATCATGACTGAGCGCAGCCTGGCCACCTACGGGCGCGAGAATGTCATCGTCACCGGCGGTGGTCCTGGCGTGATGGAGGCCGGAAACCGGGGTGCGGATGACGCAGGGGGGCAGTCGATCGGCCTCAATATCGTGTTGCCGCATGAGCAGGCACCGAATGCCTATGTGACACCGGACCTGTCGTTCAACTTCCACTATTTCGCCATTCGCAAGATGCACTTCCTGATGCGCGCGAAGGCCATCTGCGTCTTTCCCGGCGGCTTTGGCACATTGGACGAGCTTTTCGAAAGCCTGACGCTGATCCAGACCAAGCGGATGAAATCCATTCCCTTCCTGCTTTTTGGCCGTGACTGGTGGGAAAAGGTGGTCAACTGGACCTACCTCGCCGAGGCGGGGGTGATCTCGCCCGAGGACTTGAGCCTGTTCGCCATGGTCGAAACGGCGGAAGAGGCGGTCGCGGTGATCGACGGTTGGCCAACGCCCGTCTAGGCGGGGCCCGATTTTTCGCAGAAAAATCGTGGGTCAGGGATTGGCGGTGATCGTCAGATGCGGTGGCCCGTCGATCACCTGACCGATGAGGGCTGCGTCGTGGCCCGCGTCACGCAGGTCTGCGATCAGGCGTTCTGCGTCGTCCGCCGGAACAGCGGCCAGAAGTCCGCCACAGGTCTGCGGATCGCTCAGCAGCGCCAGCCGCGGGTCGGACGCAAGCCCGGGCGGGACGGACGTCTGCCAGCTGACCGCCGCAAGGTTCGCCGGCTGCAACGATGACCCATAGCCCGCCCGCGCAAAGGCAAGCGCGCCTTGCATCAGGGGGATATCCGCCAGCCCCACCCGCGCCGCGGTGCCCGAGGCTTCCATCATCTCCAGCAGGTGCCCGGCAAGGCCGAAGCCTGTCACATCGGTCATCGCCAGCGCGACAGGGGCAAGGATCGCGGCGGCGCTGCCCTGTTCTCGGGACATCTGCGCGATGCAGGCGGCCCAGACTTCGCCGGTCATCAGCCCCGGCAGGCGGGCCAGGGCCATTTCCGCGGCAAGGACCGTGCCCGACCCGATCGGTTTGGTCAGGATCAGCCTGTTGCCTGCCTTGGCGCCGGCCTTGCCGATGGCGCGCGCGGCGGTGCCGGTCACCGTGAAGCCGATGCTCAGCTCGGCCCCTTCGGTGGAATGGCCCCCGACCACATCCGCCCCGGCCGCGCGAAGGGTCTTGCCCGCTTCCGCCATGATCTCGGCCAGCATCCGGGCCTGCAGGTCCGACCCAAGGGGCGGCAAGGTGACCTGGGCCAGCGCCACCTGCGGCGCGGCTCCCATCGCCCAGACATCCCCCAGGGCATGCAGTGCTGTCAGCCGGGACATCAGGCGGGCGTCAAGGCTGAAGGCGCGCAGATGATCGGTGGTGATGACCTGCACCCCCGCCGCTGCGGCCAGAACCGCCGCATCGTCCCCGGGGCCGGACAGCACGTCGGCGCGTGCGGGCGCGGGCAGATCGGCAAGAGCGGCGGTCAAGGTTCCGGGCCCAAGCTTCGCCCCGCAGCCACCGCACAGCGGACGGCCGGACAGATGCGCGGCCAGACCCGCAGTCGCGGCTTTGGGGGGGGCAGGCCGGGGCATCGGCGCAAGGTCGGACACCCGCTCCATGAACTGGCGGTCGATGCGGTCCTTCAGCCGCCAAAGCCAGGGGCCCGAGGCGGCAAGGCTCCATTTGTCGGCAACCGCGGAGGTGCCGCCAAGGGCTACCAGCTTGAGATAGTCGCGCTGCGGGCGAAATGCGCGCATAGGCTTTTCCGACAGAATGGCGCGCAGGTTGGCGTAAAGGACCGGTGCCGCGCGGACCGCGAACACGCCCGCCTTCGGCCGGTCAGAGCCTTCGACACTGGCGCAATCCCCGGCGGCAAGGATCAGCGGGTCCGAGGTGCGCAAGCTGGCGTCGGTG
>JANOER010000079.1:0-5844 GCA_031441285.1 Rhodobacterales bacterium
ATGCCGCCATGCGCGCGGTAATCGGCCAGCGACACGGGGTCGATCACGCCGACACGAGCGAAGGTCAGGCGGGTCTGGCCCTTCATCCAGGGCAGGTCCTCGACCGGGCCAAGCGCCTTGACATGCCGGCCAAGACCGCCAAACAGCGCCGGCACGTCGGCGGCCGTCATCGGGCCAAACCCCATGCGCCCGGTGTCGGTCACCACTTCGACCAGCGGCTCCAGCCAGACCATGCCGCGGCTGCCGTTGCGGATGATCTCGACCGTGACGCCACGCCGGGCGGCTTCTGTCCGCACGGCATCCGCCACGGCATCTGCCCCAAGCGCGACGGCGGCGCTGTCCAGCGGGATATAGATCTTCATGCCGACACCTCGGACACAATCCGTTCATCGCAGCGGCCGACAAGCCGCCCGTCCACCATCGCCGCCGGGCCGCAGGCGCAAAGGCCAAGGCAGAACACCGGCTCCAGCGTCACGCGGCCGTCGGGGGTGGTTTCATGCCAGCCGATGCCCAGCGCGGATTTCACCGCGTCGGCCACCCGGTCGGCGCCGACGGCCTGGCAGGCTTCGGCCCGGCATAGCTTCAGCACATGCCGCCCGGCCGGAGCCTCGCGGAAGTCGTGGTAGAAGCTGATCACGCCGTGCACTTCGGCCTTGGACAGGTTCAGCGCGCGGGCGATCTGCGGCACGGACGCCTGCGGCACATGCCCGAACGCCGCCTGAACGGCGTGCAGGATTGGCAGAAGCGGCCCCTCAAGCCCGCGATGATCCTCAAGGATTTCGGCGATCCGATCGGAGATGTCTGCGGAATCAAGCATGCGGGCGTCCTTTGGCTGGCGTGCGCCCGTGATACGCTGATTGATAGGATTATCAATATGGATGTGCCGTTAGTTGATAGACAGCGTCTATCAAGAGATCTGCCGCTGCGCCTCGTCGATCAGGGCCTGCAGGACAGGGGTCTGCGGGTCGCGGCGGGCGGCGATCAGGCCGACGGTATGTTCCGCCTCGGGCTCGACGATCGGCACCGACAGAAGCCGCCCATCGGTGACGAACATGTCTGCCAGCCGTTTCGGCACCACGCTTGCCCAGCGCCCGGTCAGCACATGCGCAACAAGGGCGACGGTCGAATTCGATTCGATCATCGGCGCGGCCTGCACCCCGGCCTCGCCCAGATGCTGGTTGACGATCCGCCGGTTCTGCATGTCCGAGGTCAGAAGGCACAGAGGCACCACCGCAAGGTCCGCCCAGCTGATCTGCCGGCGCCCGGCCAGATCGCTGCCCTTCGCCACCAGCAGGCGGTAGAATTCGGTGTAAAGCGGCAGTTGCAGGACACGGCCAAGGGGCTCGTTGTCCAGGTAGGTGATCCCGGCCTCGAGGTCCAAGGCCTCGATCCCGGTCAGGATCTCGGCACTGGTGCGCGACAGGATCGACACGCGCACATTCGGATGCCGCTCGGTGAAGGGACCGGTCAGGTCGGCGACCATTGGCAGCGCGGTCGGGATGACGCCAAGCCGCAGGTTGCCTGACAGGCCGGAGCGAACCACCCGCATCTCGTCCTTCAGCGCGCGCACGTCGCCGACGATGCCCAGCGCGCGGTCCAGCACGCGCTGGCCTTCTGGCGTCAGGCCCTGAAACCGGCTGCCGCGATAGACCAGCTGGACGCCAAGCTGATCCTCAAGCTGCCGGATCGCGCTGGACAGCGACGGCTGGGTGACCCCGCAGGCCAAGGCAGCGCGGCCGAAGTGGCGCTCCTTGGCCAGTGCGATGAACATTTCCAGTCTGTCGATCATACGCGCCAGCCTGCCCGGCGCGACCCTTGCCCGCAAGCCCCTGACGGCTTACTTCTGGACCATGATGCGCATGATCCCCTTTTTGCCGAAGCCGGCCATTGTCCCGGTGATCCGCCTTGGTGGCATCATTGGCGGGGGTGGCCGCTCTTTGAATGACGAGGCGCTGGCCCCGCTGATCGACCGCGCATTCCGGCGCAAACCGGCGGCGGTGGCGTTGCAGATCAACTCACCCGGTGGGTCCGCGGTGCAATCCGCGCTGATCGCGGCGCGCATCCGGCGGCTGGCGGAGGAAAAGCAGGTGCCAGTCCATGCATTCGTCGAGGATGTCGCGGCCTCGGGCGGCTACTGGCTGGCCTGTGCGGGCGACGACATCTGGCTGGACCACAGCAGCATCGTAGGCTCGATCGGGGTGATCTTCGCCTCGTTCGGCTTTCCGGACCTGATGGCACGGCAGGGAATCGAACGCCGCGTGGTGACGGCGGGCAAGTCCAAAAGCCTTGCCGACCCGTTCCTGCCGCAGAAGGCCGAGGATGTCGAACGCCTGCGCGCGCTGCAGGGCCCGATCCATCAGGCCTTCATCGACCATGTGAAGGCGCGGCGAGGGGCGAGGCTGGACCAGGCGGCGGACCTGTATAACGCGGATGTCTGGGTGGGCCAGCAGGCGGTGGATCTTGGGCTGGCCGACGGCGTGGCCCATATGGTGCCGAAACTGAAGGCGCTTTACGGCGACAAGGTGAAGCTGGTTCCGCATGGCCGCAAGCGCAGCCTGTTCCAGCGGCTGGGTCTGTCGCTGGTGGATCAGACCCTTGGCGCGGTCGAAGACAGGGCGCTTTGGGCGCGATACGGGCTATAGCGCATGCTGTTCAAAGTGATCCTCGTTTTTCTGGGCCTGATGGTCATAGTGGCCCTGATCGGGCGCGCGCTGTTTCCGTCCGCCCTGCCGCGCGTGATGCGAAAGAAGTCCTCTCCCCCTGTCTGCGACAGATGCGGGCGCTACGTGATCGGACGCAAGACATGTGACTGCGGGGGCAAGGCGAAATGACGGCACTGGTGACCGGCGCGGGCAAGCGGCTTGGCCGCGCGATGGCGCTGTATCTGGCGGGACGCGGGCATGATGTGGCGGTGCACTTTGCCACCTCGCGCGATGAAGCCGAAGGGGTTGCAGTCGAGATCCGCGCGCTGGGCCGGCGGGCCGACTGCTTTCAGGCCGACCTGACCGTCGAAGACCAGATGCAGGCGCTGATCCCGACCGTGACCGCCGCGATAGGGCCGCTGACGGTGCTGGTCAACAACGCCTCGGTCTTCGACTACGACCGGATCGACACCTCGACGCGGGCCGGCTGGGACCGGCACATCGAATCGAACCTGCGCGCGCCCTATGTGCTGACGCAAGGCTTCGCCCGCCAATGCCCGCCCGCCATGATGGACGAGAACGATGAGCCCCTTGCCCGGGGCCTGATCATCAACATGATCGACCAGCGCATCCTGAAGCTGACGCCCGAGTTCTCGACCTACACCATCGCCAAGATGGGCCTCTGGGCCCTGACCCAAACCGCGGCACAGGGCCTTGCCCCGCATGTCCGCGTCAATGCGATCGGACCCGGCCCCACCTTGCAGGGCGCGCGGCAGTCGGCAGACCACTTCGCCCGCCAGCGTGCCGCCACGGTGCTGGGCCGGGGCGCACACCCCGCCGATATCACGGCGGCGCTGGGGTTTTTCCTCGACAGCCCGTCGGTCACCGGGCAGTTTCTGGCCACCGACGGCGGCCAGCATCTTGCCTGGCAGACCGCGGATGTGCTTGGGGTCGAATAGGGCCGAACCGGAAGCGCGAAGGAAGTTGTCCACTTCTCATGCCACGTTCACGCCATCGTCATAATTTCTTTGGTTTTTCAGGGATTTGCGCTGTGCATGAAAATGTTTCACGTATTTTCAATGGGTTAGAAAATCGCCTAAAAAACAGGCAACTGCACGAACCGGGCCGGATTCCACGGAAATTCCGGCCTCCTGAAATCTTCTCCGCAGAGTTATCCCCAGAAACGGGGGACAGCTTTCCCCTTGCCAGCGCCCTGTGTTCAGTGCAGCCCTGATCGAGAATCGACGCACGGAAAGCCATGGACGAACCAGCCCGCACCGGACATGAGGTGATCCAGGATTACCTGCGCACGCTGGACAACTCGCCCGGCGTCTACCGCATGATGAACGCCGCGTCTGAGGTGCTTTATGTCGGCAAGGCGCGCAACCTGAAGGCTCGGGTGTCGAATTATGCGCGACAATCGGGACATTCCGGGCGGATCGCCCGGATGATCCACGAAACGGCATCAATGATGTTCCTGACCACGCGGACGGAACTTGAGGCGCTGCTGCTGGAGCAGAACCTGATCAAACAGCTGAAACCGCGCTACAACGTCCTTCTGCGCGACGACAAAAGCTTTCCGAACATCCTGATCTCGTCGGAACACCCCTATCCGCAGATCAAGAAGCATCGCGGCAAGAAATCGGAAAAAGGCGCCTACTTCGGCCCCTTCGCCAGCGCGGGCGCGGTAAACCGGACGCTGAACCAGTTGCAGAAGGTGTTCCTTCTCCGCAACTGCTCGGACTCGATGTTCGAATCCCGCACCCGGCCCTGCCTGCAATTCCAGATCAAACGCTGCTCGGCTCCCTGTGTGGAAAAGATCAGCCGCGGGGGCTATGCCACCCTTGTCGCAGATGCGACCCGGTTCCTTGAGGGCAAGACCACTTCGGTTCAGGCCGACCTTGCGAAGGCCATGACCGAGGCCTCGGCGCAGATGGAGTTCGAACGCGCCGCAGCGCTTCGCGACCGGATCCGCGCGCTGACCCAGGTGCAGCAGACGCAAGGCATCAACCCGCAGGGCGTGGCCGAGGCGGATGTCGTGGCGCTGCATCTGGAGCATGGGCAGGCCTGCGTGCAGGTCTTCTTCATCCGCGCGAACCAAAGCTGGGGCAACCGGGATTTCTATCCCAAGACCGGCGCGGGTGCAGAGGAGCCCGAGATCATGGAGGCCTTCCTCGCCCAGTTCTACGACGACAAGGAGCCGCCGCGGCTGATCCTGCTGTCGCACCCGGTCGAGAACCCGGACCTGGTGGCCGAGGCGCTTGCCATCCGCGCCGGTCGCAAGGTGGAGATGGCCATCCCCCAGCGTGGCGAGAAGGCCGAGCTGGTCGAGAACGCCACCCGCAACGCCCGCGAAAGCCTTGCCCGGCGGATGGCGGAGTCCACCACGCAGAACAAGCTGCTGGTCGGGCTGGCCGAGGCCTTCGACCTGGACAGCCCCCCGCTGCGGATCGAGGTCTACGACAACTCGCACATCCAGGGCACCAATGCTGTGGGGGGTATGATCGTGGCGGGGGCCGAGGGGTTCCTGAAATCCCAATACCGCAAGTTCAACATCAAGTCCGACGCCGGGGCCAATTCCGACGACTTCGGCATGATGAAGGAAGTCCTCACCCGCCGGTTCGAGCGTCTGTTGAAGGAAGACCCCGACCGCACCTCCGATGCCTGGCCTGACCTGTTGCTGATTGACGGCGGCGCGGGGCAGGTCAGTGCCGTGGCCCAGATCATGGCCGATCTGGGCGTCGAAGACATCGCCATGATCGGTGTCGCCAAGGGCGTTGACCGCGATGCGGGCAAGGAAGAATTCCACCGTGTGGGGATGCACCCCAAGGCGCTGCCCCACACCTCGCCGGTCCTCTATTTCGTGCAGCGCCTGCGGGATGAGGCTCACCGCTGGGCCATCGGCGCGCACCGCGCCAAACGCGCCAAAGCGATCAGCGCGACCCCGCTCGACGATATTCCCGGCGTCGGCGCGGGCCGCAAGAAGGCCCTTCTCGCCCACTTTGGCAGCGCCAAGGCCGTGGCGCGCGCAGGCCTGTCAGACCTGACGGCGGTTGGCGGCATCTCGGAAACCCTGGCGCAAAGCATCTACGATTTCTTCCACGCGCGCTGTTGACACACCCTTGGCTATGCCGATTCCGGTGATGCAGGATGGGATACGCGGGTTTTGATACCATTGCGTACAAGGCTTGCCGGCAGTAGC
>JANOER010000080.1:0-8797 GCA_031441285.1 Rhodobacterales bacterium
GCGCCCGGCGGCTTTTCCAGCATGACGTGGCGGCCGGCAAGCAGCGCCGCTTCGGCCGGGCCAAAGCGCGGGACCGGCGGCAGGCAAAGCGACACGACCTGCACCTCGGGATGGGCGGCAAGCATCTGGCCGAGGTCGGTATAGGCTGGCGTGCCGGAGACCGATCCGTGGCGGCTGACGGTGGCGGCAAGCTGCCAGTCGGCGCTGGCGGCGATGGCGGGGACGTGCTGATCGACCGCGATCTTGCCGATGCCGACGAGGGCGACAGAGAGGGGGGCTACGCGCATCGGTGCCATCAATGGCTTTCCCGCGCCACTGCGTTGCCGCGGCAGCCGACGAGGAAATCCATGTCCGCCCCTTCATGCGCGCCTTGCACATGGTCGTGGTAGAGCCGCGCATAGCCGCTGGAGGGCGGTTCCACGGCGGGGGTCCAGGCGGCGAGGCGGGCGGCAAGTTCCGCCTCGGGGATGTCCAGATGCAGGCGGCGGTTCGCCACGTCCAGCTCGATCATGTCGCCAGTCCGCACCACAGCGAGGGGGCCGCCGCGCGCGGCCTCGGGGCTGGTGTGCAGGACCACCGTGCCGTAAGCCGTACCCGACATCCGCGCATCCGAGATCCGCACCATGTCGGTGATGCCCTTGCGCAAGACCTTGGGCGGCAGGCCCATGTTGCCGACCTCGGCCATCCCGGGATAACCGCGCGGGCCGCACATCTTCAGCACCATCACGCAGGTCTCGTCGATGTCCAGCGCCTCGTCGTTGATCCGGGCCTTGTAGTCGTCGATATCCTCGAACACCACGGCGCGGCCCCGGTGCTGCATCAGCGCCGGCGTGGCGGCCGAAGGCTTCAGCACCGCCCCGTCGGGCGCAAGGTTGCCCGTCACCACGACGATGCCGCCCGACTGGGTGAGTGCCTTCTCGGCGGGCAGGATCACGTCGTCATTGTCGATGCGGGCGGGCTGCACGTCGTCCCAGATCGCCCCGCCCGACGCGGTCAGCGCCTCGCGCTTGAGTAGCCCCGCCTCACCCAGCCGCTTGATCACCGCCGGCAGCCCGCCGGCATAGAAGAATTCCTCCATCAGGTATTTGCCCGAGGGCATCAGGTTGACGATGGTCGGCACGCCCCGGCCCCAGTCGTCCCAGTCGTTCAGCGTCAGGGGCACGCCCACCCGGCCGGCGATGGCCAGAAGGTGGATGACGGCGTTGGTGGAGCCCCCGATCGCCGCGTTGGTACGGATCGCGTTCTGGAAGGCGTCGCGGGTCAGGATGTCCGAGGGCTTGAGGTCATCCTTCACCATCTGCACGATGCGCCGCCCGGTCAGATGAGCCATCACGCGGCGGCGGCTGTCCACCGCCGGGATCGCGGCATTGCCCGAAAGGGTCATCCCCAGCGCCTCGACCATGGATGCCATGGTGCTGGCCGTGCCCATCGTGTTGCACGATCCGGGACTGCGCGACATCGACGCCTCGGCCTCGACGAACTCTTCGGCCGTCATCTCGCCGGCCTTCACGGCTTCGGAGAACTTCCACAGATGCGTGCCGGACCCGACCCGCTCGCCCCGGAAATAGCCATTCAACATCGGCCCGCCGGAGACCATGATCGTCGGCAGATCGACGCTTGCGGCCCCCATCAGCAGGGACGGAGTGGTCTTGTCGCAACCCACCAGACAGACGACGCCGTCCATCTGCTGGCCGCGGATCGTCTCTTCCACCGCCATGGCGGCAAGGTTGCGAAACATCATCGCGGTGGGGCGGAAGCCGGACTCTGACACCGACATCACCGGCACGATCACCGGAAAGCCGCCCGCCTCATAGACCCCATGCTTCACCCGCTCGGCCAGATCATTCAGATGGCCGTTGCAGGGGTTCAACTCGCTGAACGTGTTCAGGATCCCGATCACCGGGCGACCGTCGAACAGGTCAGCCGGCAGGCCCTGGTTCTTCATCCAGGACCGGTGATAGATCGCGTCCTTCGAGGTGCCGGCGAACCACTCCTGCGAGCGAAGCTTGCGGGGCCAGGGGGCGGGCTTGAAGGTCATCTGTTCCTCACCGGGTTCAAAAGGCGCACCGACGGGTGCGGGTCCTGCCCATATCGGCCAAACCGCCGGTCGGGATCAAGCCATATCGGTGCCGACGCCACTCGCCGCAGGTCAAGCCGGGCATTTTGCCCCGGTGGGTCAGGGCTTGGTCGGCCGCCGCAATTCCACCACTTCGCGCACGAAAGCATAGTCGTGATAGCCCAGCCGCGCCGCTGGCTGGTAGCGGGTCACGTCGAAGCGGCCATCGATCAGGCAATCGTCGCGCAGGTGGATGCCGGTGACCTCGCCGATGACCATGTGGTCGTCGCCCAGAAGCTTCACCACCTGGACCACCCGGCATTCCAGCGTCGCCGGAGCCGTGGCGACGCGTGGGCAATCGATGGTCTTGCATTCGGCCTTGGCGACGCCGACCGCCGCGAACTCATCGGTGCCGCGCGGAAAGCGGGCCGAGGTCTCGTTCATCGCCTGCAAGGCGACGGCCTCGACGATGTTGACGGCAAAGACCCCGCTTTCCTGCGCATTGGTCACGCTGTCGCGCGGGTCACCGGAGAACATCACCTGCGGCGGGTTGTAGCCGACAGCGTTGAAGAACGAATAGGGTGCCAGATTGTCGCCCATGCCGGCGCGGGTGGAAATCCAGCCGATCGGCCGGGGCGAGACGATGGCCGCGAACGGGCTGTGCGGCAGGCCGTGGCCTTCGGCGGGGCGGTAGAACATGCGAGGGGGGACTTTCGCGATTTGATCCTGACATGTGGCCATGTTACGGCCCCTTTCAAGCAGATTCGGGGGCGGCGTGCGTGTACCGGCTTGAGGAAGAGTGCGAAGCCGACTGGTGGGAAGTCGAGGCGCTTTACGACCTTTGCTTCGCGCCGGGGCGGACGGCTCTTTCATCCTACCGCTTGCGCGACGGCGTGCCCACGGTGGCATCCTTGTGCCTGACCTTGCGCGATGACGACAGCACCCTTGCGGCGGTGATCCGGACCTGGCCGGCGCTGATCGGCGAACATGACGTCCTTTTGCTGGGCCCGATCGCCGTCCACCCAACCCGGCAGGGCGAGGGGCTGGGCGCCCTTCTGATCAACGAAAGCCTTGCCGAGGCGCGCCGCCTTGGCTGGGAGCGGGCGATGCTGGTCGGCGACGCGCCCTATTACGGGCGCTTCGGGTTTCACAAGCTGGCAGGGGTCGAGATGCCGCCTCCGACCAACCCGGACCGGATTCTGGGACTGGCGCTGAAGGCCGGGGCCTGGGGCGGTGTGACCGGCCTGGTCACGAAAGCAACCTGACGGCCATTGCGCGCGGCGGCATCGGGGCCATATTCGATGCATGGACCAGATGACTCCCGCGACCCTTCCCAGGGCACTTGCCGCCGAGATCGCCGCACTTGCGGCCCGGTTCCGGCGGGCGAACGGGCCGGTCATGCAAGTGGCGAACCGGTTGGGGGATGCCTTGGAGCGCCAGATCGACCTTGTCCCGGATGCGGTGCGGAGGCAGTTGGAACAGGCGACTGAACGAGCGCTGGACCTGGCCTATGCCGCCGCCGTCCGGACGCCCGACCTTGGGCCGCGCGGACAGGTGGCAGCCGTCATGGCCACGGGGGCCGCAGGCGGGGCCGGGGGGCTGGCGACCGCACTGGCCGAACTGCCAGTGACGGTGGCGCTGATCCTGAACGCGGTCCGAGGCGAAGCACGCGCCGCGGGGCTGGACCCCGACGCCCCGGGCGTGCGCGAGGAATGCCTGCGCGTCTTCGCCGCCGGCAGCCCGCTTGCGTCGGACGACGGCGTGAACACCAGCTTTCTGACCGCGCGGCTGGCGCTGACCGGACCGGCGCTGCAGAATCTGATCCGGACCGTCGCGCCGAGGCTTGCGGTGGTGCTGGGCCAGAAGCTTGCCGCCCAGGCGGTTCCGGTGCTGGGCGCGGTGACCGGGGCCGCGCTGAACGCAGCGTTTCTGGGGTATTACCGCGAGATTGCCCGGATCCGTTTTGCGCTGCTGAAGCTGTCCGAGGTTCACGGGACCGAAGCGGTGCTTGCGGCCTTCGCGCATGCGGTGGAACCGCCGGTGATCACCCGCGCCTGAGGGCAGCAGCGCACGATTTTTCTGCGAAAAATCTTGGGTTTCGCGGATGGGCGGGGTAGATCCCCTGCGACACCAAGGAGGCCAAGGGTGAACACCGATGTGATCACACGCCTGCAAGGCATGGCCGCGCGGCCGGATCGGGTCTGGCTGCAAAGCGCTACGCCCGCGACCTATGGCGCGCTTTGGGACGAGACCGGGCGCTTTGCCAGTGCCCTTGCCGCACTTGGGCTGACCAAGGGCGACCGGCTTCTGTGTCAGGTCGCAAAGTGCGAGGCGGTGCTGACGCTGTACCTCGCCTGTCTGCGCGGCGGTGTCGTGTTCCTGCCGGTGAACCCGGATTACACTCTGGCCGAGACACAGCATTTCCTGACCGATGCCGCCCCGAAGCTGGCGCTTGTCGATGCGTCGCGGGTCAGGGCGGTCGCAGACAGCGGCACGCGGACCCTGGCGCTGGGGGATTTTCTGGACCTTGCCGCCACAAGGGACGCCGCTTTCGCGGACCCGCCCTTTGCGCCGGGCGATCTTGCGGCGATCCTTTACACCTCGGGCACCACCGGGCGATCGAAGGGGGTGATGCTGTCGCGCGACAACCTTGCCTCGAACGCCGAGACGCTGGCCGGACTTTGGCGTTTCAGCGAAACCGATGTCCTGTTGCACGCGCTGCCGGTGTTTCACACGCATGGGCTGTTCGTGGCGACCAACTGCGTGCTGTATGCCGGGGCCTCGATGATCTTCCAGCGCAGCTTTGCGCCGGACGACGTGCTGGCGGCGCTGCCCGCAGCGACGGTGATGATGGGGGTGCCCACCTACTATTCCCGGCTGCTGGGTGATCCGCGCCTGAACCCGGCGCTTTGCCAAAGCATGCGGCTGTTCATCTCCGGATCGGCCCCCCTGTCACCGGCAACCCACGCCACCTGGCAGGCGCGGACCGGCCATGTGATCCTGGAACGCTACGGGATGACCGAGACGAACATGATCACCTCGAACCCCTATGCGGGTGACCGGCGCGCGGGGACCGTGGGCATGGCTTTGGCCGGGATCAGCCTGCGGGTCGTCGACCCTTCGGGCCAGCCGGTGGCGGCGGGTGCGGCGGGGGCGATCGAGGTTCGCGGACCGAACGTGTTTCAGGGCTATTGGCGGATGCCGGTCGAGACGGCGAGCGAGGTTCGCGACGGCTGGTTCGTGACCGGCGACCTTGGGGCGGTGGATGCGGACGGGTACCTGAGCATCCTTGGCCGGGCGAAGGATCTGGTGATCACCGGGGGGCTGAACGTCTATCCCGCCGAGGTCGAGGCGGCACTGGATGCGCTGCCGGGGGTTGCGGCCTCGGCGGTCATCGGGGTGCCGCATCCTGATTTCGGCGAGGCGGTCGTCGCCTGTGTCGTGGGCCCGGTCGAGCCGGACGCCGTGCGCGCGGCGCTGCGTGAGAGGCTGGCTGCGTTCAAGATCCCGAAACGGGTGATCATCCTGGAGGCCTTGCCAAGGAATGCGATGGGCAAGGTGCAAAAGGCAGAGCTGCGGAAGGCGCATGCGGGGCTGTTTGCGACCTGATCCGGGAAAGCGCCGGGCCAGCGCGCGCGATTTTTCGCAGAAAAATCATGGTCGTGGTTGCAACCCGCCCTTACCGGACGGCGAGCCGCGCAAAACAGGTCCGGGCTTCTTCGACCAGGCATGACACGAGATCGGCGGCGGGCAGCGCGCGGTTCAGGCGTGCAGCCTGACCGTAAAGGTGGAACGAGGCAATGTCGTCCTGCCCCGCGTCCAGCATGGGATCGGTAAGTGCATACATCTGTTGAAACGCGGGCAGGGGGCCCTGGTCCGCCGCCATCGCCACGGCATAGGCCGAGCGGACCGCACGGGCAGCCCGGCCCGAGACGGCGTCGGTAACCATGGTGTCGGTTTCGGTCGCGCGGGACAGAAGGGCCCGGCGCCGGGCGTCGGTGCCGGCTTCGGGGCAAGACAGGAACGCGGTGCCCATCTGCACCCCGGCTGCTCCCAGCGCGAATGCGGCGACGATGCCGCGACCGTCGCCGATCCCGCCGGCGGCGATGACCGGCAGGCGGACCGCGTCGACGATCTGCGGCACAAGCGCCATGGTGCCGACGCCCTGCGTGGGATCGGTCGGCCGGTGCGGCCCCCGGTGGCCGCCTGCCTCCCAACCCTGGGCGATGACGGCGTCGATGCCGGCGGCTTGCAGCGCCAAAGCCTCGGCCACGGTGGTTGCGGTGCTGATTACCGCGATCCCGGCCGCCTGCAGCGCGCGGACCGCCTGCGGCTCTGGCAGGCCGAAGTGGAAGCTGGCCACGGCCGGGCGCAATTCCAGCAGAAGGGCAAGGCGCGCCGCGTCGAAGCCGGGGCCAAGCGCGGGCAGCACCTCCGGCGGCTCGCCCAGGCCAAGCCGGTCATACCAGGGGCGCAGCCGGTCGCGGGTGCGGGCAAGCACGGCGGGATCGGTTGCCGGGGCATCGGTGACAAAGAAGTTGAGGTTAAAGGCGCGGTTGGTCTTTGACCGCAGCGCGGCCACGGCGGCGCGGATCTGGTCCGGGGTCATCTCGGCGCTGCCGAGCGCGCCCAGACCGCCCGCGTTGCAAACTGCGGCAGCAAGGTCAGGTGTCGCGGACCCTGCCATAGGGGACTGAAGGATCGGGTGATCTATCTTCAGAAGGTCGGAAAGGCGTTGGTCCGGCCACATCTTCGGGGTCCTTTCTGCGTTGGCCGCCCGGCGGGCAACAACGATTTTTCTGCGAAAAATCGGGATATCGGCAGCGTCAGTCCGGTGTCACCAGCGCCTGGAAGGACCGGGGATAGCTTGCCTGCATATCGGTCCAGCTGGCGACAAATCCGGGCTTTGCCACCTTGTCGCGCAGCGCCCTGTGGAAGGCGTCCCAGACCTCGGGGTCGATCAGCCCCTGTTCGTGCTGCTTGAAGGCCGAATAGTAAAGCGACATGTAGGCCTGCACCAGTTTGTCGAACTTGAACCTGTCGGTCGCAGAAAGGCTGTCGCGGTCGGCCGAGCCTTTCAGGAACAGGCCTGCGTTGTCGATCAACAGCGCATAGACCGATTGTTCGAAGCTCATCAGCGACTGCACGGTCGCCCCTTCGATGGCCTGGGCGTTCCGCCGGACCTCGTGGATCAGGAAATAGACCGACACCAAGCCGCCGATCACGCCAAGGACGGTCGAGACCGCGCCGATGACGTCCCAGTTCACCGCGTCCATCATGGTGGTCCCTCACTCGCCTTGTGTCGCCAGCCACTCCATCAGCATCGGCCGCGCGGTTTCGGCCCCGGCGTCGCGTGCGGCGGCGATGACGGCTTTCGCTTCATCCAGATTGACCCGGCGCACCAGCGCCTTGACCGGGCCGACCGAGGCCGGCCGCATCGAAAGGCTGCGAAAGCCGATGGCGGCAAGGGCCAGCGCCTCGATCGGGCGGCCGGCATCTTCGCCGCAGAAGGACAAGGGGGTCGATGTCTCGGCGCAGCGGGCGACGATCTGTTCGAGGAAGGACAGGAACGACAGGTTCAGCGTGTCGTAGCGCCGCCGGACCAGTTCGTTCTCGCGGTCGGCGGCGAAGAAGAACTGCTTGAGGTCATTGCCCCCGACGCTGATGAAATCGGTCAGCTGGAAAAACGCTTTCGGGGCGTAGGCAAGGCTGGGCGTCTCCAGCATCGCGCCGATCTCGGTCCGTTCCGGGATCGGGTGGCCAAGCGATTTCTCGCGGTGGATTTCGCGCAGGGCATGGGCGCGGGCCTGCTGGAATTCGCTCATCTCGGTGATGAGGGGGAACATGATGGTCAGCGGGCGACCGTTGGCGGCGCGGATCAGCGCCTGTAGCTGCATTCGCAGCACCCCCGGCTTGTCGAGGCCGACGCGGACCGCGCGCCAGCCCATCGCGGGGTTCGGCTCGTCCTGCGGTTTCATGTAGGGCAGCACCTTGTCCGACCCGATGTCGAGGGTGCGGAAGGCGACGCGGCGGCCCTTGGCCGCATCCAGAACGCGGGTGTAAAGTTTCGCCAGTTCAGCCCGCTGCGGCATCTTTGACCGCACCAGAAATTGCAGTTCAGTCCGGAAAAGTCCGACCCCCTCGGCCCCCGAGCCTTCAAGGCTGGGCAGATCGGCCATAAGTCCTGCGTTCATGTGCAAGGCGATGGTCACGCCGCATTTCGATGTGGCAGCCAGACCGCGCAGCGAGGCGTAGCGTTCCTGCGCCTTGGCCTGCATGGCGATCTTGTCGCGGAAGGCGCGGGCGACGGTTTCCTCGGGGCGCAGATGCACGATGCCCTGATCGCCGTCGACCAGGATCGCATCGCCGTTCAGCGCCTCGGCGACGATACGGTCGGCGTTGATCACCAGCGGGATGGCCAGCGCGCGCGCGACGATGGCGGCGTGCGACCCGACCGAGCCTTCCTCAAGCACCACGCCCTTCAGCTTGCGCCCGTATTCCAGAAGCTCGGCCGGGCCGATGTTGCGGGCGACCAGCACCGGATTTTCCGGCAGTTCGGCCCCGGTGTCGCGCCCCTGACCGGTCAGGATCCGCAACAGACGGTTCGACAGGTCGTCAAGGTCCGACAGGCGTTCGCGCAGATAGGCGTCGGGCACCTGTTCAAAACGGTTCCGGGCGGCGGACTGTTCCTTTTCGACCGCAGCCTCGGCGGACAGGCCAAGCTGGATGTCCTCCTCCATC
>JANOER010000081.1:0-8753 GCA_031441285.1 Rhodobacterales bacterium
TCCGGCTGCTGGCTTCCTGCTGCTGGGCGCGCTGGGCGGGTTGGCCGCGATGCGCCGCCGCAAGCAGGCTGCCTGACACCACGACACCATCTGATGAAGGCCGGGCCGATGCGCCCGGCCTTTTTCGTTGCGCAAGGCCGGTTGCGACTGGGGCGAATCACCCCCCCCACCGAGCGACACCCCGCGCGCCGCCGGCAGGGGCCAGTGTCGCGAAATCGGCAACGGCAGCGCCTCATGCCGGCCCGTTGTTTCCACAAACCTCGCCCGCCTGCACCACTTTCGCCACAGGGTTGAATCGGCGCCAACCAGGGATTTCCGCGTGATTTCAAGGCGGAAATTTGTTAAGATCAAGATATGAGCATGGACCTCTGTGCCATGAACAACATGCGATGCGGCGCTGGTTTGCGCGACCGACCTTTCAAGGAGATATTTGAAATGACCATGATGACGAAACTCCTGACCGCCGGCGCCCTTGCCGCGGCAATGACCGCGGGGGCCGCGCAGGCGGCCACGCTGAGCCTTGATGCCACTGGCGGAAGCGTCATTGCCCTTCCCAGCAGCTACAACCCCTCTCCATCAGTCGCTGGCGCGTCGATCGGCGATTTGGTGACCAACTTCTCTGGCCTTACCTTTACCGGCGGCCTTAAGGTGGACGGTCCGGCGACGATCACTTTCACCTACCTCGGCAAAGAAGCGAGCTTCATGAACAGCGTGATGGAGCTTGTTCTGGGAACTGGCGTTCTCAGTGATGCTGTGGCCGGAGCCAGCATTTCGTTTGTCCAGTTGACGGCCGGAATCGTGAATTTTAAGTTTGCAACCAGCGGCTTGCTTGGACAGTCCATCACGAACGGTGTCGGCTCGACGAACGTGTTCCTCGACATGGCCTTCAAGCAGATCGATGCCGATTCCTACTTTGCGTTCTTCGGCGATGGCGGTGGAAACAACGACAATGACCTCGACGACATGGTGGTCAGAATTGATGTCGCCGCCGTTCCGGTTCCGGCCGCTGGCTTCCTGCTGATCGGAGCGCTTGGTGGTCTGGCGGCACTTCGGCGTCGCAAGGCGGCCTGAAGCCAAACCCTTGCCTTCAATAGCACAGGGGCCGGGTTTTCCCCGGCCCCTGGCATTTTGCGTCAGCGTTCCGCGCGTCGGGCGTCATCCGTAGTATTCGTAGCCGAGTTCATTTTCCATGAAGCGGCATTTGTTCAGGATGACGCCGATCACGTTGGTCTGGGTGGCGATCTCGCGTTCGCAGCGGTCGATCTCTTTGACGGTGGTCGATCCTGCGGCCGCCAGGATCAGGGCCGCGTCCATGTGGCCCATCACCGCCATCGCGTCATCGCTGGCGAAAAGCGGCGGCAGGTCGCAGAGGATCACCGCCGGATCATACTCGGCCTCGATCGCATCCAGCGCCATGGCCGTCGCAGGACTGTGCAAAAGCTCGGCCGGACGCTGGGCAGGGCCGGATTGCGTGGCGATGGCAAGGTTCTCGCCATAGCGCACCGCGCTTTCGGGAAGCGCCTCGATCCCCTCCAGCACCCGCGCGAAATGGTTCTGCTTGCGCAGGCCAAGCATCCGCGCCAGTGACGGCCGGCGCAGGTCCATTTCCAGAAGAAGCGTCCGCAAGTTGGGCTGCCGCCCCAGCGAAAACGCCAGATTGAGCGCCAGAGTAGACTTTCCGCAGGCCGGCCCGGGCGAGGTGATCGCCAACCGCCGCCAGCCGTTGGCCCGCATCAGCTGCAACAGCCGCGTGCGCATCACGTCAAAATGCACCGCTTCCGGTCCGCCGGTGAAGGTGACCACATGGCCCCGCGCCATCAGTGCCGGAGCGGGGGAAAAGGTCGGAATGGTATGCCAGCGCGAAGTAAGGGCGGCAGCAATGGCCGCGTCCGGATATGTGGTCAGAATTCGTGACGCCACGCGTGTCTGGTGCTGCAAGACAGGACCGGGCGTTGGCGCAGCGATCGGGGTCGCAACCGGGGTAGCGATCGGGGCCACGGGCGCGCTGCCGCTGTCCTTGCCGCGCGCGGCAGTGCGATCGGCGCGGGCCTTGGCGATGGCGGATTGAATCTTTTCCATTTGCGTTTCCTATCCCGCCACAGGGCCGGAAAGACCTTCAAGGCCTGCCATCCCCAACCGGCCCAGAAGCTGATCGATCAAAAGATCAAGCGGGCGATAATATGTGTCCAGCGCCCAAAGACCGGCCGGAATGGCCAGAACCACCAGGGCAAATGCCGCAAGGATGATTGTCCGACGGCGACGCAACTGACCGGGAGTGCGCATCAAGGGCAGCGTCGCAAAGGGCGTTATTCCCAGTCTTGTGGTCAGATCCTGCGGACGGCGAACGGCGGTATTCAGGATCTCCAGAAGCAGAACCACGCCGAAACCCAGGGCAACACCCCCTGCGACCCCGGCAAAGGCGATCAGCGGGCGGTTCGGGCTTTCAGGTTCGCGCGGCGCGATCGCCTGTTCGATGATGGAAATGCGCTGCCCCTTGGCCAGCGCCTCGATGACGTCACCGGTTTCGGCCCGCGCCCGGTTCGCAATTGCCAGATCATACTGGGCGCGGGTATTGGCGTACTTGCGATCGAGCGTGTCGATTGCGATGGCATTCTTTGGCGTCGCCTCGATAGAGACGCGAAGCGCATCGAGGTTGGCCCTGATCTGCGCCCGCTGAGTTGCGATGAATTGAAGCTGCCCGTCGATGTCGGCCAGTTGCAGCTCATAGACCGACAGTTCCGGATTGGCCGGGGCTGGACCGGCTGCTGACAACTGTGCGGCGACCACCTTTTCCAGCGAGTTGATCTGCGCTGCAATCATCTTGACGCGCGGGTTTTCCGGCGACAGCACGGACAAGGCCTGTGCCATCTGGTCACGCAGGTCCTGAAGCTGGCGTTCCTCGTCGGTCTGGGTCGCTTCGGGACCAGCCTCGACTTGCCCGGTCTGCTCGTAGATCTGGACCAGGCGGTTTCGGCGATCCTTCAGAACCGCTTCCTCGCGGTCAAGCTGCAACAGTCGTTCCTGTGCCGCCGATTGCTGGGTGCGGCGGAAATCCAGGCTGTCGGGCAGCGCATCCTGGTTTGCGGTCTTGAAGGCAAGGATCTCGGACCCTTGACGGGCCAGTTCCTGATCCAGCCGCTCGACCTCCTGAGTGAAGAAATCTAGCGTCTGACCGGCCACCGAGGTCCGCATTGCGATGTTTTCCTGAAGGATCAGGGTCACCACTTCATTCGTCACGGTGGCTGACATCGCTGCGGTCGGCGCTTCGAAGCTTACCAGAACCAGCGTGGCCTGACCACGCGCCCCCGCGCCACCGGTGGTCACGATCTTGATGCGTTCGCGCAGTTCATCGACAATCTCGTCCGGGGCCAGGGGGCGGCTCGGAACCCCCGGAGCGGGCGCAAAGATCTGAAGCCGGTTGGCCATTTCCAGCAGCCGGTCGCGGGTCAGAATTCGCTGCTGGATGATCTGCAACTGTTCGGTTGCCTCGGTGCGCACGGTCGAGGCGGCCAGGTTGTCGGGGATCTGTTCGCTTTCCACGACCAACCGGGCTTCGGCAAGGTAGACCGGGGGCAGGATGCGCGCCAGTGACACCCCGATTGCGCTGCCAATCACGACGAAAAGCAGGAAATAGGGCAAACGCCTCAAGAAAAGCGAGAGGTAAAATCGGAAATCCATTGGGTCAGTCAGCCTCGTTCACAGCCTCGGAGCGAGACGACAGCGCAACGTCGCCCATCCCCCCCCCGAAGAAAACACCGTCATCCAGCACCTGCTGTATCGTGCCGTGCAGGACACGCTTCTGTCCTTTCGTATAGGCATAGACCATCGCAAGATCACAGAGCTGATTCACCAGCCGCGGCACACCACCGGTCACGCGATGCACCAGGTCAATGGCAAGCGGGCTGAAGATGTCATGTGTCGCTCCGGCCACGGACAGGCGGTGGCGGATGTAGTTGCGCAGGGTGGCGACATCCATGGCACTCAGGTGAAAGCTTGACGCAACCCGCTGGGCAAGCTGCGTAAGGTCAGGCCTTAGAATCTTGGCCCGCAGTTCGGGCTGACCTACAAGCACCAGCTGTAGCAGTTCGTCCTTGCCGGAATTGATGTTGGTGAACATTCTGAGCTCTTCCAGGCTTTCGCGGCTTAAGTTCTGCGCTTCGTCGAAAATCAGGATCAGCCGCCGCCCGGCCGCGTATTCATTGATCAGAAAGGCTTGGAACCGCGCAAAGAGATCGACATAGCCTGACTCTGCCGGTGCCGACTCACCCAAAGCCATCAGCACCCAGCGCAAAAGTTCACCCCGGTCGCCATGCGCATTCGAGACCAGCGCGATGCGCACATCAGGGCCCAGCGAGCGCAACAGTTGCTGCAACAGCGTCGTCTTGCCGGCCCCGACTTCGCCCGTGATCAGCGTGATCGGCGCCCGGGTCAGGATCCCATACTCCATCATGGCGAAGGCACGTTGGTGCTGCATCGACCAATAGAGAAAATCAGGGTCCGGCAGCAGCGAGAAGGGCCGCTCCAACAAACCAAAATGCGCCGTGTAGATATCGAGCGTGCTTTCCATCATCCCCGGGAGATACCAGATCGGACAGTCTTCTGCACCGGAAGTCTGGCCATTCCAAGGCGTGACCGTGGCGTTCGGGCTTCAGCCTAGAATCAGATGCGACCCCAACCTAAGATTTTGTCGCCCTGGGTCAAATACATCTTTAAGGCGAAAAACCCTATCTTGGCAGTTTGAAGATAAACAGGTTCCCTTCCGGAAACAATTCAGTTACAAATAAATGCATTATTTATCAACATGATGACTGCGTGGTCTGGCGTCCGATGCGTTAATTTTCATTAGCCTCGATTGCCTCCAGGTGCTATGGTCTGATCGTTGGTAAAGAGGTCATGTGTCGCTGTTGTGCCCAGTGGTTTTATTGGGGCGTCAGTCGGTAGCAAGGTTATCTGTTTGTCCAGGTTCGTAGTTTGCAGTGCAGGTTAGAGAGATTGAGATGACAACGCATTATCGGTTCCCCGAACAACCCAAGCTGGCCATTTCCCGCGCCGGCGGATCGCGAATCACCAACCGTCATGGCGTCTACCGCAACTTTCTGAAGCGGATGCTTGACATCGTGCTGGTACTGCTTGGCGCTCCGTTCGTCCTGCCGCTGGTTCTGGTGCTGGCGGTTCTCGTTGCTCTTGAAGGCGGACGGCCATTCTACAGTCAGGATCGTGTGGGCAAGGGTGGGCGCATCTACCGTATGTGGAAGCTGCGCTCGATGGAAGTCGACGCGGACGACAGGCTTGCCGTGTATCTTGCGTCCAATCCTGCTGCGCATGCGGAATGGACTCACAGCCAGAAGCTGCGGCAAGATCCCCGCATCACGCGGCTGGGCAGGCTCCTGCGCCGCTCCTCGCTGGACGAGCTGCCGCAGCTTTGGAACGTGTTGCGGGGCGACATGAGCCTTGTCGGCCCGCGCCCGATGATGCCGTCGCAAAGCGTGCTCTATCCGGGTTTGGCCTATTTCGCCCTGCGCCCGGGCATCACCGGGCTATGGCAAGTGTCCTCCCGCAACGAATCGAGCTTCTCGGCCCGCGCCAGCTACGATTCGGAGTATGACCGGACACTGTCCTTCGCCAGCGACTTTCAGATCCTTTCCGCAACCGTCCGCGTGGTAACGCGCGGTACCGGGTGCTGATCGACAGCAATACGTCAGATCCCTTTGCATCTTGAGCCGATCCTTCTTGCATCCGGAAGCGTTGCTGCGTTCTGATCGGCGTGACCCTCCGAGCGGAAAAAAACCATGCGCCTGCGTCCATTTCTGACCATAGCCCTGTTCGTCTCGACGCTTGCCCTGTCAGCCTGCGACAGCGCCGAAGAACGCGCCGAAGAACATTATCAGTCTGCCCTGACACTTCTGGCCGCCGGAGACACGGACCGCGCGCTGGTCGAGTTGCGGAACGTCTTTGATCTCAATGGCTTCCACAAGGAGGCCCGCCTGCTGTATGCCGATACGGTGCTGGCTCGCGGAGATGACGCCGAGGCCTACGGCCAGTATCTTCGCCTGATCGAGCAGTATCCCGACACGCCCGAGGTGCGGCTGAAGCTTGCGGATATGGCGATCACACGCGGTGACTGGACCGAGGCAGAGCGTCATGGCCGCGAGGCGGCAAGGCTTGCCCCCGACATGGCGGGAGTGCCCGCGATCCGTATTGCGCTTGACTATCGCAAGGTGGTTATGGACCGCGACCGGGCCGCGCAGCAACGGATTGCCGGGGAAGCCCGCCTGCTGCTGGAAACGGATCCGGACAACCGGCTGGCCCGGCGCATCCTGATCGATTCCCAGCTGACGGGCGAAACTCCGCTGGACGCCCTGCCGCAGATCGACCGCGCCTTGGAGGTCGAGCCGGAGTCGTTCGAACTGTACAGCATGAAGCTGCGCCTCCTGGCCGAAGCTGAGGATGTGGAAGGCGTAGGCTTGCTGTTGCAGGATATGTTCGACCGCTTTCCCGACAACCAGGAGGTTCGCGGTGCGCTGGTCGGCTGGTACATTTCGCAAGGTGATACCGACGGGGCCGAAACGATCCTCCGGCGTCTGGCGGGCGAACCAACCGCAAGCTCTGATGGTCATCTGGCGGTCATCCAGCTTCTTCAGGTGGCGCGCGGCTCTGATGCCGCCCGGGCAGAACTGGACCTGCTGATCGCGGCCAACACCGGAACGTCGAACGCCGACCTCTACCGCGCGCTGCGGGCGGGGCTGGATTTCGAGGCCAGCGCGCGCGACGCGGCTTTGGCCGAGATGGAGTCCGTCGTCGCCGGCGCCGCTCCTTCGGACCAGACCCGGCGCATCAAGGTGATGTTGGCGCGGATGCTGGAAGCCAGCGGCAACCAGGTGGGTGCCCGCGCCCGGATCGAGGAAGTGCTGGCCGAGGACAGCACGATGATCGAAGCGCTGAAGATGCGCGCGGCCTGGCTGGTGGCCGAAGACCGGCCAGGCGATGCCATACTTGATCTGCGTGCTGCGCTGGATCAGGCCCCGCGCGACCCAGAGATCCTGACGCTTATGGCAGAAGCGCATGAACGCGACGGTGCCATCGACCTTGCGGGCGAGCGATTGGCGCTGGCGGTCGAAGTTTCCGGACGGTCAGTGGACACCTCGCTGCGCTATGCAGGGTTCCTGCAACTGCAAGACCGGGTCGAGGCCGCCGAAGCCGTCCTGACCGATGCCCGAAAGGCCAATCCCGCCAGTGTGCCCGTTCTGGCGCGACTGGCCGACCTGCATCTTGCCGCACAGGACTGGCCTCGCGTGCAGGAAATTGGCGGCGCCCTGCTTCAGATCGGCACAGCCGAGGCGATCGAAATTGAAAAGGCGCTGCAGACCGCGTTGCTTCTGGGCCAGGACCGGGTTGCGGAAGGGATCGCCATTCTGGAAAGCCAGATCACCGAGGGCAATGACAACCTGCGCACCGTTGCATTGATCGTGCAGACCCATGTTCGCGCGGGCGAAGTTGCAGAGGCCCGCGCCTATCTTGACGCCGAACTTGCCAAACGCCCGGACGAGCCGCAGTTGAAACTGCTGAGCGCCGGCCTGCATGGGCTTGCGGGTGAGGCCGCCGAATCCGAAGCCATTCTGACCGATCTCAATGCCGCCGATCCCGCCGCAGAGGCCCCCGCGCGGCTGCTTCACGGGCTGTTGACTTCCTCGGGGCGCACGGCAGAGGCGACGGCCGTGCTGGATACGGCCCTTGCGGCACAGCCCGCATCACCCACGCTGCGCTGGCTAAAGGCGGGCGAGATGGAGCGCGACGGCGACTTCGAAGGCGCCATCAGTATCTATGAGGCAATGTATGCCGAAGACAGCAGCAGTGTGGTCGTTGCAAACAATCTGGCCAGCCTGATCACCACCCACCGAACCGATCCCGAAAGCCTGGAACGCGCCTTCGCCGTTGCACGCCGCCTGCGCGGGTCGGATGTGCCCGCCTTCCAGGATACCTATGGCTGGATCGAGTTCCGCCGTGGAAATCTTGACGAGGCGCTGCGCAATCTTGAACCCGCCGCAGCGGGCCTGCCCGAAGATGCGCTGACGCAGTTCCACCTTGGCATGGCCTACGCCGGTTTGAACCGCCCCGAAGACGCGCGCCGCCAGCTGACCCTTGCGCTGGAACTCGCCGGCGCGAGCCCCCTGCCCCAGTTCGAGACCGCCCGCCAGACCCTTGCCGCCCTGCCTTTGGCACCCGCAGCCAACCCGTAAAAGCCAAAGGGCCAGGAGACACGGATGTCAAAGATCATTGCGACGATGGCCACTTTTCCGGGCCGCAGCGCGATCGTGGAACAAGCCGCCGTGACCATGGCAGATCAGGTTGACACGTTGAATATCGTGCTCAACGAATACAGCGCGGTTCCGGAGTGGGTAGGAAAATACCCCTCCATAAATGCAATCATCCCCGAGAACGACACAAAGGACACCGGCAAGTATCTGGTGCCAGTGGCGGATCGCGACTGGCTGTTTACCATCGACGACGACATCGCCTATCCGCCGGACTATGTGAAAAAGAGCCTGGAGTCGTTTCAGAATCTCAAAGCGTCCGGCGTGATTGCCGGATATCATGGAACCGTGTACCGGAAGCCGCGTTATTTGCCATCGAACAGGTTCATTAGAGCGTGTTGCGGTCATCGCGATTCAGGATTCCCTTGAGGCTTGATCCGTGATTCCCTGTCTGCGAGGCAGATATGGGGGTCAACGATGGGCAAGCCGCATCCTGTAGAG
>JANOER010000082.1:0-5622 GCA_031441285.1 Rhodobacterales bacterium
CCCAGGGCCACAGCAAGGAGCAGGAAAAGGGGAAGGAGACGCAAGTTCATGGGCAGATCCTTAGTCGAAACAAATGACTCGCGCCAAAGCTTAGCCGCCGCGACCACGCGTGGTCGCGGCGGCTAAGCTCAGAAAACCAACTCGCTCTGCCGCAGCCGCTCCTCGGCAATGGCCATCAGCGCGTCTTCCGCGGCTTCGTCGGCCGCTTCATAGGTGACGCTGAACCGCAGGAACGGGCCGGCGTCGTCCCACGGCACGGTGACCATCGACTGCTGTGTGATGAGGTACTGGCTGGCCGCCTCGGCATTCTCGAACTTCGCGCCGCCAGCCAGCCCTTTCGGTGCGCGGGTGTAGAGAAAATACGTTCCCCCCGGCATCTTGCAGTCAAAGCCGCAGCGGCTGAGCGTGGCGACGAGTTTTTTCAGTCGCCGCTCATATTTGGCGCGAATGCGGATCGGAATGCTGTCGTCGTCGAGGGCGAAGGCCGCGGCATTCTGAATCGCACCGAACTGGCCGCTGTCGGAGTTGCCCATGTGCAGGACGAATCCGACCGGATCGGCGTGCGCGTGGTCATCGAACTGAAACGCGACGCCACCGCCGATGTGGTGCTGAACCAGTTGTGGCGCTTCACGCCGATGCAGACCAGTTTCGGCTGCAACATGCTGGCCCTGAACGGCGGGCGCCCCGAACAGTTGACCCTGCGCGATTTCCTGACCTGTTTTCTCGACTTCCGCGAAGATGTGGTTGCCCGCCGCACCGCCTATGAACTGCGCCGGGCGCGCGAACGCAGCCACATCCTGTGCGGTCTGGCCGTCGCCGTGACCAATGTGGACGAAGTCGTCGCCACCATCCGTGCCTCTGCCGACCCGGCCGAGGCGCGCGAACGGCTGATGCTGCGGCGCTGGCCTGCCGCCGAGATTGCCGAATACATCCGCCTGATCGATGACCCCAGCCACCGGATCAACGAAGACGGCACCTATTACCTGTCGGAAATCCAGGCCCGCAACATCCTCGATCTGCGCCTGCAACGCCTGACCGCCCTCGGCATGCGCGAAATCACCGAAGAATTGCAGGAACTGGCGGGAAAGATCCGCAACTACCTCGATATCCTGCGTTCGCGCGAACGGATCATGGCGATCATTTCGGACGAACTGCGCGAGGTGCGCGACCTGTTTGCCGTGCCGCGCCGGACCGAGATCGCCGACTGGTCGGGCGACATGGAAGACGAAGACCTGATCGAGCGCGAGGACATGGTGGTGACCGTCACCTCGGGCGGCTACATCAAGCGTACGCCGCTGGCCGAATTCCGTTCGCAGCGGCGGGGCGGCAAAGGGCTTGCCTCGATGTCGACCAAGGAAGACGATGTGGTCACCACGCTGTTTGTGGCCAACACCCACACGCAATTGCTGTTCTTTACCACCGACGGCATGGTCTACAAGCTAAAGACGTGGCGGTTGCCGCTGGCTGGCCGACAGGCCAAGGGCAAGGCCATCGTCAACATCCTGCCCATCGTCGTGGGCGTCAGCATTGCCGCCATAATGCCGGTCGACGTGCCGGAAGACGACTGGGACAACCTGCAGGTGGTATTCGCCACGTCCGAAGGCGACGTGCGCCGCAACGCGCTGTCGGATTTCACCAACGTGATGCGCAACGGCAAGATCGCGATGAAGCTGCCCGACGGCATCCAGTTGGTAAACGCCCGGATCTGCGACGAAGCTGACGATGTGATGCTGGTCACAGCCGGCGGGCGCGCCATCCGCTTTCCCACCACCGATGTGCGGGTGTTCAAGGGCCGCGATTCGACCGGGGTGCGCGGCATCCGGCTGGCGGAGGGCGACAGGGTGGTGTCGATGTCGGTGATCCGCCATTTCGAAGCCTCGCCCGACGAACGGGCCGCCTATCTCAAGATGCGCCGCGCGGCCCTCGGAGCGCTCGATGACGGGGCCGAGGCGGATGACGACGAAGATGCGGTCGAAGCCGGGCAACTGTCGCTGGAACGCTATGCCGAAATGTCGGCACTGGAGGATCTGATCCTGACGATCACCTCGGAAGGTGCCGGCAAGACTTCGTCCAGCCACGATTATCCGGTGCGCGGGCGCGGCGGTCAGGGTGTCAAGGCGATGGATTCGGCGATGCGGGGCGGCGACCTGGTGGCCTGTTTCCCGGTGGCGCTGGATGACCAGATCATGCTCGCCACCTCCACCGGCCAATCGATCCGCTGCCCGGTCAACGGGATCTCCTTCCGCTCACGCTCGGCGGGCGGGGTGCGGGTGTTCAACACCGGCGGCGACGAACGGGTGGTATCGGTGGCCCGCATCGCCGATCAGGGGGACGACGAGGAATGACACTGGAAGCCCTGCAGGCCTATCTTCTGGCACGCAGCGCCCCGGCCACGTATGCACAGGTGCAGCGCGATCTGGGTGCCGAGCGGTTGAACGACGTGACGCAAGCGCTTGAAATGCTGATGGAACAGGACGCAGCGGCGGGGCGGCCGTTCCTGGCGGCAATGGTGATCAGCCGGACACAGCCGTTGCCCGCGCGCGGTTTTTACGACATGGCGCGGGCCCTGGGGCGCGAGGTCGTCGATGAGACCGCGTTCCACGCCGCCGAACTCGCCGCCCTTGGCAAGCCCTTGGCAAAGCCCTAGAACAACCGGATGAACAAGATCCTGAACATCGTCGGCGGCGGCATGGCCGGGTGCGAGGCCGCCTGGGCGGCGGCACAGTCTGGCGTGCCGGTGGTGATCCACGAAATGCGGCCACGGGTCGGCACCTTTGCCCACCGCACCGGGGCGCTGGCCGAAATGGTCTGTTCCAATTCGTTCCGCTCGGACGACGACGAACAGAACGCCGTGGGCCTGCTTCATTGGGAAATGCGGGCGGCGGGCGGCATCATCATGGAAATGGCCGACCGACACGCCCTGCCGGCTGGAGGCGCACTGGCGGTAGACCGTGACGCCTTTGCCCAAGCCGTCTCTGCCAGGCTGCGCGCTCACCCGCTGATCACCGTTTCGGACCAGGAGGTGACTGCCCTTCCGGCGTCGGGCCACTGGATCATTGCCACCGGCCCACTGACCTCGTCCGCATTGGCCGAGAGCATCAAGGCGGAAACCGGGGCAGAAGCGCTGGCGTTTTTCGATGCCATCGCCCCCATCGTCTATGCCGACTCGGTCGACCTGTCAGTGGCCTGGATGCAGTCGCGCTACGACAAGGGTGACACCGTCGAGCAACAGACCGCCTACATGAACTGCCCGATGACACATGCCGAATATGATGCCTTTGTCGCTGCCCTGCTGACCGCCGAAAAGACCGAGTTTCACGAAGGCGAAACCGCCGGGTATTTCGACGGTTGCCTGCCGATCGAGGTGATGGCCGAGCGCGGACACGAAACGCTGCGCTTCGGCCCGATGAAGCCGGTCGGCCTGACCAATGCGCATGACCCGCAAGTCAAGCCCCATGCGGTTGTCCAGTTGCGCCGCGACAATGCGCTGGGGACGCTCTATAACATCGTGGGCTTCCAGACCAAGATGAAGTACGGTGCACAAGCTCATGTTTTCCGGATGATCCCCGGCCTGCGGCACGCCGAGTTTGCCCGGCTGGGCGGCATCCATCGCAATACCTTCCTGAATTCCCCGACCCTGCTCGATGACCAGTTGCGGCTGAAGTCGCGACCCAACATCCGCTTTGCCGGCCAGATCACCGGGGTGGAGGGCTATGTAGAATCCGCCGCCATGGGGCTGCTGGCCGGGCGGCTGGCGGTGGCCGACCTGCAGGGCCGCCAGATCCTGCCGCCACCGCCCGAAACCGCGATGGGTGCGCTGGTCACCCACATCACCGGCGGGGCGGACGCACGGACCTTTCAGCCGATGAATGTGAACTTCGGCCTGTTCCCGCCCATCGACGCACGCGCCGGGAGGCGCGGCCGCAAGGATCGCTACAAGGCCTATACAGACCGCGCCAAGGCGGCATTCCTCGCGTGGCTCGGGCAGGCGAAAGCGGATGCCGCCTGACTATCGCACCCGATTCGCGCCCTCGCCGACCGGAGCACTGCATCTTGGCCATGCCTATTCGGCCCTGACCGCATTCGAACGGGCACGGCTGCACGACGGGGTCTTCCTGCTGCGGATCGAGGATACCGACCTGGCCCGCTGCCGTCCGGAGCATGAGGCAGCGGTCTACGCTATCCTGTCCTGGCTGGGGTTGGAGTGGCCAGAGCCGGTGCTGCGCCAGTCGGAGCATCTGCCCCGCTACGCGGCGGCGCTGGACCGGTTGATCGGCCTGGGGGTCTGCTATCCCTGCCGGTGCAACCGCAGCGACATCCGCGCAGCGCTGTCGGCCCCGCAGGAAGGGGCGACGCATCTGCCGCCCGACGGGGTGGTCTATCCCGGCACCTGCAGGGGGCGCGCGATGGCGGACCGGGGGCCGCACGATGCGACAAGGCTGGATATGGCCCGGGCCCTGGCGCTGGTGCCAGACCTGTCGCGGGTCGGCTACCGGGAAACCGGTACGGGCGCTGGCTGGCACCGCCTGAGCCCGGACGGGCTGTTGGCAACGTCGGGCGATATCGTGCTGGCGCGCAAGGATATCGGCACCGCAGCCTATCATCTGTGCGTTGTGGTGGATGATGCCTTGCAAGGCATCACCGAAGTGGTGCGAGGGGCCGATCTGCTGGAAGCCACGCCGATCCACCGTTTGCTGCAGGCCCTGCTGGAGCTTCCGGTGCCAAGCTATCATCACCACCGTCTGGTTCGCGACGAGGCCGGCAAACGTCTGGCCAAGCGCGACGATGCCAAGGCGATCCTGCGATACCGCGCCGAAGGTGCCAGCCCCATGGATATCCGCAGGATGGTGGAGCTATGAGTGATCAGCAATCACCACGGCCTCGCCCGAGCTACGCCCGAAAATTGGTGACGCGTTGATCAGGTGTACGGTGTCAAAACAACTGACAGTAGGGCACCTCGAAAAATTGCCCTGACCATGCGGCGGCGGTATGATGCCATGGACGGTCGTTCGCTTGGGGTTTGACGATGGCACAGATGGGTTTCTTTGATCTTTCGGACCGCTACGCGAGCCTGGACTCCAAGAGGGATCCTCTGGTCGAGATCAATGCCGTCGTGCCCTGGGACGAGTTTCGCCCGGCGCTGGAGCGGGTCTGGCGCAGGCCGGAAGGGACGCGGAAGTCGCGCGCGGGGCGCAAGCCGATGGACGTGGTTCTGATGTTCAAGACGCTGGTGCTGAGCGCGCTCTACAACCTGTCGGACGACCAGATCGAGTATCAGGTGCGCGACCGGCTTTCCTTCATGCGGTTCCTCGGGCTGGGCCTTGGGGACCCCGTGCCTGACGCAAAGACGGTTTGGCTTTATCGCGAGGCTCTGGCAAAGGCGGGTCTTGTGGAGGTGCTGTTCAAGCAGTTCGACAGCTACCTCGCGCGGCAGGGATACATCGCCCTGGGCGGCCAGATTCTGGATGCGTCCATTGTGCCGGTGCGTTGCCCACACAACACCCGCGCGGAAAACAAGGCCATCAAGTCCGGCGAGGTACCCGAGGACTGGGCGGACAAGCCCGCAATGCGGTCGCAAAAAGACACTGACGCCCGATGGACCAAGAAACATGGCAAGAGCCA
>JANOER010000083.1:0-20874 GCA_031441285.1 Rhodobacterales bacterium
CTGGCCCGCTTTGGAAGCGACTCTCTGAATGCGCCGGCAGTTTCACCCACGCCATACCGGAGGTCTATGGAGGTGTGTGACCATGTCCCACCCGCGCCATCGTCCGCAAGGCTTGCCCCCTGAATCGCGGGTGCCGGGACCATCTGAAAAGTTAGAAAAGCAGAGAACGCAGCATGGCGCTCATCGAAAAGAACTTCGTCAATGGCGTCCGAAACTGTTTCGGTAAGCCGAAGCAAGCGATCTGCAGCAGCATGCGAAATGATATAGCAAGCCGATCCATAGTGAGTTGAACGCAGTCTGCTTAGATAGCGACCTTGACCAAGTGGAATTCTTTTCCGGTCAAGATGCACCCGGATAGCTCGGGTTTCCAGCCTGACAACATCGGCATCGCCTGGCACCCAGTCATCGGCAAGGTAGTCACCGAATCCGTCGGCAACCACGAGGTCGTCTTCTAGAATCATGGCGCGGGGCGCCCCGCTTTCCAGCAGCTTCTGCCAGCAAAGCCGATGGCTTTGAAAACATGCATAAGCACCTGCCCCCAAGCGCAAGCCGCTGACACCTGGTTTGAGCGTTGCAGTCTTTTCAGCCATCTCGGGCAAACTGCCATCGACCGCGGAAACGCGCTCGACCTTGACGCCAGCTCTTTCGAATTGGGAGCGCATATGCTCCCAACGGTCCAGTCGTCGGTCAAGATTAATGCAATAGGCTTTCATATTACTGCTCTAGGGTCCCCACAGAAATGCTGCCCGCGCTCGCAGGTAGAACAGGCCAACCTTGCATTATCAAATGCTCTTGTCCCAATGCGCCGGTCACTCAGCGCTGTCCGCTCGTCCCGATCAGGATACCACAGACGATTTTGGTGGTCGATAGGTCGTGCAAAGGCAACCCTAGGCCAACAGGTCCGAACGGCGATCGGGACCGGCTTCCGGGCAGCCTGGTGCAAACCCAAGGACTCTCGTTATGAACGAGGGACGACCGGGGGGCAGGTCACCGCAGATGGTCGAAAACAACGTCAGGATCGGGGCATCTCGGGCAGGTCCAGCCTTCCAAGCTTCGGACCCTCGGCGGATTTTCCGTGCTGACTGGCAACAGTTTAGGTCCGAATCCGCCTATTCAGCCTAACTTCCTCCACAATGCCGCCTCCATGCCATATTACGCACTAGACTGTGCGGCACATGTCGGTGTCTCGGCCGCGCAAACCGGAGAAATACGATGAAGACGCTGCCACGCAGCTGCCGCCGTTTTCTGTTCGCCGAAGATGGCAACGCCTCGGTCGAATTCACGGTGCTTTTGCCGGCTTTTCTGGGCCTGATCGCCTTTGCGGCCGATACTGCGACCATCTTTACCCGGCAATCAAACATGTGGAGCGTTTCACAGCAGACCGCACGGATCGTCTCACGGCATGGCCTTGATGCGGATGGGGCGCAGCAGTTTGCGGCCGGTCTTCTGCGTCAGGGCAACTACACACCCGACGTGACCGTTGCAGTGGATGCCGACACCCAGATCGTGACGGTGACGGTCACGGCCGAGTCCGCCGAACTTGCCCCCTTTGGCATTCTCAGCCGCGCACTGGCTGACCAGGTATCGGTCTCGGTGTCACAGGCGCTTGAACCGACTTGATGACCGGCTGGACATCCGGGATCCGTCGCGCGCTGCAGGACGAGACGGGGGGAGTCACAGTTCTTGCGCTGTTCTCGCTTATGCTGACGGTGGTCTGCGTCGGCTTTGCGATCGATGCCTCCAATTTCTATCGCCACCAGACCATGCTGCGCATGGCCGCTGACGCCGCCGCCCATGCAGGCGCGTCGGCACTGGCGCGAGGGGCGACACCCCAGATCGCCGAAGCGGCCGCGATGGAGATGGTTGCCCTCAACTTGCCCAATGCTCCTGCTGGCAGTCTTCTGGCAGATCGCGATACGGATCTTCGCGCGTTGGTGGTCGACACCGTTGACGGCAAATTGTCCCGCCCGGACCCGGAAACCCCGGCCAATGCGATGCTTGTAAGCCTTCAACAGAGTGCCACCGCGCGCAACGCCGTTCCCACCCTGATCCTGGGTCTTTTCGGTTTTGACAGCTGGTCGATGGGCGCTTCCAGCGTGGCAATGGTCGCGCCGACCCGTCGTTGCACCAATGCGGCCGGGCTTTTCGCGCATGGTCCGATCACGATCGGAGCTGACGGGCTGGGCGCGCAGCCCAATGATGGGCTGTGCCTTCACAGCCAGATAGCCCTGCAGCTGCCAGAAGGGGTGGACGAATACTGGGCCGAGCCGGTTCTAAGTCTGCCGACGCGCACCGCTTGTTCCGGCGGGTCCTGCGAAAGCGCCGCCGAAATGAACCTGATCATGCCCGATGTCGCCGACCATGTCGTGCGTCTGGCAAGGGGTTTCGCCGAGCAAGACCTGTCGCTCGATGAAAAGGAAGCCTTTTTTCTTACCCGTCCGGTCTCGCAGGACCTAGAGCCGCTTTCGGAAGTGGGCGCAGACGTGCGGGGCTTGCGGACAGGAAATGTCGTTGCCCTGTCGGCATTCCGTTTCCGGCTCTTGCGTCAGATACCGCAGGGGCTGGTCTACCTGGTGCTATGCGGCCAGCCGGGGGCAGAGGTCGAAACCGGTGGCGAAGATCAGATCGCGGTCGGGGAATGGCCGGATTCGCCGGTGCTGCGGAACATTGCACTGGTCACGACCTGCCCGATCCGGCTTGCAGAACATGCCCGCATCGAAGGCGCACTGATCATTTCGCTGGCCGCTGACACCGGGCTGGCGAACGCCGACCCCTCGGCCCGCATCGGGGACCCGGATGGCACCTGTGACGCGGCGCAGCGCAGCATTCTGATGACCAAGGGCAGTCTGGTGCTGCCCTCGCATCTTACCAGATCGAACATTGCCGTGGTGGCGGGTGGAGATGTCACCCTTGGCCTCGCCGGCGAGCCTTCCAACCCGATTGCGCGCGGGATCGCAGTCCATGCCGGAGGAGAGATCCGCAGCAACGGCGCGCAAGGCTTCAAACCCTGCGCGGGGGCTGCGGATCCGCTTTTGCCGGTGCTGCGCGTCGTCAGCCACACCATGCCCCCGGTCGAAGGCTGGGTGACACCGATCACACCGAAAGAGGAGCCGGACCTCCCAGGTAGGCGGCCCGACCGGCTGGCGCTGCATGGCTTGCGAAGCTGAAGGCTTTCTTCCCGGCGCCTCAGGACGCCATCTTGCGGAAGGTCGCACTCTTGGCGACGAGCGTTTCGAAATTCCCCTCGGCAGCCAGACGCCCATCTTCCAACAGGAAAATCGTGTCGCAACCACGCACCGTGGTCAGTCGGTGCGCGATCATGATGATGGTTTTGGCGTGGCCGATGTTGCGCACAGCCTCCATGACTGCGCGCTCGGTCAAGGTGTCCAGCGCCGAAGTTGCTTCGTCAAAGATCAGAATGTCCGGATCATGGTACAGCGCGCGGGCAATCCCGATCCGTTGGCGCTGTCCGCCCGACAACCGCACGCCGCGTTCGCCCACAAGAGTGTCATAGCCCTTCGGCAGGTCCGACAGCACGAAGTCATGCAATTCCGCCACCCGCGCCGCGCGTTCCACCGACGCCATGTCCCGCAACGTGGGCGGAACGCCAAAGGCGATATTCGCGGCAACGCTGTCGTCGATCAGGAAGATCTGCTGCGGAACATAGCCAAGCGACCGCTGCCAGGAGGGCCTGGTCTCGGGCGTGAGGATCTGGCCATCCACCACGACCGCCCCCTCGTCGGGCACAAGCAGCCCCAGGATCAAATCGATCGCAGTGGTCTTGCCCGCGCCTGTGCCGCCGACGACTCCGACGGTGCTTCGGGCCGGGATCGACATCGACAGGCCCCGCAAGGTAGACGCGGCACCGCTGGGATAGGCGAAATGCACGTCCCGCAATTCCAGCAGATCCTTTAAAGGCAAGGGCGGAGGCAGAAGCGCGGGGTCCACCGCCGCCGCTGGGGGCATCTGACCGCCGAAGAGATCGCCGTGAATCTTGGTCAGAAGTGGCAAAATGAAGCGCATCAGCGTCAAGCTGTGGTAGATCTGCTGGACGGCCGGAAAGATCTTCAGGACCGCAAAGCCGAAAACCCCAAGGATCGGCAGGATGTCCACCAGCCTCCCGTCCTGCAGCACCAACAGCGCCAGGATCATCAGCACCAGCCCGCCAAACGCTACGGCCTCCAGAAGGAACCGGGGCAGTTCGCCGATAACCTGGCTTGATGCCGCGGATTCGGCGACGAGAAGCGATGGTTCGTCGAAGCGTTCGGCATATCGGCTTTCAAGATTCAGGAGCTTCACATCCTTGATCCCGCCGAAGGCTTCCTGCGCCATTCGGTGCCGCGCGGCATTTGCCGCGACAAGATCCCGGCCCAGCTGCCCCAGTCGATGGCGCACGAACAGGAAGATCAGCGCATAGGCCCCACTGACGCCAAGAGCTGCGACGGCGGCCACGACCGGGCTGATCGCAACAAGCAGGCCGACGAGAAAGAAAAGCGAAACAACATTGGCCAGAATCCGCATCGCCGGGACCAGCCCCGATCCGACGACCCTGTCGCACTCCGCCAGGATGGCCGATCCAAGATCGGCGCTGTTGTGGCCAAGAAACCAGACGTAGGGATGGCTCAGATAGCGCCGCATCAGCCTGCGTGACAGGCTGTGACTGCGCAGCTGGCTGAACCGGATGATGCGGTATTGCGCCGTCACCTTTACCGCCAGACCAAAGAGAATGAACGCGAAGACCAGGAATCCCAGGAGCAGGATAAAGCTTGCGTCCGATGTCACGCCGCTTGTCTCGTACAGCCAGGAAAGACCGGGGCTACTGTGGATTCTGGCGGGATCGGACGCCACGACCAGGAAGGGCAGGACCGCGGCCACACCCACCAGGTCGATCATAGCCATCAGGATGACCAGAACCAGCAGTCCGAAGAACTGGCGCCGCTCGGCAGGGTCAAGCAGGTCGAACAGTTGCCGATAAACGCCCATCATTCCGAGAAAACTTTCCTGTCGTCCGCCCGTCGTCTAGCGCGCCGGCAAGCAAGGCGCAAAGACAAACGCAGTCCCGCCGGCAAGACGGTGGCGGGCCCGCATTGCCGGTCACTTAAAGCCTGAACGAGCCCCAGCGACCCAGCGTTCTGTTGATCATGTCGCCCACAGTCCTGCGGATCCAGCTTCCCAGTGGCCGCCTTGGCCCCTGCACTACGACAGGTTTGGTCGCGCCCGGCACCGTCGCGCCCGGCACCGTCGCACCAGGTGCGGTTGCAACAGGGGCTGTCGATCCTGCTGGGATATCCGGCTTGGGTGCAGTGCTGTTCGGAGGAAGCGCCGGTTTTGCGGGTTCCTGGGTTTCAGACATCTCGTAGGCTCCTCGGTCCGGCCCCTTGCCCGAAGGACGCGGCTTGCCCAGGATATCCACCGCAGGCGCAAAGGCCGCATCTGCCGTGTCGATGAACCCGCTTGAAGCTTTGGGACGATAGTCGAAAGTAAACGGGTTCTCGAACACCGCCCCGGGGGTTCCGATGACCGAGTTGCTAAGAAAGGTCAGACTACCTGCATTGCTCGCCGGGCCGCTAAGGCTCATAGCCAGATTGTTGGCGACCAGCACATTTACGGGCGCAGGTGTGTCCCAGATTCTGAGCCACGGATAGGGGCCGGTGATGCCCTTCGCATTTACGACGGTATTGTTGGCAATCCTGGCGTTGCGGCCCCCGCCAACCGTGATGCCATGATACTGCGTTGTCGAGACAATGTTGTTTGTCACTGTCAGGTTTTCGTAGATTGCATCCCCAAGGAAGATACCCTGCAAAGAACAACGCAATGGATGATCAGGGGCCGCCGTCCACTCAAGGATCGTGTTTCTGTCGATCACAAGGCCCGCAATCGTGCCGCTACCTGTATTGAAGCCCTGAATGCCGTCATCATGGTTCCCGTCGGTTGTGACACAATTCTTGACAAGATTTCCGCGCAGCACGTTATTGGTTCCAAGGGCGCGCAATCCGTCACCATTGAAACCTTCAACGACGTTGTCGATCGCCAGTGAATCGGCGCCGGTCATGGTGATTCCCATGTAGACGGCAGTTATTTGATTGCGCTGCGTGATATTTCGCGGGCCGGAAAGCGACAATCCATTTGAAACGCCGAGGTTCCATTTGGCGGCATCCCACTGAAGATAGTTTACGGCGTCCGCGTTGCCTAAAAGGATGATATCCTGGAAGACTATGTCGGCAGCTTCCGACTGCGTCTCAATCAAATTCCCTGAAGGTGGACCCGAACCGTCAGCCGACCAGATCGTGAGGTCTTCGAATGTCAGGTGTGTTGTTCTTCCCCTGAGCGAAATCCAGTCGACATGCGCACGTCTTTCATTCTGTGATCCGATAGTAACTGTCGAGTCGAATGCAATCTGGTAGAATGCGAAGCTGCCATGATTGCCATCCATCAAAAGAAGGCTATCCCCGCCCTTGACCTTTCCACCGTATAGCGCATCGCCCAAGGACTTGAATGGTCTTGCAAGCGACCCATCCGGCGTGGCCAAAGCGGCGGCCCCCAAGGGGGCTACGTAATAGGTCTCGGCGTCGACCTTGTTCCCGCTGACGAAGGCGGCCACAAGGATCATGGATGCGAGGATTGTTCTCATCTTGGCACTCCAACACTCTTTTCTCTTGGTTTGTAGATGCATCGGAAACTGGGCGATCAGTCGTCTGAAATGGGACGAGGTTGTGGCATCCGTGCTGTTCTGGACATGTAGGGAGTCATTTCGCCTGTGCGTTGCCGTACTTTGCTTGGGAACCGGCTGTAAGGGTGTGGCGCATCCGGCTTGGCCATAAGGGTGGCAGTCTCGACTGCTGGATGCGATGCCGCGTCGGCGAACCATGCGCCAGCTCCGATCATCAGCATGATGAAACTACTGCTGCCGCCCCATATGTGAACCGTACACAGCGCGGTATACGTGGCAATCAAAGCCAGCACATAGTTCTGGCGCAGGAAGGCAGTCTCTCCGTTCAGCCCCCGGACGCGCATCACACCCCAAAGGCTGGATGCGAGGGCCCCGATCATCAACAGCATTCCCACAACGCCATGCCGCATTCCAAGCACCAGCCAGAAATTATCAACCGAACCCGTCAGCCAGCCCGGCCTTGTCCAGTCATTCATGCCGATACCAAAGATAGGATTCCGCCACATTTCCGCAGATCCATAGTCCCAGATCAGGATGCGCGTCCAAGCCGTTCCAGGGTCGAAGGTTATATAGTTGATCAGGATGGTAACGGGAGTACGGTTCGACAGAAGATCGATTGTGACATAAGCCGACGCCGCCAGTCCGAAGAGCAGCCACCATCGTTTGCCCGTCATCCAGGCCCAGACCATCAGTCCAAGCTGAATGGCAAAGGCAAGCAAGGGGGCGGATGACAGAGAGGCGAATGTCATGAACCCGAGGAACAGGACAAGCGCCACAGAGGGCCGTTTTCGACGGCTGTGAATGGCCAGAATGGGGCCGAACAGCGCCGCACAAAACAAACCGTAAAGGATCGGATGCTCGAATCCGGCCATGACACGGTTCAAACCGATGCGCCCATAAGACGACTCAGCCTTCGTGTAGGTCGGAACCAGCATCTGCGACACCTCTTGCAAGAGGTTCCTGTTGGTCAGAAGCTCGACAAGCACGAAGGGCGAAAGGGCAACAAGCACCCAGAAGGCATATCGGAAAAACAGCGTAAAGTCCGTGATATTGCGCACAAGGACCCGGCCGATCAGATACCCTCCAAAAAGTTCCACCACGCTGATCATCGCATAGGGCAGCCGCTCCAGGCCGTGGTGATAGAGCAACGTCACCACCATCCAGACCATGAACAGAACCAAGAGGACGTCCGGCGCCCGGAGTCGTCCGGCGCCACCGGTCAGCAGCCGGAGCAACAGCGGCACGAACGCTGCCAGAAGCAGCAGTCTGGTTGGGCTCAACCGCAAGTCGCCCACAAAGAAGTAGCCGGGCTGAATCAGGCACAAAAGGAAAAGCAACAGGACGACCGGAGTGGTGGCTGCCGTATTTGCCACACTCTGCGGTTGACGGTCTATTTGGGCCGAATACGCCAAGCTGATACTTCCAGAGCCGCCGACGGGAACAGACCGCTCCTCGCAGCCTGTATCATTCTGTCGTGAAAGGCCTTGCAGTTCCAGCCTGTCGTCACGCGTGCACCCGGCTTGCAGCGCATTCTTGCCGCACTGGGTGTTCGGTCAAGCCGCTTTCCGTGCGAAAGGCACCGGAAAAACTGCCTCCCGCGGCCCGGTGCGAGGACACGGATCCGGGACTCTGCTGAAAGATCGGACCCCGATCGTCACGGTTGGCCGAGAGGGTTGGCAATCCCGCCCGGCGGCGCCCGAAGTCTCTGTTTGCGCAAGATGCTCTGGCTGCGCGGGGCCAGAAAACAAGCCTTCAACCTCTCTCGCCCCGCAGGGATGACGAGGCCAGGGTCAGGGCTCAGCCGTTCGGTCGCACCCTTGCACCGCTTTTGTCGGCGAATGCGGCCAAACGGCTGCGGGCCTCGGGCTGGGTGTTCACCACGCCTGCAATGACCGCCTCGGCGTAGGCTGCATCCAGCGCCGACATGTTCTGCATGTGACTGACGGCCGAGCAGATGGCGAAGTTCGACAACGGCAGATTCTGCGCGGCCTTGCGGGCCACGTCCATCGCCATGTCCAGGCTGGAGCCTTCGGTGATGTATTGCGCCAGACCCAGGTCGACGGCGTCCTGCCCCTGATAGACCCGGCCGGTCAGCATCATGTCGATCATCCGGGCCTTGCCCACCAGATCGGTGACCCGGATCGTGGCACCGCCCCCGGTGAACAGGCCGCGCTGGCCTTCGGGCAGGGCAAAATAGGTGGTCTGGTCCATCACGCGGATATGCGCGGCGCTGGCCAGTTCCAACCCGCCACCCACCACCGCGCCCTTCAACGCCGCGATGATTGGCACGCCGCCGTATTCCATCTTGTTGAACGCTTCGTGCCAGCGCAGGCACAGATGCATGAACTCGGCCGGGCTGCGGTCGGCCTGATGGTGTTCCACAAGATCCAGCCCGGCACAGAAATGATCCCCCGATCCGGCCAGAACGATGGCGCGGACGCCCGCGCGCGGGGCGGTGGAGAAATAGGTGACCAGTTCCTCGATCGTGTGCGAATCCAGCGCGTTGCGTTTGGACGGGCGGTTGAGGGTCACGACATGAACTCCGTCATCCTGCGGCTCGATGGCAAGGTTCCTGTAGTCGGCGGGGTCGATCTGGATGGCCATGATGCGGTCCTGTTCAAGGAATCTGGGGTCAGAAAGGGATGTCGGCGAGGCCTGCCGCGCCGTCGATGACACGAAGGCGTTGCAGTTCGGTCTCGGGCAGGATGTGGTGGGCGTAAAACCGTGCCGTTGCAATCTTGGCCGCCATGAAAGCGATGTCGTCGCCCCGCTGCAGCGCGGCTTCGGCCACAAGAACCGCGCGGGCCATCTGCCAGCCCGCAACCAGATTGCCGGCCAGCATCAGATAGGGCACCGCCCCGGCATAGGCGGCGTTCGGGTTCACGGGGGCAAGCGTGATCAGGTGTTTGACCACGGCCTCATAGGCCACGCGGGCGCGCGCAAGGCAGGCGGCGATTTCCTGTGCCACGGGCGAGCCCTGGTGCAGCGCGGCCTCGGTCTGCGCGACCATCGCAGCAATTTGCAGGGCCACCGCGCCGCCATCGCGCAGCGTCTTGCGCCCCAGAAGGTCATTGGCCTGGATCGCCGTCGTGCCTTCATAGATCGGCAGGATGCGGGCGTCGCGATAGTGCTGGGCTGCCCCGGTCTCTTCGATGAACCCCATGCCGCCATGAATCTGCACGCCGGTCGATGTGGTCTCGATCGCCTTTTCGGTGCAGAACCCCTTGACCAGCGGCACCAGAAACTCGGCCAGGGCGGTCTCGGCGCGGTCCTGGCAACCTGCGGCAAAGGCAGCCAGGGCGCGGCAACCTTCCGTGGTGGCGCGCATCTGGCCCAGCATGCGGCGAACGTCCGGATGATGCACGATGGCAACCGCCCCTGAAGCACTGCCATCGACCGGGCGGCCCTGCACCCGGTTCTTGGCATGGCTTTGCGCCAGTTGCAGGGCGCGCTCGGCAATCGCCACGCCCTGAACCCCCACGGCAAAGCGGGCGGCGTTCATCATGATGAACATGTAGTCGAGCCCGGCGTTTTCCTGGTCGATCAGATAGGCCTTCGCGCCTTCGAACTCCAGCACGCAGGTAGGGCTGGCACGGACGCCCAGCTTGTGCTCGATGCTTTGGCAACGGACGCTGTTCGGCGCGCCATTCTCGACCTTGGGGACCAGAAACAGGCTGATCCCCTTGACCCCCCTTGGCGCATCGGGCGTGCGGGCCAGCACCAGATGGACGATGTTGTCGGCCAGATCATGCGCGCCGTAGGTGATGAAGATCTTGGTGCCGGTGATGCGGTAGCAACCATCCTCTTGCCGATCAGCGCGGGTGCGCAGCAGGGACAGATCGCTTCCCGCCTGCGGTTCGGTCAGGTTCATCGTGCCGGTCCATTGGCCCGAGACCAGCTTGGGCAGATAGTCCGCCTTCATCTGCTGCGATCCGAAATGGCGCAGCGCCTCGATTGCGCCATCGGTCAGCAGCGGGCAAAGCGCAAAGCTCATGTTGGCGGCATTCAGGATCTCGGTCGCGGCCGCCCCCACGGCGCGGGACAGGCCCTGGCCGCCATGTTCGGGCGGATGCGGCAGGCTTTGCCAGCCCATGGCCACGAACCTTGCATAGGCCTCGCGAAAGCCCTTCGGGGTCCGGACCTGACCGGCATCGCAGCGCGAGCCTTCGCGGTCGCCGGGCGCATTCAGCGGGGCGATTTCCTCGACGCAGAAGCGGCCAAGTTCTTCCAGCACCGCCGTGGCGATCTCGGGATCGTCCGGTTCCTCGCCGGGCATCGGCGCGATATGGGCGATGTTGAAGACCAGATCCCTGACCGGCGCCGCAAATGTCATGCCTGCTCTCCCATTTCGCGCGCGCGGGCCCGCAGCAGGAACTTCTGGATCTTGCCGGTGGCGGTCTTGGGCAAGGCACAGAACACCACGGTTTTCGGCGCCTTGAAATGCGCGATGTTGGTGCGGCAAAAGGCGATGATCTCGGCCTCGGTGGCTTCGGCGCCCGCGCGAAGCTCGACAAAGGCGCAGGGAGTTTCGCCCCATTTCAGATGCGGGCGCGCCACGACCGCAGCGGCGGCGACGGCAGAATGGCGATAAAGCACCGCTTCGACCTCGACCGACGAGATATTCTCGCCGCCCGAGATGATCACATCCTTCAAGCGGTCGCGGATCTGCAGATAGCCGTCGGCATGGACAACCGCCGCGTCACCCGACCAGAACCAGCCGCCGTCAAACGCGGTGGCAGTGGCAGCGGCGTCCTTGTAGTAGCCCTTCATCACGGTAATGCCGCGAATGGCGATCTCGCCCTGGGTCATCCCGTCGCGCGGCACGTCGGCACCGGTTTCGCGGTTCACCACCCGGATTTCCTCGACCATCGGAAAGGCCACGCCCTGCATCGCCTGCTTGTCGGCCCGGTCAGAAGCGGAAAGTCCGGCCCAGTCGTCCTGCCACAGGCACTGCGAGATATGGCCGTAAGTCTCGGTCAGGCCGTAGACTTGCATCACCTCCAGCCCAAGGGCCGCCGCGCGTTCCAGAATGGCGGGTGGAGGCGGGGCTCCGGCGGTCAGCACCTTGATCTTCGGGTCAAACGTCCTTGCGTCGGGGCTGTCGGACAGCATTTGCAGCACGATCGGGGCAGCCCCCAGATGCGTGACGCGGTGCGCGGCCATCGCCGCCAGCAGCTTTGCCGGAGTGGCGTCGCGGGCGAATACCATGGTTCCGCCGACAATCGCCATCGCCCAGGGGTGGTTCCAGCCGTTGCAGTGAAACATCGGCACGACCGACAGATAGACCGGGCGCGCGGGCAGGGCCCAGCCCGCCACCGTTCCCATCGCCATCAGATAGGCCCCCCGGTGATGATAGATCACCCCCTTCGGCCGCCCCGATGTGCCCGAGGTATAGTTCAGCGCCAGAGCCTGCCATTCGTCGTCCGGCAGGCGCCAATCCATGGGGGGATTGGCGGCCAGATCATCATAGCTGGTCTGGCCAAATCCGGCAGCCCCTTGCCCGTCAACGATGTCGACGACCGGCAGCGCCTTGCCATTGATCGCGAAGGCCTGGTGCAGCAGGGGGGCGAGGGACACATCGGCGATCACCAGCGTGCTGTCCGAATGATCAAGGATATAGGCCACGGTTTCCGCTTCCAGCCGGAAGTTGATCGTGTTCAGCACTGCCCCCAGCAGCGGAACGGCATAGTGCAGCTCAAAGAGTTCGGGGATGTTGGGCGCCAGAACCGACACGGTATCGCCCTTGCCCACGCCCAAAGCCGCAAGCCCCGCCGCAACCGCCCGGCAGCGCGCGCCGGTCTGTGCCCAGGTCCGGCGCTGATCGCCGTAGACCACGGCAGGCAAGGCGGCATAGACCGTCTCGGCCCGTTTCAGGAACGACAGCGGCGACAGGGCGACATGGTTGGCCGCGTCAGGCGCGAAGGCGTCATGGTGCTGGTGCATGCGGGGGTCTCGGTCCGGGCTTACAGAAACGGCAGTTCGACAAGCTTGGCCGAAACCAAACCCGTGTCACGCTGCAGTTGCACCGTTTCGCCAGCGGGCACCGAGGCGTCGATCAGCGCGAAACCGATGTTGGCCTTCATCCGGGGCGACCAGACGCAGTTGGTCATCATGCCGATGCGCCGCCCGCCATAAAGGATGTCCTCGCGCCACATACCCAGCGGGGCGGGAGTGTCGCCCTCCAGCACCAGCCCAAGCTGATGGCGCTTGACTCCTTCAGCCTTGATCCGCCGCAGCGCCTGAATACCGACCACATCATCGGCCACATCAAGATCGACATACTTTCCAAGCCGCACCTCGAAAGGATTGGTCGCATCGTCGGTATCGCCGCCAACTGACACCAGTCCGCTTTCAACACGCTCGGCCGTGGCGGGCGCGCCGGGGCCGATGCCCCAGGGCTGGCCCGCTTCCTTGAAGATGTTCCAAAGCTCGGTGCCGCGGGTGCCGTCCTTGAGATAAATCTCGAACCCGCCCTGCTTGGACCAGCCCGACCGTTGCACGGCCACCGGTATCCCGTTGATTTCAGTCTCGCGGAACCAGAAGTATTTCAGCCCGCGCACCCAGTCTCCCACGACATGGGCCACCACGTCCTCGGCCTTGGGGCCTTGCAGCGCCATTGGCGAGACGTCGGGCTCGCTGACCTCGACCTTCAGCCCGCGTTCGGCGGCGATAGCCCCGGCCCAGAACCAGATGTCGCTGTCGGCGATCGACAGCCAGTAAAGATCATCGGCCAGTTTCAGCAGGATCGGATCGTTGATGATCGTGCCGCGATGGTTGCAAAGGGGCACATACTTGCCCTGTCCGACCTTGCACCCGGACAGATCGCGCGGGCTGAGGATCTGCGCAAGCCGGCCCGCATCCGGGCCTTTAAGCTGCACCTGACGTTCCACCCCCACATCCCATTGCGAAACGCCGTTGATCAGCCGCCAGTATTCCGCCAGCGGATCGCCGAATGACGTCGGCATGACCATGCGGTTGTAGACATTCGCGGTCTTCATGCCTTCGGCCACGGCAGATTCGTAGAACGGCGAAGGCCGGATACGCGTATTGGGCTGAAAGGAAAACATCTTCGGCTCCGCTGGTTTTTTTCACTTGGTCTCGCTGGCACGCTTTGGTCAAACGATGTATTCGGGGGCTGAGCCTATACAAAACGTTATGGCTGGGTATTGGCGCACCATGCACCTCGACCTTCCTCCGCTGACCTGGCTGCGCGCCTTCGAGGCTTCGGCGCGGACGCATAGCTTCACCCATGCCGCCGGTGAGCTGCACATCACCCAGGCCGCCGTTTCCAAGCATGTGAAATCGCTGGAAAGCCATTTGCGCCAGCCCTTGTTCGTCCGCCTTCCGCGCGGGCTGGGCCTGACAAAATCAGGGGCCGCCTATCTGCCCAAGGTGCAAGACGCGCTTGAGAGGCTGTCGATCGGCACGCGCGAGGTCTTCGGTCAGCGCCGCAGCAGTGCCCTGACGGTGCGCTGCGCTGTGTCCTTTGCGGTCAACTGGCTGGCTCCGCGTCTGCCCGACTTTCTTGATCGCCACCCGGGCACGTCGGTCCGCCTGTTGTCCAGCGTCTGGAACGAGGACTTCGATGCCAAGGCTTTCGACCTGGACATCCGGTATGGCTCCGGCAACTGGCCGGGGTTCAACAGTCATCGGTTGACGCGGGAAAGCCTCACCCCGCTGTGCGCCCCGGGTCTGCCTGACCTGGAAGCGCCCGGCGACCTGCGCCGCCACCGGCTGCTTCATGTGCTGGGCTATCACGAGGGCTGGGGGATATGGCTGAAGGCCGCCGGGGCCGAAGCGGTGGATGCGGGGTCGGGGTTGCATCTGGACACGACCTTGACCGCGTTCGAGCTGGCAGCGCAAGGCGGCGGCGTGGCCCTTGGGCGCAGTTCCCTTGCCAGCCATGCCTTGGCCACGGGCCGTCTGATCGCGCCCTTCACCCTTGCCGTGCCGATTGACGAGGCTTTCCACATGATCCAGCCGGCGGGAAACAGCCACCATGCCGATGCGCCCTTGTTCATGGACTGGCTTCTCACGGCGTCCCGGAAACAGGCCCAGGGGCACCAGTCTTTCTGACGCTGATCCATCTTCGGCGGACCTTGCCGGACTCTTGATCACCCGGGCGTCAGCGCATGCGTTCTGTTCCGGATCGCCGCCAGAGACCGTTTGTCAGGCCTTGGGCGGGAACATGCGGTAGTACAGAAAGTCGGGCAGGAATTGCCCGCCGCGGAACAGCCAGCTGAAAAGCGTCGGGAAGCTGATCTTGAAGTGCTCGGACTGCATGTGGCGGAACATGATGTCGGCGGCGGCTTCCGGCTCCATGATGAAGGGCATGGCGAATTCGTTCTTCGCGGTCAGGCGGGTGCGGATGAAGCCGGGGTTCGCAAGTTGGACTGCGATCCCCGACTTGCGCAGATCGGCATACAGGCTTTCGGCCAGCACCATTGTTCCGGCTTTTGACGCGGCGTAGCCGATGGCTCCGGGCAGGCCGCGAAAGCCGGACAGCGAGCCGGTGATGACGAGATGCCCGCGGCCCCGCGCGACCATGCCGGGCAAGGCCGCGCCCACGGCACGGATGCAGCCGGTGAAGTTCACGTCAGCCATGGTCTCGGCCGCCTTGGCATCCCAGTCCTGCGCCCGCATCGGCCAGTAGACACCGGCAAGGAACACCATTCCGTCAAGGTCGCCCAACTGCGCCGCAGCACTGGCGACGCTTTCGGCCGACCCGACATCGACGGGCAGGGCCATGGCTTTTCCCGGCAGGCTTGCGACGGCTATCTGCAGGGTGTCTTCACTGCGGGCGGACAGGATCAGGTCGGCCCCTGCGGCGCTAAGCTTCTGCGCGAGTGCCAGGCCCAGACCTTCCGACGCCCCGACCAGCCAGTAACGCCGGCCCTTGAAATCCCTCATTCTGCGGCGATGGCCAAAGGCGTTGCGGCAGGTTCCTGCACGGATTGCGCGGCCATCATGCCGGCGGGGCGCATCGTGGCGACCAGTTCGGCCACCTTGATGCCGAATTTTCGGAACTGCGACCGGTTCATGATCGTGCCGTTTTCCATCAGATACATCCAGTCGGTCACGTCCAGAACATGGCCGCCCGCCTCGGGCGCAAGGCGGATGCGGTAGCGCAGCATGACGCCCGGACCTTCGGCGCGGCCGGTGCCTATGCCGACGACATCTGCTGCGGTCGCGGTGATGTCGCCGGCGTTGCCCAGCGCGAGTGTCCAGGCGCGGTGCTGGACAGCGCCACTGTCATAGCGAAAGACCTCGGACAGGGTGCCGGTGTTGCCGTCCCACTTGCCCTCCATGTCGGCGACAAACCGCGAGGTGACCCGGCCGGTTGGCCCGAAGATCATGCCTTCGCAGAGGATCGGCCCGGACAGATGGCGGCGCAGATCGAACGCCGGACCAAGTCCGGCATAGTCGGCCGGGGCCTGTGCCCGAAACGTCGCCAGCCGGCTGCGCGCCGCCAAAAGCGCCAGGATGACGAAGGCACCCAGAAGGGCTGCAAGAATGTCGGTCACGGGGCGGCTCCTTTCACGGGCTCTGGCAATCGGGTCATGGCAAGCAGCACAATGGCTGTCACTTTCAATACGCAAGGCAGGGCCGCATAGATCACTGTCAGCGTCCAAAGCGCGTTCTGGCCGTTGTCGAGCCCCGGCTGGAAGCCCGCCATGTCCAGGGCCGGCAGGATCGTCAGGGCAGCAAGTGCCAGCGAAAGCTTCGACACGAAAGACCACAGACCGAAGGCGGCGGCCTCGGACGTGCCAAGCACCGCCAGCCTTTGGGCAAAGATCGCGGGCAACAGCGTCATGTCCGCACCAAGTGCTGCCCCCGAGGCGATGCAGATCAGCGCGAAGGCCAGGCCGTCTCCGGTACCAAGGGTGAGAGTCCAGAGGAAGGCAACGATCGCAAGGCTCATCGCGGCCAGAAGCACCGGGCGCGCACCGAAGCGGCGGGCAAGGCCGCTCCACGCCAGGGTGGAAAGCGCTGCGGACAGGAAGAAAAGGAGAAGCAGCGGGCCTTCCCAGCCGGGAAGCTGCAGGCGGCTTTCGACGAAGAACAGGAACAGGGTTGACGTGACAGCAACCGGTGCTGCGTTCAGCAGTGCGATCAGAAGCAGGCGACGGGCCAGCGGATCGGCAAGAACGGGGCGAAAGAGATCGACCGGGTTCGGCGCGGGAGTGCCCGCGCGCCCCTGCCACTGATGCCGCATGGCCAGGGTCGCGGCGACGGCAAGGCCGGCGAAAAGCAGGGCGAACAGCGCAAACGGCTGGCCGGTCAGGGGGGCAAGGGCCACGGGGGCAACGGCGGCCAGACAGACGCCAAGCAGCGACCCGCCCTCACGCCAGCCGGCAAGGCGGATATGACCGGAGGGCCCAAGGGTTTCCGCCTTGCCGACGCCTTCGGCGTAAAAGCAGATGGTGAGGAAGGAAAAGGCGCTGAACAGACCGGTCAGGCATAGCGCGAACCACCAAAGCGGAGCGATCGGCGGGGTCACGGCGAAAAGCGCCGCCAGCGACAGCACCATGATCAGCACGGCGATCGCCACGCCGTGGCGGCGGCGGGGTCGGGTCGCCTCGGCCAGCCAGCCCAGAAGCGGATCCTGCACCACGTCGATCAGGCGCAGAGCGGCCAGCACAAACCCCATCGAGGCCAGCGTGACCCCGTAGCTGTCGACATAGAACTTGGGCGCATGGATGTAGATCGGCAGTCCGGCCGTGGCGATAAGCGCCGCGAAAAGCGACCAGGCGGGCAGGCGGTCGCTCATGGAAGCGCTGCGGCGGTGCTGCCGGTTTGGTGGCAGGCATTCGGACGGATGTATTCCTCGCCGGGATGTCCTGCCCTGCCGGGCGTGCGTGCGACCGGCCAAGGCAAGGTGCCTCCGGCGGGGATACTTGGGCAAAAGCGAAGGACAAGGCGACCGCTGCCCGACGCCGGCACGCCAGCGTGCGGACTCATTGCGAGACGTCTTCCTTGGGTGGCACGGGGCGAGAATGGAAGCGCACCTTCTTCAGCCACAGTTTCATTGCCTGCCAGTGAATCAGCGCCAGCACCCGGCGTGATCCGAAGGGGCGGCGGATGGCGGAGGCAAGAATGCCGGTGTTGGTAAGTGCCGCGCGCGGGCCGACGAAGTTGGTGAACAGGCCTCCGCCTTCGGTGGTGTAGTCGATCCAGATCCCGATCCGGTCGGGGCGGATGTCGAAGCGGAAGGTGTAGCTGCCGTTCACCGGCTGGAACGGCGAGACGTGGAAGATCTTCCGCGCGCTGATCGTGTCCTCGCGCGTGATCGGTGCGCGGTCCTTGCGGTGGCAAAGATAGGAATGCCGGTCGCCGTAGGTGTTCGTCACCTCGGCGATCACCGCGCGCAGGTGACCCACATGGTCGTAAGCCAGCCAGAAGGCGACAGGGTTGAAGACATGGCCCAGAAGCCGCGGCTGGGCCAGAAGCAGCACCCGGTCGGCGGCAAGCTTGTGCGCGGCCAGCACTTCGCGTGCCCAGGGCGCGCCCCGGCCCTGCCCCGGAGCGCCGCCATGGTCGGCGTCGTGCAGCGACATCAGGTTGCCGCGGTTGCGGGAAAAGAGGCGGGGAGCCTCGGTCCGGTCGGGGTCGGCCAGCACATAATCGACCGAATAGCGGAAGGCGTTCTTCACCGGGCCCTTGCGACCGTGGAAGGTTTCGGCCCGGATCCGCTGCACCCGCATCAGGCGGCCACGCGCGTGCTGTGCCGTTCGGCCAGCGCGTGGACCACGTCGACGGCCGACGCAAAGCCGTCTTCGTGGAACCCGTTGCGCATCCAGGCCCCGCAGAACCAGGTGTTGCGCGCGCCGTTCAGCATCCGCAGCCGGTCCTGCGCGGCAAAGGCCGCCACGTCGAACACCGGATGGTGGAAGGTGTTGACGTCATGGATAAGATCTTCGCGGATCGGCCGGCTGGTGTTCAGGGTGACGAACAAGGGGTCGTCCTGCGGAATGGGTTGCAGCGAGTTCATCCAGTAGGTCAGATCGATCCGGTCGCCGGCCCCGGACTTCGGTTCGACGTAGGACCATGACGACCAGACCTTGCGCGACCGGGGCATCAGCGAGGCGTCGGAATGGAGGACCGCCTCGTTCGGCTGATAGCGGATGGCGGACAGGGACTGGGTCTCGTGCGCGGTCGGGTCGGACAAGAGGCGCAGCGCCTGGTCGGAATGGGTGGCGAAGATTATGTCGTCAAACAGCTCCCACTCGGCGCCCGTGGCGCGCACCAGCACGGACCCCGCCTCGCGGCGGACGCCGGCCACCGGGGTGGCGGTGCGGATGTCGACGCCCTGGGTCAGCAGCGCCGATTGCAGGCGGCGGACATATTCGACCGAGCCACCCGTGACCGTGTACCATTGGTGCTGGCCTTCGTAGCCCAGAAGCGCGTGGTTGCGGAAGAACCGCACCAGCGCCTGAGCCGGGAAATCGAGGATGCCCCGGGTCGGCGTGGACCAGATCGCGCCCGAGAAGGGCGTGATGTAGTGGTCGCGGAACCAGTCCCCGGTGCGCAAGCGGCCCAGAAGCTGGCCGATGGTCATGGCGGGGTCGCTTGCCACGGCTTCGGCGTTGCGGTTGAAATGCACGATGTCACCCAACATCCGCAGGAAACGCGGGTCCAGCGCGTTCTTGCGCTGGGCAAAGATCGCGTCCACCGATGCAAGGCCGTATTCCAGCCGCCCCCCCTTGATCGAGGCTCCGAAGCTCATTGTGCTGGCCGTGATCGGGACACCCAGCTTTTCAAACAGCCGCACAAGATGCGGATAGTTCACCCGGTTGAACACGATGAAACCAGTGTCGACGGGCTGATCCCCCCGCTTCCCGGCGATCACGGTCCGGGCGTGCCCGCCAAGCCGGGGCTCAGCTTCATAGAGAACTACAGAGTGGGTCTGGGCCAGAAGATTTGCCGCCGCCATCCCCGAAATCCCCCCCCCGATGACTGCGATGCGGCGGGGGGCCTGGCCCAGGGTCTCGAACGGCATTCAGCGGGCTTTCATGTCAGGAACATAGAGCATACGCACGCCCGTCTCCGGCGGATCACCCTGACAGAGCAGAAAGCGCGCTGTCAAACAGAGTTGACAGTCGTGGCGTGACAGGTTTTCCGGCTGATCCGCCTCTTCCGACAGGGTCCGGTGAAGGGCAAATTCGCCGAGGTGATCCAGTCGGGACCGGGGTGCGTAAAAGTTCCATGATGCTAGACGTGGCCAGACCCGTTATGACGGAGCGACTCAGCCCGCAGCAACCCACGGGTGCAGCGGCACTGATGAAACTGCCCCGGAATAAGGAACTGGTCTTGGGCGACGGGACGGACAAGGCGGATTGGGCGGGCTTGCTGGTGCGGGTGCGCGACTTTCAGGACAGGGCAGCCTTCGCGGCGCTCTTTCGCCATTTCGCTCCACGGGTGAAGGCGTTCCTGATGAAGTCAGGCGCAAGCGCGGCACTCGCCGAGGAATGTGCGCAAGAGGTTATGGCGACGCTGTGGCAGAAGGCGCATCTCTTTGATCCCGCGCGGGCATCGGTGGCGACCTGGGTCTTCACCATCGCACGGAACAAACGGATCGACGCGCTGCGCAAAGCCCGTCGCGCCGAGCCCGAAGAACTGGATTGGGGACCCCAGCCCGAGCCTGACCAGGCCGAGGCAATGGTAGCCCAGGAAGAAACCGACCGGCTGGGCCGCGCCTTGGCAAGCCTGCCGGACAAACAGCGAAAGCTGATCGAACGGGCCTATTTCGGCGACATCTCGCACAGCGAGATTGCCGCCGAAACCGGGCTGCCCCTGGGCACGATCAAGTCGCGCATCCGGTTGGCGCTGGACAAGCTGCGCCACCACATGACGTGAAGGACGGGACAGACATGACGATACGCCACCATTTGTCGGAACAGCTCTTGTTGGGCTATGCGGCAGGACAATTGCCCGAGGCGTTCAGCCTGATCGTGGCGACCCACGTGTCGATGTGCGACGACTGCCGCGCGCGTCTGGCGTCCCACGATGCCGTCGGCGGGGCCCTGATCGAGGACATCGAGGAAATCGCGATGGGCGAGGCAGCCCTTGCGGCGGCGCTGGCGCGGCTTGACGACCAGCCGCAAGTATCGCAGCGCGCGCCTCGGGTTGCAGCCGGCAACCTGCCCGCGCCGTTGGCCGACTATGTGGGCGGCGATCTGTCCGCGGTGCGCTGGAAGCGGGTC
>JANOER010000084.1:0-7596 GCA_031441285.1 Rhodobacterales bacterium
GCAACGGACGTGCCGAAAGACGGTTTTCGGCTTTCGATGCTGGTCTACGATACGCGCTACCGGTCCTACACGATCCAGATCGTGGTGCTGGTGCTGTTCGGCCTGGCCGTGGCCTGGCTTCTGAACAACACCGTGCAGAACCTGGAAGCGCGGGGAAAGCAGTTCAACTTCGGTTTCCTGTGGCAGCGCGCGGGCTATGACATCGGTCAGCAGCTGATCCCCTACACCAACGACAGCACCCATTTTCGCGCGCTTCTTGTCGGCCTGATCAACACGCTGGTCGTGGCCTTCTTCGGCTGCATCTTCGCGACGATCCTCGGCGTTATCATCGGCGTCCTGCGGCTGTCGAAGAACTGGCTCGTCAGCCGGCTGATGACCGTCTACGTCGAGATGTTCCGCAACGTGCCGCTTTTGCTGTGGATTCTGCTTACCTACGTGATCCTGTCGGAGACCACGCCGCAGCCCAGGGATTTCAAGGTCACTGACGCGATGATTGCCGCGGGCGAGGCGCCCATGGCCGCGATGATGTTCGCTGACACGGTGGCGGTGACCAACCGGGGCACGAACATCCCCTCTCCGTTGTTCGAACGCGGGCTTGGGGCAATCGACCTTGGCTTCATGTCGCTGAGCCTGACGCTGCTGGCCGTCATCGCGGTGATTGCCGGATCGGTCTGGGTCAACCGCCGCATCCTGGCCTCGGCCCGCGCGATCCAGGAATCGACCGGGCAACGGCCCGTGACCTGGTGGAAGTCACTTCTGGTGCTTTTCGCGCCGATTGTCGTGCTGCTGGTCGCGATGGGTTTCCATCTGGAGCTTCCCACGCTCAAGGGTTTCAACTTTGCCGGCGGCATCCTGATCGCGCACAGCTTCACTGCCCTTCTGATCGCGCTGACGCTTTATACCGCCGCCTTCATCGCCGAGATCGTCCGCGCCGGTATCCAGGCCATCAGCCGGGGCCAGTCCGAGGCCGCCTTCGCGCTGGGCCTGCGCCCCGGTCGCACGATGAGCCTGGTGATCCTGCCGCAGGCGCTGCGCGTGATCATCCCGCCCCTGATCAGCCAGTTCCTGAACCTGACCAAGAACACCTCGCTGGGCATCGCGGTCAGCTATCTTGACCTGCGCGGGACGCTGGGCGGCATCACCCTGAACCAGACCGGACGCGAGCTGGAATGCATGCTTCTGATGATGCTGATCTATCTGTCGATCAGCCTTACGATCTCGACGCTGATGAACATGTACAACAACTCCGTCCAGCTGAAGGCGCGCTAAGATGGACCAGAACTTTGCCCGCACCGAGATGCTGCCGCCATTGCAGCCGCCGATGACCGAACGCGGCGCGGTGAAATGGCTGCGCGAGAACCTGTTCTCGACGCCGTTCAACATCGCGCTCACGCTCTTTGGGCTTGCGGCGATCTACATGCTTGTGTCCTCGGCGCTGCCCTGGTGGCTGAATTCGGTCTGGACCGCCGGATCCCTGTCCGAATGCCGCGCGATCGTCGCGGCCAGCGCCGGCGAGGGGGCAACCGGCGCCTGCTGGGCGATGATCCGCGAATGGTGGGGGGCCTTCATCTTCGGTTTCTACCCGCCGGACCTGTGGTGGCGGCCGATCCTGGCCTTTGGCTTGCTGTTCGCGGCGCTTGGTCCTGTCCTGTTCTCGGGCCAGTCACGGAAGCTTGGCATCCTTCTGGGCGGGGTCGCGCTGTTCCTTCTGGTCACCCTCTGGCTGGCTGCGGCACCGATTGCGGCCTTTGCTCTTGCGGCAGTTCTGGTCGCGGGCCTGCTGGCGCTGGCGCAACTGCGGCCCGGACAGCTTTTGTGGTTCACCCTGATCTATCCGGCCCTGTGCTTCTGGCTGCTGTGGGGCGGGTCGCTTTGGACGCCGATTGTCGCAATGGGGGGCTTCGGCATCCTTTACGGCGTTTTCCGGCTGGCCTCGCCGGTTGTCGGCCTGTCGCCTGCCGCAGGGGCGGGCGTCCTGGCCGCGGTGCTGTGGTGGCTTTACATGGAAGGCCCCGTGGTCGGTGCCCTGCAGTCGGTCCTGCCGCTTGGCATCCAGGCGGTCAATTCCGACCAGTTCGGCGGGTTCCTTCTGGCCATCGTCATCGGGGTTACCGGGATCAGCTTTTCCCTGCCGATCGGCATTCTGCTGGCCCTTGGGCGTCAGTCCGACATGCCGATCGTCAAGACGCTTTCGGTCGGGTTCATCGAATTCATCCGGGGCGTGCCGCTGATCACGCTGCTCTTCACCGCCTCGCTTCTCTTGCAGTACTTCCTGCCGCCGGGCACGAACTTCGACATCATCCTGCGGGTGATCATCCTGGTCACCTTCTTTTCCGCCGCCTACCTGGCCGAGGTGATCCGGGGTGGCCTTGCCGCCCTGCCGCGCGGTCAGTATGAGGCGGCGGATGCGCTGGGCCTTGACTACTGGCGCGCGCAGCGGCTGATCATCCTGCCCCAGGCGCTGAAAGTGTCGATCCCGGCCATCGTCTCGACCTTCATCGGCCTGTTCAAGGATACCGTTCTGGTGGCCTTCGTCGGCCTGATGGATCCCTTGAAGGGCATCACCCAGATCGTCCGCGCCGACATCGACTGGAAGGGCATCTACTGGGAGCCCTACATCTTCGTTGGCGCCATCTTCTTCGTCATCTGCTTCGGAATGTCCCGATACTCGATGTATCTGGAAAAGAAGCTCAAGACCGACCATCGGTAAGGACATAACATGGCAGACGCAGCGAAAATGCAGGTCTCGGACGAGGTCGCGATCCAGATCACGGGCATGAACAAGTGGTATGGCACGTTCCACGTCCTGCGCGACATCAACATGACCGTCCAGCGGGGCGAGCGGATCGTGATCTGCGGGCCGTCGGGGTCGGGCAAATCCACCCTGATCCGTTGCGTCAACCGGCTGGAGGAACACCAGCAGGGCCAGATCGTGGTGGACGGGACGGAATTGACCAACGACCTGAAAAACATCGACAAGGTCCGGTCCGAGGTCGGGATGGTGTTCCAGCACTTCAACCTGTTCCCGCATCTCACGATCCTGGAGAACCTGACCCTCGCGCCGATCTGGGTCCGCAAGGTTCCGAAGAAAGAGGCCGAGGAAACCGCGATGTACTTCCTGCAGAAGGTGAAAATCCCCGAGCAGGCGCAGAAGTACCCCGGCCAGTTGTCCGGCGGCCAGCAGCAGCGCGTGGCCATCGCGCGCAGCTTGTGCATGAAGCCGCGCATCATGCTGTTCGACGAGCCGACCTCTGCCCTTGACCCCGAGATGATCAAGGAGGTGCTCGACACCATGATCCAGCTTGCCCAGGAAGGCATGACGATGATCTGCGTCACGCATGAGATGGGCTTTGCCCAGGCGGTGGCGAACCGGGTGATCTTCATGGATCAGGGCCAGATCGTCGAGCAGAACGAGCCGAAGGAATTCTTCAGCAATCCGAAAAGCGACCGGACCAAGCTGTTCCTCAGCCAGATTCTGGGGCATTAGGCGCGGCACCTCCCGCCGCGCTGGGCGCAAGACTTTTCGAAAAGTCTTGCAAATTCCTTCGAAGGAATTTGGTCCTGGCTACCCGCCGATCATCGCCAGAAGCTCTTCCGCCTTCGGCCCCAGCCCTTCGACGATCAGCTTCACCCCCTCGGGGTTCGGATGAATGCCATCCGCCTGCATCCAGGCCGCCAGCGAGGCCGGATCGCCCGGATCAGCCCCCGCCGCGCGCAGGCCCGCGAAGAAATCCTCGGCCAGCACGGTGCCGTACTGCACGGACAGGTCGCGAAACATCCCATCGAAGGCGGCCTTGTAGTCGGGCCCGAAATTCCCCGGCGCCTTCATCGCCACCAGAAGGACCGGCAGCCCCCGCGCGTCGGCCTCTTTCAGAATGCCGTCCAGGCTTGCGCGGCTTGATGCAGGGTCGATCCCGCGCAGAAGGTCATTGCCGCCCAGCGTCACGATCAGCGCATCGGCTTCCGGTCCCAGCGCCCAGCCGATCCGCGAAAGACCCCCCGCCGTCGTATCCCCCGACACACCGGCATTCTGCACCACCACGTCATGGCCCTTTGCCGTCAGCCAGCCTTGCAGCTGCGGCACCAGCCCTTGCGTCTGGTCGGCAAGGCCATAGCCCGCCGTCAGGCTGTCGCCCAGCGCCACGACCGTCACCGGCTCGGCCATCGCCGCCCCGCCCAGCAGTAACGACAGCGCGAGACCATTGCGCATCGCCGGGATTGCGCCATATGCCACAAGGGCCGTTGCCCGAAGGAACCCCTTGATGCCCCCCCCGCAGTCTGACGAAATCCTTGCGCTGACTGATGCGCGGCTGACCCTTGCCGGCAATGCCGGTCCGGTCGAGATCCTGAAGGGCATCACCCTTTCGATCCACAAAGGTGAAACGGTCGGCCTGGTCGGTCCGTCGGGGTCGGGCAAGTCATCGCTCCTCATGCTCATGGGCGGGCTGGAGCGTGCCACCGGCGGCAGGGTTCTGGCCTTGGGCCAGGATCTGACGCCGATGGACGAAGACGCGCTTGCCCGCTTCCGTCGGGGGAATATGGGGGTTGTGTTCCAATCCTTCCACCTCATTCCGACGATGACCGCGCTGGAGAATGTGGCGCTGCCCCTCGAACTCGCCGGCGTGACGGATGCCTTCCCCCGCGCCGAGGCAGAGCTGGCCGCTGTGGGCCTTGGCTCCCGCATGCACCACTACCCCTCGCAGATGTCAGGTGGCGAACAGCAGCGCGTCGCCCTTGCCCGTGCCGCCGCGCCACGGCCGGCGATCCTGCTGGCGGATGAACCGACCGGCAACCTTGACGGGGTGAACGGGCAGGCGATCATGGACCTGCTTTTCGGCCTGCGCGACCGTCACGGGGCCACACTTGTCCTTGTCACCCATGCGCCCGAACTTGCCGCCCGCTGCGACCGGGTGATCCGCCTTGACGATGGCCTGCTTGCCCCCGAACTCAAGGCCGCGGCGGAATGAGCCCCCGTTCAACCTTGGCCCTGACGATCGCCCGGCGCGAGCTGCGCGGCGGCCTCCGGGGCTTCCGCGTCTTCCTCGCCTGCCTTGCCCTTGGCGTTGCTGCCATCGCGGCGGTCGGCACCCTTCGCACCGGCATCCAACAGGGCCTGACCGATCAGGGCGCGGTCATCCTTGGCGGTGACGCTGAAATGCGCTTCACCTACCGCGCTGCCGATGATGGCGAACGCGCCTACATGGACGAGATCGCGAGCCGGGTTTCGGAGGTCTACGATTTCCGCTCGATGGTCCTGATCGACACCGACCAGGCCCTCACTCAGGTCAAGGCGGTGGATGAGGGCTGGCCCCTGACCGGCGCCGCGATGCTTGACCCTGCGATCCCGGTCTCCGAAGCTCTGGCCGACCGGGACGGCCTGCCCGGCGCGCTGATGGATCCGGTGCTGATCGACCGGCTTGGTCTGACCATCGGCGACAGCTTCCGTCTTGGCACGCAAGACTTCCGCCTGGCCGCAGCTTTGGTCCGCGAGCCCGACTCGGCCTCGACCGGTTTTGCCCTCGGCCCCCGCACGGTGGTCCGGACCAAGGCGCTTGCGACCTCGGGCCTTTTGACCGCGGGCTCGCTTTTCGAGACGCGCTACCGGATGACCCTTCCGCCCGGCAGCGACCTTGAGGCGCTGGAGGACAGGTCCGAAACGCAGTTCCGCGACAAGGGCATGCGCTGGAGCGACAGCCGCAACGCCGCCCCGGGGATCGAGGCCTTTGTCGACCGGATTGGCAGCTTTCTGGTCCTTGTCGGCCTTGCCGGCCTTGCGGTGGGCGGCGTCGGCATCTCGGCGGCGATCCGCAGCTATCTGGATACCAAGACCGAAACCATCGCCACCCTGAAGACGCTTGGCGCCGAGGGGGGGCTGATCTTCCGCATCTATCTGTGGCAAACGGCCCTGCTGTCTGCGCTGGGCATCCTGATCGGCCTGGCGCTTGGCGCAGTCGTCCCGGTGCTGGCCGCCCCGCTGATCGAGGCGTCGCTGCCCTTTCCCGCGACCATCCGCCTGTCGCCGATGGCTTTGGTCGAGGCCGCCTTCTATGGCGCGCTTTCGGCTCTGATCTTCACGCTTCTGCCGCTGGCCCGCTCTGAACGCATCCGCCCCGCAGCGCTTTACCGCGGGGGCGAGGGCACACGGACCTGGCCGCGCCGGCGTTACCTCTTGGCGCTTGCAGGCCTTGCGCTGGTGCTGATCGGCAGCGCGACCTGGCTGTCCGGCATTCCCGAACTTGCCCTGGGTGCCGCGGGGGGCATCCTTGGCGCGCTGGTGATCCTGACCCTTGCCGCCGCGGGACTGCGCCGCGCCGCCCGCCGCTTGGCCCGCACCGGGGCAACGCGCGGCCGCCCGGCGCTGCGCGCGGCCCTTGGGGCCATCGGCGCCCCGCGGTCGGACGCAGCTCCCGTCATCCTGTCGCTGGGCCTTGGGCTTTCGGTGCTGGCGGCGGTCGGGCAGATCGACTGGAACCTGCGTCAGGCCATCGCGACCGATCTGCCGACCCGTGCCCCGGCCTTCTTTTTCGTCGACATCCAGCCCGACCAGCTTGACCCGTTCCTTGCCCGCGTGACCAATGACCCGGCGGTGACCGAGGTGGAAACCGCCCCGATGCTGCGCGGCGTCATTACGCAGATCAACGGCCGCCCCGCGCGTGAGGCTGCCGGTGACCATTGGGTCGTGCGTGGCGACCGGGGCATCACCTATGCCGCCGAACCGGGGCCAAAGACCCGGATCACCGACGGCAGTTTCTGGCCCGCCGACTATGCCGGCGACCCGCAGATCAGCTTCGCCGCCGAAGAGGCCGCCGAGATGGGGCTGACCCTTGGCGACACGATGACCGTCAACATCCTTGGCCGCGACCTGACCGCGACGGTGACCTCGTTCCGCGAGGTCGACTTTTCCAACGCCGGGATGGGCTTCGTGATGACGCTCAACCCCTCGGCCCTTGCCGGCGCGCCGCATACCCACATCGCCACCGTCTACGCCCCGCCCGAGGCCGAGGCGGCGATCCTGCGCGATGTGACGAAAACCTGGCCCAACATCACCGCGATCCGGATCCGCGAGGCGGTGGACCGGGTGGCCGAAGCCCTGTCCGCCATCGCCACCGCCACCGCCTGGGCGGCGGCCGGCACGCTTGTCACCGGGTTCATGGTGCTGATCGGGGCTGCGGCGGCGGGCGAACGCGCCCGGATCTACGAAGCCGCGATCCTCAAGACCCTTGGGGCCACGCGGGCGAAGATCCTTGCCAGCTTCGCGCTGCGCTCGGCCCTGATGGGCGCTGCGGCCGGCACCGTGGCCGTGATCGCGGGCGGCATCGCGGGCTGGGCGGTGATGGTCTTCGTGATGGACAGCACCTACCGGTTCGAGCCGGTCTCGGCCCTTGGCATCGTTATCGGTGGGGTGCTGGCGACACTTCTGGCCGGTCTCGCCTTCGCACTCAGGCCCTTGTCGGTGCGCCCGGCCCGAGCCCTGCGCGCCCAGGACTGACGGGCTTTCATCTTTGCCCAAATATCCCACGGGGGTGGGGGGGGGTGGAACCCCCCCCCGTGGCCACTCAGCCGCGCAACCCCGCAAGCGGAAGCCCGACCCCCCCC
>JANOER010000085.1:0-7886 GCA_031441285.1 Rhodobacterales bacterium
TCGGCCTTTGCGGCTGATACGTCCGCGCCGTCGGGCAGTTCGGACAGGGCCCGCGCCCCAAGATTCGAGGTCAGGATGATCAGCGTCTGCCGGAAGTCGACCGTCCGGCCCTGTCCGTCGGTCAGCCGGCCATCGTCCAGCACCTGCAGAAGCACGTTGAACACATCGGGGTGCGCCTTTTCCACCTCGTCGAAGAGCACCACCTGATAGGGCCTGCGCCGCACCGCCTCGGTCAGAACGCCGCCTTCGTCATAGCCGACATAGCCCGGAGGCGCGCCGATCAGCCGGCTGACCGAATGCTTTTCCATGAACTCGGACATGTCGATGCGGACCATCGCGCTGTCATCGTCGAAAAGATACTCGGCCAGTGCCTTGGTCAGCTCGGTCTTGCCAACACCGGTCGGGCCAAGGAACAGGAACGACCCCTGCGGCCGGTTTTCGTCCGAAAGCCCGGCGCGCGACCGCCGCACCGCGCGCGACACCGCGCCCACCGCCGCCTGCTGGCCCACAACGCGGGCGGCAAGCGCGTCCTCCATCTTCAGAAGCTTCTCGCGTTCGCCTTCCAGCATCTTGGTCGTGGGGATACCGGTCCAGCGTTCGACCACCTCGGCAATCTGCTCGGGCCGCACGGCTTCGGCGACCAGCGCCTCGCCCTCGCGGCCTTCGGCATCGGCCAGCAATTTCTCCAGTTCCGGAATGCGGCCATATTGCAGCTCGCCGGCCTTGGCGAAGTTGCCTTCGCGCTTGGCGACTTCCAGTTCGGCACGGGCCACGTCAAGCTTTTCCTTCAACCCGCGTGCCGCCTCAAGACTGTCACGCTCGGCCAGCCACTTGGCCGTCAGTTCCGACGACTTCTGCTGCAGGTCGGCCAGTTCCTTTTCCAGCTTCTCCAGCCGGTCCTTCGACGCCGCGTCGTCCTCTTTCTTCAACGCCTCCGACTCGATCTGGAACTGCAGGATCTGGCGGTCCAGCGCGTCAAGCTCCTCGGGCTTTGAATCCACTTCCATCCGCAACCGGCTGGCCGCTTCGTCCATCAAGTCGATCGCCTTGTCCGGCAGAAAACGGTCGGTGATATAGCGGTGCGACAGGGTCGCGGCCGCGACCAGCGCCGCATCCGCGATCCGCACGCCGTGGTGCAGCTCGTACTTTTCCTTGATCCCGCGCAGGATGCTGATGGTGTCCTCGACCGTCGGCTCGGACACGAACACCGGCTGGAATCGGCGGGCGAGGGCCGCATCCTTTTCCACATGCTTGCGGTATTCATCCAGCGTGGTCGCGCCGATGCAGTGCAGTTCCCCGCGCGCCAGCGCCGGCTTGATCAGGTTCGCGGCATCCATCGCCCCTTCGGACTTGCCCGCGCCGACCAGCGTGTGCATCTCGTCGATGAACAGGATGATCTCGCCCGCAGCCGTCTCGATCTCTTTCAGGATCGCCTTCAGCCGCTCTTCGAACTCGCCGCGATACTTCGCCCCGGCGATCAGCGAGCCCATGTCCAGCGCCATCAGCTTCTTGTTGCGAAGGCTTTCCGGCACGTCGCCGTTGACGATGCGCAAGGCAAGGCCCTCGGCGATTGCCGTCTTGCCGACGCCCGGCTCACCGATCAGCACCGGGTTGTTCTTGGTGCGGCGCGACAAGACCTGCATGGCGCGGCGGATCTCGTCGTCACGCCCGATGATCGGGTCGATCTTGCCATCCCGCGCGGCTTGGGTCAGGTCGCGGGCATACTTGCCCAGCGCCTCCATCGTGTCCTCGGCGCTGGCGCTGTCCGCGGTCCGGCCCTTGCGCACCTCATTGATGGCGGCGTTCAGGCCCTGAGCGGTCACCGCCCCCGCCGTCAGCGCATCCTTGGCGCGGGTGTTCACCAGCGCCAGCGCGGTCAGCAGGCGTTCCACCGGGACAAAACTGTCACCGGCCTTTTTCGCCACCGACTCGGCTTCGTCCAGCACGCGCACCAGGCTGGGGTCGATATAGGTCTGCCCATCGCCGCCAGACACTTTCGGCAGCTTGGTGATCGACGCATTGACGGCCGCATTGACCTGCTCGGGCGCGCCTCCCGCTTTGCGGATCAGGTTCGCGGCCAGACCCTGGTCGTCATCCATCAAGGCTTTCAACAGGTGATCGGGCAGCACGCGCTGGTGGCTTTCCCGCATCGCGATGGTCTGTGCGGCTTGCAGAAAACCGCGCGACCTTTCCGTGAATTTCTCCAAATTCATCGGTCATTCTCCTTGCCTGAAGCGCCCCGCACGCGGTGCCCGGTTCTCCAGCACACCGCCAAGGGCCTTGGGAATGATCTGGGCGCGCGCCCTGCCCTTTGCAATCCCCGCGCCGGGGGAAATCCGTATCGGCCCTTTGCCGGTCGTTGGGCCAATCTCCGCTCAGACCCGCCCCCCGCGTCGGCAGGATCGGGCGCACGCCAGGGACAGAGCGTCGCCACGCCTTGCCATCCCGCGACGCAGGCCGCCATGCTTGGTGTCCGCCAAGGAAAGGCCCGTGATGACTGACGCCAAACGCCCCCTGATCCACAAGGCCCCGGTCGAGGGGCTGGTGATCCATGTCGCCCGCACCGGCCTGGCCATTGGCGACACCGCCTGGCTTGACCGGAAGTCGGACGGACAGGTTGGCGTTTTCGCCAGGCTTCGCCAACCGATCCTGGGTGTCATCCCCCGGGTCCGGCCTGGCCTGATCGGCCATCTTGGCCCGATCGCCGAAGAGATCGTCAGCCCCTCGCTTGCCCATGGCGACGCGCTGCGGGTCCGGATCATCGACCTTGTCCCCGAACATCTGTCGAACGGCTATCCGCCCGAGGTCTATATCTCGGTCTGGGGCGATCCGCGCCATCTGCAACCGATCCTGCAGGCCGCCGGACTGGATGACCCTTTGCCCGAACTACAAAGGCGCCGGCTTTCAGGGCTTGGGCCGGTTCACGGTTCGTAGCGCATATAGGCAAAGGCGCTGCCATCCGGAGCCCAGCTTGGCACATTGATCGTGCCCTGACCGCCGGTGAAGTCGCGCACCCGCCTCCGGTCGCCGCCGTCCGGATCACACAGGACCAGCGACACCGGCAGATCGGCGGGATGGCCAAGGGTTCCCGGCGGATAGGCAAGGTAGACCAGATGCTTCCCGTCCGGCGAGGGATGCGGGAACCAGTTCACCCGGTCATCCGCGAAAAGTTGCCGCTGCCCTGATCCGTCGACGGCCATCACCCAGATCTGGGCATGACCGGTCCGGTCGCAGTTATAGTAGATCCTGGCCCCGTCCGCACTGTAGTCCGTCCCGTCGCAATGCCCTTCGCCTGCTGTCAGTCGGATCTCCTCGCCCCCGTCCAGTCCGATCGTATAGACGTCGACCACCCTCCGCCCGCCCCGCGCCGCGACATAGGCCAGGCGCTTGCCGTCCGGCGATACCCCGTGCCACCAGCTTGGCGCCTCGGGCGTGACCTTGCGCAACCGCCCGCCCGCAACCGGCATCACATAGACCTGCGAGCCCTCGCCTTCATGGTGCGAGGACAGGATGATCATTGACCCGTCGGGGCTCAGCCCATGGTCGTTGTTGCACCGGATCGCCGCTCCGGTGTCCAGCGCCAGCAATTCCGGCCCGGCCAGCGGCACCCGGTAAAGCCGCCCCTCACCATTCACCAAAAGCCAATCTCCAAAGGGCGCCCAGTTCGGTGCCTCGATCCGGCCAGCCACGGCCAGCACCTCACGGATCCGACCTGTCGCCACCGCATAGGTCTCGATGATGCTTCGCAACAGCCAACCCTTTCAATTTGAATAAAATTTGGCTTCCTTTCTGCACAAGCATCCCACGGGGGTCCGGGGGTGTGAAACCCCCGGGGCCGGCAAAGGGTGCGCAAGTGCTCAGTCCCGAGACTTCGGAACCAGAAGCCGTTTCGGCCGCATCGCCTCGGCGGCCTTGAACAACGAGAACGTCTGATTGACATAGTTCACGACGCCGGACAGCTTTTCCAGATAGGCGGTCAGCTCCGGCGTCTTCTCGGCCTCGACAATCGTTACCGCGCGGCCCGGATCCAAGCCTTCGAATTGCACGTAGAACAGTGGTTCGCCCCGTTTCACGATCAGATCCTTCTGCGGTTCGTGCCATTCGAAGGCCCACATCAGCGGACGTGGCCAGATCGAGATCGGGAACCGCCCGCCAAAGATTGTCCCCGGCAAGGGATCGGCCCGGTAATGCGCGAAGGCGGAAAGCTGGCTCATCCAGACTGGCTCGTCGGCGATGAAGCAGTAGGGCAGGTGCAGCTGCACCGTCGGCCGGTCCGGGAATCGCCATTCAGCCTCGTTTACCAGCGTCAGCACCTCGTTCAGTTTGCCCGACCGGATCGGGCTCGCCGCCCCGGCCCGGTTGACCAGAATTGCCTTGCCCTTGTCGTCGCGCTGGAATCCGATGTGCAGATCGAACGGGCATTTCACCAGGAAATACCGGCTTTCCAGCTGGATCACCGCCGGGCAGCGGCTTGCCGACTTGGCATGGGCCTTGTTGGGCGGACGGATGGCAACGCGTTCCGGCGGATCGAAAAGCACGGCACCCTTCTCGTTGGCCAGGAACCAGCCCACGGTCAGAGGCCCGGACCCGGGCCCGTCCTCGGGCCGCTCCCAGGTCATGGTGATGTCCATTGCCGCTCCCCTCCCATCGCTCGTTTCACTGCCGCTACCAGGTCAGCATCCGTCCGCCGTTCGACCGCCGGGTCAAAACCAAGATCCACGCCGCGCCCCGCGACCGGCACTCTGGTCGAACATGACCCATGCAGCTCCCGCACGCCAAGCCCGATCAGCACCGTGGCCTCAGCCGCTGTCACGCCAGCCCCCGGCATCACCGAAATCCGCCCCGCCGCTTGCGCAACCAGCGCCGCAATCTGCTTGGCTCCTTCAGACGCCGTCGCCGCCCCGCCCGAGGTCAGGACCCGCCGGAAACCCAGCGACACAGCCGCTTCCAGCGCTGCGCCCATGTCGGGGGCCAGATCAAAGCACCGGTGCAGAGTAAGGTCACTTCCCTGCGCCGCGGCAACCAGCCGATGCAATGCCGGCACGTCCAGCCTGCCATCCGGCAGCGACGCCCCCAGCACGACCCCGGCCAGGCCGGCCCCGCGCACCGTGGCGATGTCCCTTTCCATTGCCCGAAGCTCTGCGCCCGACCAGCAGAAATTCCCCGCCCGAGGCCGGATCATCACCATGACCGGCACGCCGCAGCCCGCGGCTTCGGCGATCAGCCCGGCCGAGGGTGTCAGCCCGCCAAGGCCCAGCGCCAGGCAAAGCTCGATCCTGTCCGCGCCACCTTCGACCGCCGCCGCCAGCCCGGCAAGCGTGTCGACGCAGACTTCCAGCGTCAACTCCATGCCGCCGCCCCTGCCAGTGCCGCCCCCAGAAGTCCGGCGTCCGCCCCGCAGGCGGCGGGCACCAGAAGTGGCCGGTCGGTCCGGCGCAGGATCCGCGCCCGTACCGCTTCGTCCAGATAGGCCACCAGCCCCGGCGCACGGCTCAGCCCGCCTCCGACCGGCAAGATATCGGCCCCCACGACGTTGACGACCATCGCCAGCGGGCCCGAGACCAGATCGCGCCACAAGGCCAGCGTCTCACCTGCCGAAGCCTCGCCGGCCTGCCAGTCGGCGACGATGTCCTCGGCGGGGGCGATTTCCCCGCTGCGCGCCCGGTGCAGACGCTCCAGCCCGCGCGCACCGCCGACCGTGTCGACGCAGCCCACCTGCCCGCAGCCGCAGGGAAAGCCGAAGTCGCCCCGGATCACCGGGCCATGACCCCATTCCCCCGCGTAACCGCCCGCGCCGTTGACCACCTTGCCGCCGATGACCAGGCCGCCGCCCACGCCGCTGCCAAGGATCACGCCAAACACCGTCTCCCGACCGCGCCCAGCACCTTGCGTCGCCTCGGCCAGCGCAAAGCAATCGGCATCGTTCAGGACAAGGACCGGCAACCCCGTCACCTGCCGCAGCACCGGCGCCAGCGCCAGCCCGTCAATCGCCGGGATGTTGGCCACCGTGCCCTTGCCGGTCAGCGGGTCGACCACGCCGGCGATCGAGATCGCAATTCCCTTCACGTTGCGCACCACGAACCCGCCGATCGCATCGGCAAAGGCCCGGAGGTCGCCCGTTGGTGTCGCCACTTCGCCCAGCGCATGCAGGCCCGCCCCGCCCCAGACCGCCGCCCGGATCCGGGTGCCACCAATATCGAATGCCAGGATCATCGCGTCCGCCCTCTGCCTGTCCCAGTCTTGACAGCCCCGCCCCACCCCGTCAAACCGCCTCGATCCCCAACCAGACCACGACATGGAGCAGCCGATGACCGCAGATGACCGCCTGATCGTCGCGCTGGATGTGCCGAACGTGGTCCAGGGACTTGATCTGGTCGCCCGGATCGGCGATGCCGCCGGGTTCTACAAGATCGGGCTTGGCATGCTGACCGGCGGCGGCCTTGCGCTGGCGAACGAGCTGAAGCACGAGCAGGGCAAGCGTGTGTTCCTCGATCTCAAGCTGTTCGACATCGGTGCTACGGTCGAAGCGGCGGTGCGCGGGCTGGCGCAGTTCGACCTCGATTTCCTGACCGTCCACGGCGACCCCCAGGTCGTCCGCGCCGCTGCGGCGGGCAGGGGCGGAACCGGGCTGAAGATCCTTGCGGTCACGATCCTGACGTCGCTTGACCGGGCCGACCTTGACGCCAACCTGATCCGGCCCGGCGATATCCACGAGATCACCCTGGAACGCGCCGCCCGCGCGCTGGAGGCCGGGGCAGACGGGGTCATCGCCAGCCCGCAAGAGGCCGCCATGATCCGCGCGCTGCCCGAGGCTAGGGGCAAGCTGATCGTCACCCCGGGTGTCCGGCCCGCAGGGGCTGCAACCGGAGACCAGAAGCGGACCGCCACCCCGTTCCAGGCCATTTCGGACGGCGCCGACCACATCGTTGTCGGCCGCCCGATCTGGCAGGCTCCGGACCCGGCCAGAGCCGCGCGCGCCCTGATCGCGACCTTGCCCTAGGCACCGATCTTCCCTTCCTTGCGGTCGGTCATCGCTGACCAACCCAGCGATGAGCGCCCGCAAGGGTGCGATGAGCGGCCCCTGAAAAGCTGCCCGACGCGTCCGCATTTCTGACTAAAAGAATCGGACTTTACAAATCCAAGTGTTTCGCTCAACTATTCGGCGACCCCTCTGGAAAGGCCTTTTCATGCACCGCACCCTTGCCGCCCTTCTCCTTGGCGCGACACCGGCCCTTGCCGCGACCCCCGAGGACGTGACGCAGACCTACGCCGACATCGCCCTTGCCGCTTACGGTGACAGCCTGACCACCGCGCAGGCCTTGCAAGCCGCCGTTGCCTCCCTGATCGCCACCCCGTCGGACGACACCTTGTCTGCCGCGCGCGTGGCCTGTATCGCCGCGCGGGCGCCCTATCAGCAGACCGAGGCCTTCCGCTTCGGCAACCCCATCGTCGACGATTGGGAAGGCCGCGTGAACGCCTGGCCGCTGGACGAGGGGCTGATCGACTATGTCGCGACCGACTCTGTGGTCAGCGAGGACAACGGCTTCGCTCTTCTGAACGTGATCGCCTCGCCGCGGTTCACCCTCTCCGGCACCGACATCGACGCCACCAGCATCACCCCGGACCTGATCGCCACCACCCTGCACGAGGCCGACGGTATCGAAGCCAACGTCGCTTCGGGCTACCATGCGATCGAATTCCTGCTGTGGGGCCAGGACCTGAACGGCACCGGACCGGGGGCGGGCGCGCGCAGCTTCACCGACTTCGTGCAGGCCGATGGCTGCACGATGGGCAACTGCGACCGCCGCGCGGCCTACCTTCAGGCGGCGACTGACCTTCTGGTCACTGACCTTGCGGAAATGACCGCCAACTGGGCCGAAGGCGGC